>JBGVKW010000060.1:0-29213 GCA_045123895.1 Agathobacter sp.
ATAGGGACTAATAGTAATTGTATTTCGGTAAGTCATGCAAGGCGCTTTGGAAAATCCCATGCAGCAGGAATGATTGATGCCTACTATAGCCTCGGATGTGATGCTTCTGACCTGTTTAAGGGTACCAAGATTTCTTCAAAAGACGATTTTAAAAAGTACATGAATCAGTACAATGTGCTTCACCTTGATATATCTTCTGTATGGGATTTTCACAAAGAAGATTTGATAGAATCAATTAAAAAGCGAGTTTGTGATGATTTTAAAAAGGAATTTAATGATTCAATTGATTATGAAAAAGATTTATATCTTTTGTTGCAGGATATTTATTCTATTACAGGCATTCCTTTTGTAATCATTATTGATGAGTGGGATTGTGTAATAAGAAATAGTGAAGATAGAGAACTGGTTCATAAGTATCTGCAGTTCCTTCATTCACTTTTTAAGTCTGAGGAGTCCAAATCCTTTTTGGCTTTGGCATATATCACAGGAATTTTGCCAATAAAGAAAATAAAGGATGAGTCTGCACTAAATAATTTTAGAGAATATACAATGTTAGATTCTTATCCTATCACACAATATTATGGATTTACAGAAGATGAAGTAAAAGAGCTCTGTGAAAAATATGATATGGATTTTGATACAATAAAAGCTTGGTACAATGGATATCTGATAGACGGGATGCACATGTATAATCCCAATTCGGTATCTATCGCAATGGATAGGAAGAGAGTCGATCCTTACTGGAGAAATACATCATCATTTGCGTCAATTAATACTTTTATTAACATGAATTATGCAGGACTTAAGGATGATATTATGACAATGCTATCAGGCGGAATGGTAAGAGTTAATACAAACACATTCAAGAACGATTTTTCCACTATAGCATCAAAGGATGATGCATTGACAGCTTTGATACATTTGGGATATCTTGGATATGATTCCGATAGAAAAAAGGCCTTTGTCCCTAATTATGAAGTAGCTACTTCGTTTGAATTAGCATTACAGACTGGTGAGTGGACGGAGATTGCAAGAGCAATTTCAACTTGTGATGAGTTGTTAGATGAGACAATTGAAGGGAATGCAGACAGAGTAGCAGAATTAATTGAACTTGCACATGATACTTATACGTCTATCCTAAAATACAATGACGAGAACTCATTAAGTTGTGTTCTTACAATGGCATATTTCACAGCACCAGGCTACTATAACATTATACGTGAGATGCCGGCTGGTAAAGGATTTGCAGATTTCGCATTTATTCCAAGAGCCAATGCTGGGTATCGACCAGCCATGATAGTTGAATTAAAGTATAATGAGTCAGCAGACTCTGCAATAAATCAGATAAAGGAAAAGCGATACCAGGGAGTTTTATCAGGGTATCAGGATAAGATACTTTTGGTTGGCATCAATTATGATGTAGATGGAAAAGAAAAGAAACATCATACTTGTGTAATAGAGGAGTGGAGCGATAATTCTACAAATTAACAATTGATTTAGAAGTCAGAATTGGTTTGACATATACATCAAAAAAATATATTCTATTTAATAGAGTGCAGACAAAGTCGCATGAAGGGGCACACCACCTTGGGTATGGCTTCCTTCGTGTGGCTTTTTACTATATGTAATGAAGTTTTTGTATTCCTGTGTGGATACAAAGCTATGCACAACTAGAGAAAGGAGAAACAAATGGTAGTAGTAAATGGAAAAGAGTTACCTATTGAGGGAATGCAGTTGCAAGAATATTTGGAAAAAAATGACTATAAATTAGAACGTATCGCAGTTGAGATAAACGAAGAAATCGTTCCGAAAAAGCAATATGATTCAGTTACTTTTAAAGATGGCGATGTTGTGGAGGTGGTAAGCTTTGTTGGAGGAGGCTGAATTTTACAGCGCGCTGGAAAAACGCCATGGCAAAGATGTTCAGGATATTATCAGAATGGCTGAGGTTACGATTTGTGGATTGGGCGGACTTGGCTCTAACATTGCGATTGCGCTTTCAAGATGTGGGATTGGTAAACTGCGTCTGATAGATTTTGATTGCGTGGATCTTGCAAATTGCAACAGACAACAATATTTTATTTCACAGGTTGGAAAGAAAAAGACGGAAAGTCTGGCTGAGATAATCAGAATGATAAATCCGTTTGTCGAATTGGAATTGTTTGATTGCAAGCTGACGGAGCAGAATATGGAAGATGTGTTAAGGGATTCCCCTTTCATATGCGAAGCCTTTGACGATGCGACGCAAAAGGCCATGCTTTCCAACTATGTTTTGGAAAATATGCCGGATTCATTTTTAGTAGGAGCATCTGGAATGGCAGGCTATGGAGACAGCAATCTAATTCATACGAGAAAAGTGTTTGGAAAGTTTTATCTATGTGGTGATGAGACAAATGGACTTGAAACGGGAAAATGTCTCATGGCGCCAAGAGTCATGATATGTGCGGCTCATCAGGCAAATTTGATTTTGGAGTTAATTATTGAGCAGGCAAATCAAAAAATAGGAAATTAGAATATGTACTCTCGGCATCTGTTTATAAGATTCTGAAGTATATAAATATAGAAAAGAGGAAAAAGATGGATACATTTAAACTAGGAAATAAAGAATTTAATTCGAGATTTATACTTGGTTCAGGAAAATATTCAATGGAGTTGATTAAGGCAGCGGTAGAGCAGGCGGAGGCAGAGATTATTACACTGGCTGTAAGAAGAACGAACACAAAGCAGGGAGAGAGTATTCTTGATCATATCCCGGAGCATGTGACTTTGCTTCCAAACACATCAGGCGCAAGGGATGCAAAAGAAGCTGTTCGTATTGCGAGAATGTCAAGGGAGCTGGGCTGTGGAGATTTTGTGAAAGTGGAAATTATGAAGGACAGCAAATATTTACTGCCAGATAATGCTGAGACTGTAAAGGCAACAGAGATATTGGCAAACGAGGGATTTGTAGTGCTTCCTTATATGTATCCGGATTTATATACAGCAAGAGATTTGGTTAATGCTGGAGCTGCGGCAGTAATGCCACTTGCGTCACCAATTGGGTCAAATAAGGGGCTTGCAACAAAACAATTTATTCAGATTATTATAGATGAGATTGACCTTCCGGTAATAGTTGACGCTGGAATTGGAAGACCTTCACAGGCGGCTGAGGTTATGGAGATGGGAGCAGCTGCAGTAATGGCAAATACAGCTATTGCAACAGCAGGGAATGTTCCACAGATGGCTGGTGCCTTCAAGGATGCGATTAAGGCAGGACGAGCAGCATATCTGGCTGGTCTGGGACGAGTATTAGAAAGAGGTGCTTCTGCATCAGATCCATTAACAGGATTTTTAAGATAAGACGAGGTGAAATGAAATGGAAAATCAGTTTTTTGTGGACTCTGAGAATTTGAGTGAAGCAGCACTTTGTAAAAAGCATCAATTGGAAAATGACCCATCAAGCAGAACAAATCATATGGAATATTTACCTGACATGGAACAGATATCGTCAGATATTATGGATAAGGTTCTTGTCGAGATGGAGAATTATGATTATGAAAAATATACAGAAGCTGATGTGAAAAGAGCATTGGCATCATCCAGAATCGGAATAGAGGAGTTTAAGGCGTTTTTATCTCCGGCAGCTGCTCCATTTTTAGAGGATATGGCTCAGAAAGCGAAAATAGAGACAAGTAAGCATTTTGGAAATACTGTATATATCTTTACACCACTTTACATAGCAAATTATTGTGAGAATTACTGTGTATACTGTGGTTTCAACTGCTACAATGACATTGTCCGTAAAAAGCTTACCGACGAAGAGATAGAAAAGGAAATGAAGATAATTTCTGATTCCGGAATAGAAGAAATACTTATTCTGACAGGTGAGAGCAGAGCGCAAAGTGATGTGGAGTATATTGGAAATGCCTGCAAACTTGCCACGAAATACTTTAGAAATGTAGGCCTGGAAATTTATCCGGTAAATGTGGATGAATACAGATATCTTCATGAGTGTGGAGCTGATTATATCACAGTTTTTCAGGAGACATATGATGATAAAAAATACGAGACACTACATCTAATGGGTCATAAAAGGGTATTTCCATACCGTTTTGAAGCTCAGGAGAGAGCAATTTTAGGTGGAGTAAGAGGCGTAGGCTTTTCAGCACTTTTAGGTCTGTCAGATTATCATAAGGATGCACTTGCAACAGCATTACATGTGTATTATCTGCAGAGAAAATATCCTCATGTGGAGTATTCAATATCATGTCCAAGACTTCGTCCAATAATCAATAACGAAAAAATCAATCCGCTGGATGTACACGAAAAGGAATTATGTCAGATTTTATGTGCTTACAGATTGTTTTTGCCATATGTAGGAATAACCGTATCATCCCGCGAGGAAAAGCATTTCAGAGATGGCATTGTAAAAATAGCGGCAACCAAAGTGTCCGCAGGAGTATCTACTGGAATCGGTGACCATGAAAGTAAGTACAATAAAGATGATAATGTAGAAAACTCCGCTGTAGAAGGAGACGAGCAATTTGAAATAGCTGATGAGCGCAGCTTTGAGGAAATGTATCAGGATATTGCGGCAGAAGGACTTCAGCCAGTTTTAAATGATTATGTATATGTGTAAAAAAATTTGTATTACAAATCGAAATCTTGTAGATGGCGATTTAATTAATCAGATAGAAAAAGTATGTCAGACGGACTGTGATAAAATTTTACTTCGGGAAAAAGACCTTGATGATGATTCATATTCTGAAATTGCAGAAAAAGTAAAAAGGCTGTGCGACAGATATGATAAGGAACTAATTATTCATCACAGAATAGAAGTGTGTAGAAATCTGGGAATAAAGCAGATTCATTTTCCAATGCCATATCTTACAAGTCACAAGTCACCTGAAGCGTTTATCAAGGAGTTAAAGAAATCCACTGACATAATCAGTGTGAGTGTTTCTGTGCATTCGGTTGAAGAAGCCATTTTTGCAGAGGCTGTGGGAGTAGACGAACTCATTGCTGGTCACATTTTTGATACTGACTGCAAAAAAGGTATACCAGGCAGAGGCTTGGAATTTTTGAAGGCTGTGTGTGAAAGTGTTAAGATACCGGTATATGCAATTGGGGGAATGAGTGAGGATAAAGAGGATATTGTATGTCAGGCTGGCGCGGCAGGATTTTGTATGATGTCTTCATATATGAAATTGGAGAAATAGTATATAAAGTTGGAAAAAGTGAATGGTAAATTTACGAGAAACGGAAAATAAAACTGCATATTATCATCTCCCCGGATTGTTTGAGTTTTTTGAATTTTATCGCGAATTTTTACCGCTATTTCGTGAGCATAGGGAATATTTTTACGATTGGTGTGAAATTGGCTCGATTTATGGAGCTCCGGCAGATTGTATATGGGGAGGAGGCCGCGTAGGATTTGGTGAGCATTACCCACAGGAGGTGTTTTCTCTCATGCAAGAGTATGGGATTTCTGCCAGACTGACATTTAGTAATTCATTGCTTAGAGAAGAACACCTTTTGGATAAAAGATGTAATGCGCTTTGCCATTTATTTGAGAAAAGTGATGGAGTTCAAAACGGAATAATCGTTCATTCTGATGCTTTGCTGGATTATCTCAAGAAGAATTATTCTGGATTTTACTATATTTCTTCCACTACAAAGGTACTGACTGATTTTTGTGAGTTTAGAAAGGAATTGGAGAGAGATGATTTTAGATACGTGGTGCCGGATTTTCGATTAAACAAGTCCTTTGACAATTTGATGGAACTATCAAAGGAATTAAAGGATAAGGTTGAGTTTCTGTGTAATGAGTGCTGCTGGTTTGGGTGTTATGATAGGAAGAACTGCTATGAAATGGTCAGCAGAAAAAATCTGGGGGAAAAATGTCCGGACCACAAATGTGTTGCGCCGGATAATGAACAAGGTTATCTTTTTTCAAAAGCTATGAATAATCCAGGTTTTATAGGGATTAATGATATACAAAATAAGTATTTATCAATGGGATTTTCCAATTTCAAGATTGAGGGCAGAGGTCTTGGAAGTGCATTGATTTTGGAATTCTTATTGTATTATATGACCCGCCCAGAGTATCAAATTCATGTGCGTGAAAAAATATATCTTGATAATATGCTCGATTTATTTTAGTTTGGTTACTCAACAGTACAGGGAAAAAATGTAAAAATTCTGATTGACAACAACACAATGGGCTTATATATTATATCTGAATCCTTTGGACGTTTTCATCGAATATGGAGAAAAAACAATATGTTTAATTTTCAGATTAGAAAAAAGGAAGTTATTAGAAAAATACGAGAAGAAAGATTCAGATTATTAGTTAAGCGTTATATGGAATCTGCTGAAGTTCAGAGAATGGGCGAATATATTCAGCATGGAACGACAACAACGCTTGTTCATTGCCAGAATGTAGCGTGGCTATGTTTTCTTGTTAATGAAGTTTTTCATTTAAAGGCAAAAGAAAGGGAACTTGTGGAGGCTGCATTTTTACACGATTTCTATCTGTATGACTGGCATGATGGGGATCCAGTTAGAAAAACACATGGATTTGATCATCCATATATTGCATGTAAGAATGCTGTTGAAGTTTTTGATGTATCTGATCATACAAAGGCGGCAATTAAGAGTCATATGTGGCCACTTAATATCAAAGAGTTGCCAAAATCAAGGGAAGCAATAATAATTTGTATTATAGACAAGTATTGTTCCATATTTGAAACATTGAAGATTTGCAGACAATACGTTAGTTATGAACAGAATGTAAGGTATTAGATTTATACGTGATAAAATAGAAAGTTGCGCACCATGAAGGTGCGCAATTTTTTTATCTCGGTTGGGAAGACTCGCATTTCTATAGTTGTATTAGTATCGCTATAGTTGATTTTGTTTCAAGAAGTATCGTATAATTCGATTGAGTAAAACGATAAGAGACTATATGATGAAGAAAAGGAGGACAAAGATGTTCAATTTTGCTGAGAATATAATAAATCTAAGAAAAGAAAAAGGCGAAACACAGGAGCAACTAGCCGACTTTTTAGGTGTTACCAAAGCATCTGTTTCAAAATGGGAGACGAAGCAAAGTATGCCGGATATAAGCTTGCTACCTGTTATAGCATCATATTTTGATGTGTCGATAGATGAACTTTTGGGGTATCAACCGGAGCTTTCGGAAGAAGAAATAGAGAAGATATATGCCGAATTATCAAAAGCGTTTGCAGAGGAAGCATTTGAAACTGTAATGGAAAAGAGTGAGATTTTTGTAAAACAATATTTTAACTGCTATCCATTTTTGTTGCAGATTGCGGTGCTTTGGCTGAATCATCACATGCTTGCTGATACCAAGGAACGACAAAATGAAATATTGCAGAAAACGTCAAAACTATGCCAGATAGTGATGGACAAGGAAAAGGATCAGGCAAAATGTAATGAGGCATTGGCGATTTATGCATATACCATGTTTCTATTAGGTAATTTTGAGACTGTGGTGGAGGTGTTAGAAGATCTGGCGGACCCGCTCAGTCCAATTGCGCAATCACAGAATCTTCTTATTCAGGCTCATATGGAGAAAGGCGAAAAGGAGGAGGCGAAGCAGTATAATCAGTTATTGGTATATAACGATGTGCTAGGGATAATCAGTCATTCCACATATTATCTGGTGGGAAATATGGATAATCGTGATATATGCCTTGAAACTATAGATCGAGTGCTAAAAGTTATAGACCTCTATGATATGATGAATAGTAATCCAAATACAGTAGCTATTTTTCTGATGCAGGCAGCAATTGTGTATTCGACTTTTGGAATGAAAGAAGAGTGTTTAGATATGATTGAAAAATATGTAGACACCATGGATATTTTGTTTGGAAAGGAAGTTGTTCTCATAAAATCAGATGATTATTTTGATGAAATTGAGTCGATATTTATGGCGAGAAATGCCATTAAACAGGTGCCAAGGGACAAGAAACTAATATTTGCAAGTGCCATGTCGATTTTTGAACAGCCTGCTTTTGAAAAATATAAGGAAGAAAAAAGATTTGTAACATTAAAGCGATGTTTAGAGAGAAAAGGAGAAAAGATATGCATTTAACATTAGAACAAATTAAAGAATTTTTACCATTTTTAATCCCACTTATTATTGCTGAGGTTGTGTTAATAATTGTGACACTGAGACATATTTTGACACACGAAAATTATAAGCATGGAAACAGAGCAATGTGGATAGTTATTACTTTAGTTGGCATGCAGTTGTGGGGACCAATTTTGTATTTCGTATTTGGAAAAGAGGAAGAATAAATGAGTATTTTGACATTAAATAATGTATCAAAAAAATTCGGCACCAAGCAGGTGGTTAAGGATTTGTCCTTTGAGGTTTTGCAGAATAAGGTATTTGGATTTATTGGAAAAAATGGTGCCGGAAAAACAACAACCATGAAGATGATACTGGGGCTGGTAAAGCCTGATGAAGGTGAGATAATTGTGAACGGAGAAAAGGTAACCTTCGGTCAGACTGCAACAAATAAATACATAGGGTATCTCCCGGATGTGCCAGAGTTTTATGGTTATATGACTACTCGAGAATATTTAAAGCTCTGCGGAAAAATTACGGGAATGAAGGATAGCGAGATAAAGACAAAGGTAGAAGAGCTGTTAGAGCTTGTGGGCTTAAGCGATGAAAAGAAGAGAATCAAGGGTTTTTCACGAGGAATGAAACAACGACTTGGAATTGCTCAGGCTCTACTTAACAGTCCGAAGCTTTTGATATGTGATGAACCTACATCTGCACTTGACCCTGTTGGGCGAAAAGAGATTCTTGATGTTTTATCCAAGGTAAAAGAGCAGACTACAGTAATTTTTTCTACGCATATTTTATCAGATGTAGAGAGGATATGTGACGAGGTTGCCTTTTTGCATGAGGGAAATATTGTTTTAAGAGGCACGCTTTCTGAGATAAAAAATATTAGAAAAACATCATCAGTTCAGATTGAGTGCTTTAATAATTCTGATGTGTCAAAGGTTCTTCAGGTATTACCAAGCGGTAAAGCTATAGGTAGTACATCAATTCTGTATGAAAATGCTGATGAAGGCAGAATGTGTAGTATGATGCTGCAGCTTGCTGACAATAAAATTACAATTCAAAAAATTGAGATGTTAGAACCAACACTGGAGGATTTATTTGTGGAGGTGGTAAGCAAATGAGACAGTTAACTGCATATATACAGAAAGAATTTACAGAGGTAGTGCGAAATAGTAAACTTTTGATTCTTGGAATTATTTTTCTTTTACTGGGAATAATGAATCCGGCAATTGCGAAGATAACGCCATGGCTTGTTGAGCAGTTTTCAAATGCAACTTCCGGTACAGGAATGATTGTTCAGACTACAGAAATCAGTGCTCTTACATCATGGGAGCAGTTTTACAAGAATATGCCAATGGGAATGGTGATTTTTGTTCTTATGTTTAGTGGAATAGTTGCCACAGAACTGCAGAAGGGTACACTTATTAATATCGTTACAAAAGGTATGCCAAGATGGAAAATTATGGCTTCAAAAACTATATTGCTGTGGGTATTGTGGACTGTGATGTATTTTTCAAGCTACATAATCACATTTGTATATAATGATTTTTACTGGGATAACAGTATTGCAAAACATATACTTTTTTCTGCGTTTTGCCTGTACCTGTTTGGAGTGTGGCTTATTTCAGTTATCATGTTTATGTCAGCATTATCCGGTAGTAGCGCAACAGTATCTATGGGAGTATGTGGTGTCTTTGTGTTGGTATATATACTTGGAATAGTTCCTAAATTGCAGAATTATCTGCCAACCAAGCTTATGGAGTGCTCAAAGCTTGCGTTTGGGATGAGGGAACCGAAAGAATTTGTATCAGCAATAGTTGTAGTGGCTCTTTGGAGCGTGGCAAATGTGGTGCTAGGAATTACTATTTTTAATAAAAAGAACCTATAATAACAGGGACTAGGACAAATAGAGTTTTGTCTTAGTCCCTATTGTAATTAGTAATACTGATTTTCAACAAATTGTCTGAATCGAGGAAGCTTAATGGAAATCATTCCTCTTACAGAGGTGTCAATTATTCCTTTTTCCTTAAGTCTCATTCTTGGTTCAGACCATTCGTTGTGCTTTTTTCTTGTCATTTCCAAAAGTTCGCTGGCAGACATCTGTTCTTTTTGTACAATAAACTGTAGAAACCATTTGTCTTTAGGAGCGAGCTCACTCCAGATTTTTTTATAAACTTTCTCTGACAATGCTTCATCAAGAAGCATAAGAACTTCGTCTGTGATGACTTTTTCATTTGAATCCCACATATATTTACCAAGAGCCTGGTAAGCGAAGGCGTAACCCATTGTAATACGGGCCATTTCCTCTGCGACGTCATGTGTAACAGATAAAGTCTTTTTATAGTCTTCTCTAATTATACCCAGGTTAAGAGGAGTCATTTCATACTTCGTAGCTCGAAGAAAGAATGTTAGTCCATCTGTATTTTCCAAGCTTTCTATATCTTCGTATAGTCCGGCTGCGATAATATATATAGGTAAATCTTCTCTGATTAGTATCTGAAATTCCTGAATGAAATCAATCATTGCATCGGTTTTTCGTGCCTCGTCTATAGTGACAAGTACTCTTTTTTTCTTTTTGGCTATTTGCTCTAATATACGCTTTAGTGCATAGTCAAGGCTGGCAACAGGGCTTTTTTTTGACAAATTAAGTCCAATTCCATATGCGGATAAATTTAGTTCTTTATCCATGAATGTGGTGAGGAAAGGAACCGCGCTATAGAGATTTGCAATTAAATCTTTCGTGATGTCTGAGTTTGATTTAAGTCCAACAACTATCCAGTCATCGGAGTCACGGAGCTGTCTTTCGATTGCTGTAAGTGTAACAGTTTTTCCAGTTCCTCTGATTCCTGTAAGTTTAAACGCTTGTTCTTCCACGATATCGCTTTCAAGTGATTCAAGAATACTATCCACGATAAGACTTCTGTTTATATATTGAGTTGGAATTCTTCCAAAACTAATTGCGTATGGATTTCTATTAGTCATGCGACATGCCTCCTTATCACATTGCACTATAATAAACTATAATCTACTACAAGAACTATAATAGACTATAAAACACTATAATTCAATATAGAGACTATAAAATTTGTAAAATAAAAGAAAAAATGTCATAATTGCTATTATTATATGTATTGTAAATATAAAATAATATACGTGGAAAGAGAGCTATTGTATGATGAATTTTGATAATTTTGTATCAGAAATAGAAAAGAATAACTGGGATGTACATGGCGTTGAAGTGTATAAAAATGAAGGCTTACTGCACAGCTATGGTGATACGTGTGATAATTCTTATGATATTTATTCTGCGACAAAAACGATTGTGTCAATAGCAATGGGAATAGCATATGATCAGGGCTTAATCAATTTAAATGATTCGGTTTTGAAATATATACCTCAAAAAAATCTTCAAAAAATGTCTATGTGTCAGAAAGACGCTTTTGGGGAAATTACAGTTGCGCGCTTGCTTACCATGTCGGTTGAAGGATTTCCATTTCGTCCGGAAGGGAACAGTTATCTGGATTATTCACTTTCGTGCACAATTACAAATCCACAGAAGGCGGTATTTAATTATTCTAATGTGAGCGCTTATCTAGCGGGCGTGGCATTGACGGAAGCCTTTTCTGATGATTTGGGCAGGATAATTGAAGAAAAAATATTAAAACCCCTTGAAATTTCAAAGTATGAATATGGCAGATGCCCGGAAGGGTATTTTTACGGAGCATCGCAGATGAAGATGACAGTGCGTGAACTTAGCAAAATAGGATTGTTACTGTGCAATAAAGGTGTGTATCAGGGAAATAGAATAGTGTCTGAAGAGTATGTGAATATGGCAACCTCCATGCAGCAAAATAATAAAGAAGATGGATATGGATATTTTATCTGGAAATATGGTGATGGGTTTAGTATTAATGGAAAATGGGGGCAGAGATGTATTTGCCTGCCGGAAAGTGGGGTAATGGTAACTTATTTGTCGCATATGGAAGAGAATCATGAGTGTATGCTAGAATCTGTAAATAAAAATCTTTTGTGAAATTATGGAGAATAAAAATGACTGAGCTAAAAGTGTTATATGAGGATGAGGAAATACTGGTATGCTACAAGCCGGCGGGCGTTGCAACCCAGACAAAACGTATCGGACAGCAGGATATGGAGAGCATTATCAAAAATTATCGGGCGAGAAAAAAGGAACAGCCGTATGTTGGAATTGTGCATCGTCTGGACCAACCGGTCGAAGGAGTAATGGTGTTCGGGAAAAACCCAAAGGCAACAGCTTTTTTGAATAAGCAGGTACAAAGCAGAAGTATAGGAAAAAACTATTATGCAGCAACAATAAAACCAGATAATTTTTCTGTTTCAGACAGTGGAACATTGACTGATCATATGACCTTTAATCCGCGAAATAATGTAGGTGAGATAGTAAATATGCAGGTGGAAAAGGCTAATAAAAAGAATGTAAAAAAAGCTGTTCTTGACTACAAAATAGTATGCCAGACTGACAAAGAATTGCTTTTTGATATTAATCTCCATACAGGTCGACACCATCAGATAAGACTTCAGCTGTCCAATATTGGTTGTCCGATTATTGGAGATACAAAATATGGCGATAGTAAAGCAAACGATGGAAAGAATGGTTTGTCACTTTGCTCGTACAGAATATGCTTTGTTCATCCAACCACAAAAAAGGAAATGGAATTTACTGTAGAACCACAAAATAGTGAACTTAAAAAGTTATTTAGCTAGGACAAGAAACTGTTTTTGTGCAAATGTTACATTAAAAGCGCATATCTTTTTAAAAGTTTGTGCACACTATAATGGCATATCATGATAATATATACACCGTAAAAACCCCCCAATACATTATATATTTTTACTATACCCCATAGTAAAATACCTTCTCCTAAAAAGACAGCAGATCGAAACGGCTGTCTTTTTTTTGCATTTCTATTTGACTTTTCCCTGTTAAAAAGCTAGAATTTAAAATCACAGTAAGAAAAAGGGAGAAGTCAAATGATGCAGGAGAACAGAGTAAACAGAATAACTGCATGGGTAGCACTTGTGGCTACTTTATTTGTGCTACTTTTTTCTGCGTTATATATTAGTAAGCACGCTGATCATGATTGTAGTGGGGCGCATTGTCCTGTTTGTGCTGTTATGCATCAGTGTTCTAATAATCTTAAGACAATAGGTACAGCTGTTATTACAGTATGTATAGCATTGTGTCTTGGTGAATCATTCGTTGAATTAGAACAATATAGACGAGATGATTTTTTCTGTAATTCACTTATTTTTCAAAAGGTAAGAATGAATAATTGATATTTCCTCCGGGCTGGATATGTAAGAACTCTGGTTAGAAATCAGGGTCTGTTTTTCGTGTGCAAAAAAATATTTTGGAGGAAAATTCTATGAAAAAGTTAATATCAGTATTTATTTCTATGGTTATGGTTGTATGTGTTTTTAGCGCGTGTGGAAAGGGTGACTTTGGAAAAGAGTCAGGAAAGCTTTCTATTGTGACAACAATTTTTCCTGAGTATGACTGGGTTAGAGAAATTACTAATGGGAATGATAATGTTGAGATTACAATGCTTCTTGATAAGGGTGTAGACCTTCACAGTTATGAGCCTACTACGGAGGACATAGCAAAAGTGTCAACATGTGATGTGTTTGTTTACGTTGGAGGAGAGTCTGATGAATGGGTTGAAGATATACTTGATGAGGCAACAAATAAAGACATGGTGACAATAAATCTGTTAGATGTTTTGGGAGATTCAGTAAAGGAGGAAGAAGTTGTTGAAGGAATGCAGGATGAAGAAGAGGAAGCTGCAGAGGATGAGTCAGAAGAGGTTGAGTATGACGAGCATGTATGGCTGTCTGTAAAAAATGCAGAAATCTTTTCACAGAAAATTGCGGATGAATTAAGCAGAGTAGACTCTAAAAATGCAGAGTTATACAGCAGGAATGCAGAGGAATACATTTCCAAACTAGAAAGTCTTGATAAAGAATATGAAGATGTTGTAGAGGCGGCATCGCAGAAAACTGTTGTTTTTGGAGACAGATTTCCTTTCAGATATCTGGTGGATGATTATGGCCTGGAGTATTATGCAGCATTTGTTGGATGTTCGGCAGAGACAGAAGCAAGCTTTGAAACGATTTCTTTTTTAGCAGGCAAGGTTGATGAATTGGAGTTAGAGAGTATTTTGCAGATAGAGACTTCTGATGGAAAAATTTCTGAGACAATAAAGGATAACACAAAGGATAAAAATCAGCAGATACTTACCATGGATTCAATGCAGTCAGTTACTTTACAGGATGTTGAGGACGGGGCAAATTATCTCGAAATAATGCAGAGCAATCTTGAGGAGCTAAAAAAGGCATTGAAATAGTTCATGTGAGGTGGAATTATGTCGTTTATTACAGGAAGAAATCTTGCCCTTGGTTATGAGGGAAAAGAGATTATCGGGAATATTAATTTCTGCATAGATAAAGGAGATTATCTGTGTATTGTGGGAGAAAACGGTGCTGGTAAATCAACGCTGATGAAGACGATGCTGGGATTAATTAGTCCAATAAGTGGAGAGATTAAATTTGGTGATGGTCTTCTAAGAAATGAGATAGGATATCTTCCGCAGCAAACAGTCATACAGAGAGATTTTCCAGCATCGGTAGAGGAAATTGTATTATCTGGTTGTCAGGGGAGAAGGGGAATAAGACCTTTTTATTCAAAGAGAGAGAAGCTTCTTGCAAGAAAAAATATGGGCAGGATGAATATAAAGGAACTGGCAAAAAGCTGTTACAGAGAATTGTCGGGAGGTCAGCAGCAAAGAGTCTTATTGGCAAGGGCTCTTTGTGCAACTCAAAAAGTGCTGCTTTTAGATGAGCCGGTAGCGGGACTAGATCCAAAGGTGATGGCAGATTTGTATAATTTAATACAGAAATTGAATAATGAGGGGATCACAATAATTATGATTTCCCATGACATAGAGGTGGCAATAAGGTATGCAAGCCATATTCTTCATGTAGATACAGAAACGTTTTTTGGAACTAAGGAAGAGTATTTAAAAAGTGAATCTGGAAAGAGATTTCTTTTATGTAATTCGGAGGTGGAAAAATGATTGAAAAACTTTTTTTGTATCTGGAATATCCATTTGTAAGGTATGCAATAATGGTAGGAATTCTGATTTCGCTTTGCGCATCAATTCTTGGTGTGATTTTAGTGTTGAAGAGATTTTCATTTCTCGGAGACGGATTATCTCATGTAGCATTTGGAGCAATGGCGGTTTCCGGTGTTCTGGGAATTGAAAATAATGTGTTTGTAGTTCTTCCTGTTACGATACTTTGTGCAGTATTGCTTTTAAAAACCGGACAAAATACCAAGATAAATGGAGATGCGGCAATTGCAATGATTTCTGTTGGAGCACTTGCTTTTGGCTATCTTCTTATGAATATTTTCTCAACTTCAGCTAATATTTCCGGAGATGTATGTTCTACACTTTTTGGGTCAACTTCCATACTTACACTAAAAGAAGAAGAGGTATGGCTGTGTGTAGGTTTGTCGGTGATGGTGGTGTTGTTTTTTATTTTCTTCTATCACAGAATATTTGATGTGACTTTCGATGAGAACTTTGCAAGAACCACAGGAACAAAGGTTGACGCTCACAATTTGATTGTTGCAGTAATCATAGCTGTAATTGTCGTGTTGGCAATGAAACTTGTAGGTTCCCTGCTCATTTCTGCACTTATTATTTTCCCAGCCTTATCGGCAATGAATATATTTTGTAGCTTCAAAAAAGTTATGATTTTTTCTGCGATTATATCAGTTGTAAGTTCTTTTTCGGGAATGATAATTTCAATTTTGGCGGGAACTCCTGTTGGAGCAACTATCGTGTGTGTTAATATTCTTATTTTTGCGTTAAGTTACTTATTGGGAAAAAGATAAATCAGAACAGTTAATTTTGCTCCAATATTAATATTTATTAATATTTTTTCTATTGTTATTTAATCTTTGTCAGATAGAATAAATGCATATCAGAAAAAGGAGAGCAAAATGATAATTAAGAATTTCAGAAATAGAAAAGGACAAACCTTAATAATAGTGTTAATCGTTTTATTATCTACCATGCTAATCAACGGAGCACTATCCATTATAATATCAATTAAATCCCCTATCGAAAAACTGGTTGAGGAATGTAATCTTCCTGAGGCTGCGGTTCATACATATGATTTATCAAATGAAGCTTTAGATGAGATGATTACTGATTTCAAAAGTATTTCAGACGTTCGAGATGTATACAAAACAAAACGATATTATATTACAGAAGATAAGTTCATAAACGGGAAAAAACTGGATGCACTTTTGTTTTTAGCCGAGTACAACAGCGGAGTAAATAAAAATATAAGATGTATTGATGGAAATATCAAAGTATCTTCTTATGAGGACGATGAATGTGCTATTCCGGGATGTGTTGCAAACAATCAGAACATTAAAGTTGGAGATAAGATAGAAATAAGATTTGGCAACGGGGTAAAAACATATGAAGTGGCAGGAATCTACGCTGATCCTGATAACTTATCAATAGCATTTGCATCCAATATGTATATCAGAAATCTGCCTGAAAATCTTCAGACAAGTACAGTTCTTTCGATAGATGTAAAGGATGGTGTTGACCCTGTAGATGTTGAGGCTGCCTATAGAAAAGCACATAATGGCAAACTCCAGGGACAGATGATCACACTTGATTCAAGAATTGATGAGCAGATGACCACGGTAAATATCTTAGGCGGAGTATTGCTTGGAATAGGTATAGGTGCTTTTGCAATATGTATATTAATCATTGTATTTATCGTAAAAAACGCAGTAATGTCAGATACAAAGAAGATTGCCATATACAAGACTTATGGTTATCAGTATAGAGATATCATGGAAATGTATTTAGGATATTATTTAGCTATTGTATGTGTTGGAAGCATATTAGGCGTTGCTGTATCGTTAGGATTTGCCAGTGTGATTTTAAAAGGTGTATTCAAAGATATGGGAGCAAGCGTAACATTAAATCCGTTTTTCCCAGGAGTTTTCTCGGTACTGGCAGTTACATTGATTATTTCAATTGGAATTATGCAGGTGATTAGGAAAACAAAAAACATTAAACCAGTGTTTGCACTTCGTGGTTTTACAAACACAAATACGCATAAAAGAAAAACAAGCACAGGCATGAATATAGGGTTTAGTCCATTTGGTATGGCAATCCGGTCAATATTAAGAGACAAAAGAGGCGCTTTTGGTATGGCAATGGTTTCTATAGCGGTAGTATTTTTGACAAATATGGCAATGGTTGCCCTTGAAGGTGCGATGAGCATGGAATCAGAGAATGATTATTGGCTGGGCATACCTTCATGTGAAGTAATATTTGAGCTAAATGATACGTCAAAAGCAGAATCTTTTCTTGAAACTTTGGAAAGTGATAGTGATGTAGAAAAGGCTACACCGTGGATTCTTGAGAAAGCGGTAATGCTTCCGTGGAATGAGGGAGCAGAGGAGACTTCAATGTATCTTGGGGTCTATGAAGATTTTGGAAAAGTTAATCTTCCTGTTCTAGAGGGAAGAAACCCTAAGACCAAGGATGAGATAGCTCTGGCAAGTAAAATGGCAGATGAATTAAACCTTAAGGTTGGAGATTATATGACGCTGTCTTTGGACGGAGAAAACGATATAACCATGCTTGTTACAGGAATATATCAGACATATTATGATTTGGGAAAGCACGGTCGTGTGCTGGCAGATGCATATTTGAATAGAGACATTCCGATGGAATATGAAAAGATAGCGGTATATTTACAGGATGATGTGGATGTGGACATATTTATTGATAAATATGCAGATATTGTCGGGGATGATGCTTCTGTAATCAGAAGGGAAGAATGTTGCAAATCCATTATGACGATGATTTCCACACCACAGAAAACAGCAATTCCGCCTGTGGTGGCACTTATTATTCTAATAGGAGGGATAAGCATTTTCAGTATTGTTCTTCTTAGAAATATCAAAAACGAAAAGACTAATCAGATATATAAAAGTATTGGATATACAACGTTTGACTTATATCTTTCCAATGTATGGTATGTATTGATAATTGGAATTATAGCTATGATTGCAGGCGTTCCAGCCTTACTGCTGAGTTTTAAAAAGATAATGATTTTTGCTCTACAGATTTTTGGACTAAGAGAGTACAAAATGAATGTCAATGTGACGACGCTTGTGATAACAAATATATTAATTTTGATTTGCTTTGTTATAAGTTCAATTATTTCATCCAGACGATTTAAGAAGCTTAATGTAAGAGATCTGGTGATAGAGTAAATTTCATCTCAGTTGGAGTCTCAAACACTAACTGAGATAAAATAAGCTGATGTGAACTCCACGGTAAAAACGCTGGGGAGTTGCTAAAGAAAATTAGAAAGTTGAGAAATAATATGACAAACACTATAATAAAAACAGATATGTTATGTAAAAGTTTCGTGACAGATGGTGAAATTAATAATGTTATAAAGAACATGAACCTTGAGATATATGAGGGGGATTTTACGGTAATAATGGGAAGTTCAGGCTCTGGTAAATCAACATTATTGTATTGCTTAAGTGGAATGGATTCCGTATCAGGAGGAAAAGTATACCTAAACAGTGAGGAAATCACTTCTTTAAAAGAAAAAGACCTAGGTAGAATTCGAAAAAGTGAATTGGGATTTGTGTTTCAGGGAATAAATCTGGTTGATAATTTGAATATTTATGAGAATATTATCAGTCCAACTTATAAAACCAGAATGAAGAAAAAAGAAGTGGATGAATATGCCAGAGAATTGATGACTAAAATGGGGATTACAGGTCACGAGAAAAAATTCCCAAATCAGATGTCAGGTGGTCAGAGACAAAGAGCGGCCATATGCAGGGCTTTAATCAACAAGCCGAAGCTGTTGTTTGCCGATGAACCTACAGGAGCGCTAAATTCGTCGCAGGGACAGGATGTGCTTGATGTTTTTACAAAAGTAAATTCAGAGGGACAGAGTATTGTGATGGTAACACATGATTTAAAAGCAGCGCTTCGTGGAAATCGGATCATATATTTACGGGATGGAAGAATTGATGGAGATTTATCTCTTTCTCAATATGATCCGGAAACAGTACAGGAAAGAGAAGAGGTAGTTTATCAGTTTTTGAAAGCAAGAAACTGGTAAAGGGAAGTATAACCTATTTCATAAATGATTCAAATCAGGAGGTCTTTTTGACCTTCTTATTTGATTTGAAGGATTATCATGAAAACAGAAGGGAAATGATTATACAATGCCTGTTTCCTATTATTTTTTCTGTGATTATCGTATTTGTGCTGCTTGGGATTAATTTATTTATAATTCGTAGAGATATTTTCCAACCGATTAAAAAAATCAGTATGCTTTCCCGGAAAATATGTAATGGTGATTACAGTCAGGATTATTTGCAGGTAAATAGGGATGGAAATGAAACTGACGAAGTGAATAATCTCGTTTACTCTTTTGAGTTGATGCGAGATGAACTCAAGTCAAAGCAGGAAACAGAGGAGAGACTTAGACAGTCAGAGAAAGAACTCATCTCTTATATGTCACATGATTTGCAAACACCTCTGGCAACAATTAAGTCGTACACAGAAGCGCTTCGTGATAATGTTGCGCAAAATGAGGAAGATAAGAAAAAATACATAGAGGTCATACTCAGGAAAACAAATACAATGATTGATATGATAAAGGATTTGCTTACATACTCAAACTCACAATTGGGGCAGCTTCCTATGGAGTTTTCTGATGTGATGACTCAGGATTACTTTGCTCCACTTCTGGAAGAACTGAAATATTATGCCACTCAAAAAAATGTAGAACTAAAATATTCTTTGGATGAAGCGAATATTTTTGTCCATATTGATACAAAGCGTATGACACAGGTTTTATATAATCTGGTTGAAAATGCGATAAAGTATATGGATAAGGATGAGAAAAAAATTGATATTTCTGTAAAAGTGGTAGAGAAGAACCTGCATATTAAAGTAGAGGATAATGGAATGGGAATAAAATCCGAGGAGATATTTTTTGTGTTTGACAAGTTTTACAGGGCAGAAAAATCTAGGTCCTCAACTGTTCCTGGAACCGGCCTGGGGCTTAGTATTTGTAAATATATTATGGAACAGCATGGCGGAGAGATTTGGTGTGAAAGCAAACTGGAGGTGGGAACTTCATTCTATTTGTCATTACCGTTATAGCCTATATTTTTTATAGAAATTTTGTCTTATTTTACCTCTAGTTTATATTTAAGTGTTATGCTACTAAATGTAACATATATCATTTTTATATAGGTGGGATAAACAATGACAATAAAAAAGAAATTAATATATTCAAATATATTTATGGTGATATTTCCAACAGTTTTTGTTCTGGTGGTAGGGCTAATATTGTATTTTATATTTTATGGGATTAATCCAAATGAGCTTCATCAGGATAAGAGTGCGCATGTAAACTGTTTTTCTGTCGATGATGCAAAGGAAGAGATTTCAAATTCGGATTATGAAATGGTGCCGGGAAATGTGACGGTTTATCGCAACTCTTCAAATGATTATATACTTGCGTTTGAAAATGAAGAGGAGATGCCATATTTGCGTTCCCATACCGTAGGAATACAGCGACATGCATTTATAATATTAATTTTTGCTGCAACGATTCTGGTATTCATAATTAACAGGTATTTTGTAAGCCGAATTTATAAGAGTATAGTTAATCCTCTTGATATTCTTGCTGACGGTACCAATGAGATAAGTAGAGGCAATCTTGAATATAGAATCGTTTATGAAAAGAAAGACGAATTTTCACATGTATGTACTGCATTCAATGAAATGGCAGCAAAATTGTCAGAAATGACTTTGCAGCAGCAACGTGAAGAACACAGTAGGAAGGCTTTGATTGCTGGAATTTCTCATGATTTGCGAACTCCATTGACCTCAATCAAGGCATATGTGGTAGGGTTTGAAAATGGTATAGCAAAAACACCTGAAAAACAAAAAAAATATCTGGCAACAATAAATCAGAAGACCTGTGAATTGGAATACATAATAAATCAGCTATTCTTATTCTCAAAGTTAGATGTTGGTGATTTTCCATTTAATATTGAGACAGTGAATCTTGGGGATGAGTTGAGACAACTTGTAATTGATATGAAAGAGGAATATGAGAATAGAGGGGTAAAACTCGCTATCGAAAAAATACCTACAGATGTTTTTTGTTCTATAGATGTCATTCAATTCGGAAATGTTATACAGAATATCTGGAGCAATACTGCAAAATATAAAGCAAAGGAAAATGCCATTTCCACACTTACATACGAAGAAACGGATAAAGAAATAACAATTTCAATTTATGATGATGGTCCGGGTGTAAAAGAAGAAGCTTTGGATAAACTGTTTGATATCTTTTATAGAACAGATGATTCAAGACAGAATGTTGCGCTAGGAAGTGGTCTTGGACTTGCTATTTCCTCGAAGATCATTAGTGGATTTGAAGGTCGCATAATTGCAAGAAATCAACCGGATGCAGGTCTGTGTATTGATATAACATTGCCAAAGCAGGGAGAAGAAGGAATATGAGTAAAATATTAATAATAGAGGATGAAATTTCAATAGCGGAAATAGAACAGGACTTTTTGGAAATAGAAGGTTTTGAGACAGAGATAGTAACTGATGGAAGTGTCGGTTGTAAAAGGGCTGTTTCCGGTGAGTTTGATTTAATTCTGTTGGATTTAATGTTACCGGGGATGAATGGGCTTGATATATGCAGAAAGATAAGGGATGAAGTAGATATTCCAATTCTTATGGTTACGGCACGAATAGAAGATACGGACAAAATACGTGGTCTTGGATTAGGGGCGGATGATTATATCTCCAAACCTTTTAATCCACCTGAACTTGTCGCCCGTGTCAAATCAAATCTTGCTCAATATGAAAGGGTTAAGGGGAGAAAAACAATTTCCTGCGATGAAGACAATATTTTAGAGATTGGTTCTATAAGAATCAATAGACTGACACATCGAGTATATGTAGATGATGTGGAAGTGGAGTTAAAAAACAAAGAATATGAGTTACTTGTTTTTATGGCAGAGAACAATGATATTGTATTTAGTAAAGAGCGACTATATGAGCGCATATGGGGAATGGATTGCTACGGTGATTTAAAGACAGTAGCGGTACATATAAACAGATTACGTGAAAAAATAGAAAAAAACCCGCAGAAACCAATATATCTTCAGACAGTATGGGGAGCTGGGTATCGTTTCTGGTCACAGGAAAAGTGATTTAATAAAGATAAATAGAGATTGTTTTGGATTATTATTCAAGACAATCTTTTTTTGTACCATTTTTTACCTTATTTTACCTTCTGTTTATAATTTTTAATCTTTTTCGTTTACTTTTGGTGTTTAGGATTCTTATAGAGATAAGGAAAGGACAAAAGAATATGAAGAAATCTTTTTTACCATATATGCTCCTATTCTATCTGGCAAGTATATGCGGCTTTATATGGGAGATAATAATTCGTTACATATTAGGAGGGATAAAGGAATCGCCGTTGGAGGTACTTCTTTATTACCGAGGAGTTCTCAAAGGACCATGGGCACCAATTTATGGATGCGGAGTGCTTCTGTTAGCGTTGATATGGCTGGCATTTAAAAATAATAAACTTCACGTTATTGTGGCAAGCATTATATCCTGTGGAGTTTTAGAGTACATAACTGGATATGTGCTTGAAACATTGTTCCATAAAAGATTCTGGGATTATACAGGTTACTTTTTGAATATACAGGGTCGGATATGCTTTGTGAGTGTATTTGGATTTGGAATCGTTGGAGCTTTATTGGCAATGATTCTAATGCCTCGATATTTAAAATTGTTTGAAAAAGAAACCAGCATAACGACATGGGTGATGAGTGTGATTCTTACTTTATTATTTGTAGCAGATTGCATTTTTTCTATCACAGGTTTGATGTGTATGGAGTAGGTTTTGTATAGGAGAGTACTTTTAAGAATCAAAGGAGGCCAGAAAATGAAAGAAGTAAATATTTTATTGACTAAATATTCCGACTGGATTTCCAATCTTGTATATGTATTTGGCGGAAGAGGATATACTCATGCTTCTCTTTCGTTAGAGGAAGATGCAGAAACATTTTATAGCTTTAATTATCGTGGATTTGCAGTTGAAACTATGAACGTACATAGGAAAAGAGGGGTTAGTAAAAGTAAATGTATCAGGTGCGAAATATCGGATCAGTCATATGAAAATATCCGACAGATGATAGATGAGATAGAGAAGCAAAAGAACACATATAAGTACACAAGAATGGGAGTGCTATGCTGTATTCTTCATATCCCATTCCATGCAAACAGAAGGTTTTTTTGTTCGCAATTTGTGGCAGAACTTTTGGAAAATTCGGGAGCAATGGAATTTACCAGAGAGACTAATTACATACTACCTAATCATTTTGTATCACTTTTTGAAAACAAGCGTTGTCAAATGATAGATAACGTTGTTTAATATACATTTTTAAAATAGTAGGAGGAAATATGTTAAGCTTAAAGAAAATCAGAAAAGAGTATGAAACAGGAACTCTTAAGCAAACTGCGTTAGACAATGTATCACTAAATTTTCGTGATAATGAGTTTGTCGCAATCCTTGGTCCGTCAGGTTCAGGAAAAACAACTTTGTTAAATATCATAGGTGGACTGGACCGTTATGATAGTGGAGACCTGATTATCAACGGAACTTCAACAAAACAATATAAGGAAAGGGACTGGGATACGTATCGCAACCATTCTATTGGATTTGTATTTCAAAGTTATAATCTTATTCCACACCAGTCTATACTTGTAAATGTTGAGCTTGCTCTTACAATTGCAGGAGTAAAAAAGGCAGAGCGAAAAAAACGTGCAAAAGAAGCACTTGAAGCAGTAGGTCTTGGTGACCAGTGTCATAAACGTCCTAATCAGCTTTCAGGAGGGCAGATGCAGAGAGTTGCAATTGCACGAGCCCTTGTAAATAATCCTGATATTCTTCTTGCTGATGAGCCGACAGGGGCATTGGATTCAGAAACTAGTATTCAGGTAATGGAACTATTAAAAAAGGTTGCAAAGAACCGACTTGTCATAATGGTAACTCATAACCCGGAACTGGCAAATACTTATGCAAACAGAATTGTACAGTTAAAGGATGGAAGAGTAATAGATGACACAAATCCATTTAATGTAGCAGACGGAACATTGAAAGTAACAACCTCAAAATATAAAAAGAAGGCATTTATGTCGCCACTTACATCTATTTCACTTAGTTTTAACAACCTGGCTACAAAGAAAGGGAGAACTATCCTGACATCGTTTGCGGGTTCAATTGGAATAATTGGAATAGCACTTATTTTATCACTTTCAAATGGTGTAAATACTTATGTGAACGACATTCAGAAAAGTACGATGACTTCGTATCCAATTTCCATACAAGAGAAAAGCATAGATATAACAGAAAATTTCGGCGAAAAGCATATGGATGAGTTGGTTGAAAAAGAGGTAGATCATAAACTGGATGCAGTTTATGCATCAGGAGAAGATTTGCAGACACAGGCAGATCTTGCAAATAACATAAAATACAATAACTTGTCAGCATTTAAGGAGTATTTAGAGGAACCGGATTGTGAGATACAAAAATACGTGGGTTCAAATGGTATAACATATACTTACAACACAGTATTTGATGTTTATACCTATGATGAAAATGGTGAATTTTTTAATACAGATGGAAGTCCATTTGAGAATGAGGAAGACGAGAGTACAGAAAAATCAGGTGGCCATGAGGGTGGCATGATGAGCGAGCATATGGGAGGAATGACAGGTGCTTCACAAAATAGTTATTTTGGAGAACTCGTTCCGGGAAGTGACGATAATCTAATCAGCGAGGTTATTACTGATAATTATAAGATGGTTTACGGAGAGTGGCCACAAAAATATGATGAGGTTACATTAGTTTTAGACCAGAACAACGAGATTTCCTCAAAAACATTATATGAACTTGGAATTCTTCCGGCAGAGGATTATCGTGAAATACTCGAAAAAATTGACAATCAGGATGATATCAAATTAGAAGAAACAAGCATTAGCTACGAGGAGCTGTGCAACAAAAAATTCTATCTGGTTCCAGCCTGTGACACATATGTCCGCAATCAAAACGGAACATTTGACTGCATTTCAGATAACACAAAGGAAATTGAAAAACAGCTTGATAAAGCAGTGGAATTAAAGATTACAGGAATTATTAAACTGAAGGATACAGAGAATGCTTTGGTTCAGAATTATACAGTTGGATATACAAATGCGCTTACAGAATACTTAATTGATTATTCAGCTAAAAGTGATGTTGTAAAGGCTCAGGAGTCTGATACATTACATAATGTATTAAATAATACTCTCTTTACTGCAAATACAGACGAAGAAAAGATTCAGGACGCAACAAATTATATAAAAAATATGGGAATTAGCGAAAAGGCCGAGCTTGCAAAACAATTGATTCAGATGATGGCTGAAAGCGGTGGGGATGAAGATACAGAAGCAATGTTAAATATGTCTGAACAGGAACTTGCAGGTATGCTTGATGAGTATCTTGCCAATCCTGAAGATGAAGAGATGCTAGAAGCCTATTCAGAATTAATTACACCTGCAACATATGAAAGTAATATGGAGAAATTCGGCTATGTTGATAAGGATTCACCTTCTTCAATAAATATTTATGCAGATAATTTTGAAAACAAAGAAGAAATTTCAAAATGCATCGACAAATATAATTCAACAGTTGTGAAAGAAGATAAAATCAGTTACGTGGATTATGTAGGAACACTTATGTCTTCAGTAACAACTATTATCGATGTTATTTCATATGTGTTAATGGCATTTGTTGCTGTGGCACTTATTGTATCATCTATTATGATTGGTATTATTACATACATTTCAGTTTTAGAGAGAACAAAAGAAATCGGTGTTTTACGTGCAATTGGAGCATCAAAATACAATATTTCACAGGTGTTTAGTGCAGAAACATTTATCATCGGTCTGTTTTCTGGTGCAATTGGAATTGGACTTACATTACTAATTCTTATTCCATTAAATATTGTAATACACTCGGTTGTAGGAATAACAACAATCAATGCATCCTTACCAGTTACAGGAAGTATAATTCTTGTTTTGTTAAGTGTAGGACTTACACTTATCGGAGGTTTTATTCCTTCAAGACATGCGGCTAAAAAGGACCCTGTTAGTGCATTAAGATCTGAGTAAATTATCTCAAGTGTTTGCTCCTCCCCTAATAAACATTGTTTTACTTGTGCTGTAAATGCTGTAAAATGATTAATAGCACGAATTAAGAAGTATTGTACAGCTTGTAGAACTATAATGGGTAGTAAAAAGGGGAGGTGCAGATATGGATATAGAACCAATAAAAATAAGAGGATTGAGACAAAACAATTTAAAGAATATATCGCTTGATATTCCAAAGAACAAAATCGTAGTGTTTACTGGGGTATCCGGCTCGGGAAAATCAAGTATTGTCTTTGATACAATAGCGGCAGAAAGTCAGAGACAGATGAATGAGACATATACAGCGTGGGTCAGAGGAAGACTTCCAAAATATGATAAACCCCATGCGGAGTTGATAGATAATCTCAATCCATCCGTAATAATAGATCAAAACAGATTAGGTGGAAATGCCAGATCTACAGTTGGAACCATAAGTGATATGTATTCGTCTCTTAGATTGCTTTTTTCAAGAATAGGGGAACCGTCAATTGGACCAGCTTCATATTTTTCCTTCAATAATCCAAATGGAATGTGTCCTACTTGTGCCGGCATAGGAAAAGTGATGGACTTTGATGTACACAATCTGATTGATGAAGATAAAACGTACGATGAAGGATGCTTTTTACTTCCGGCATTTGGGACAGGAAAATATTATTGGAAGGTATATAGAAGACCAGAATATTTTCGTACCGATGTTCCGTGGAAGGAACTTAACGAGGAAGAACAGAATATCCTGCTGTATGGAAGCCGAAAACAGGGTGGAGAGCGCATCGATAAAAAAATAGAAGGAATCTACAATCAGTTTAAACGCCTTGTTCTAATGAAAGGAGCAGAGGAACAGACTGATTACACATTAAAAAGAATCGCACAGTATTTATATGAAAAGGAGTGTCCTGACTGTAAGGGGAAACGTTTAAATGACCAGACATTATCCTGTAAAATAAACGGATACAGCATTAATGATATGTGCGAAATGGAATTTGTAGAGCTTAGGGATGTGCTTTCTAATATCAAGGATGACAGAGCTCAAACCATAATTGACCAGTTGGTAGCGTCCCTTGATAGAATGATTGATATCGGTTTGCCATATCTTTTCATGAATCGCGAAAGCTCAACTCTTTCAGGGGGAGAGGCACAGAGGCTTAAGCTTGTAAGATATATGGGAAGTTCACTATGTGGAATGATATACATATTTGATGAGCCAAGTACTGGTATGCATCCAAGAGATGTTCACAGAATGAGCAGACTGTTAAAAAGTCTTCGCGACAAGGGGAATACGGTTCTTGTTGTTGAACATGACAAGGATATAATAAGCATAGCAGATGAAGTGATTGATATCGGACCACTTGCTGGTAAAAATGGTGGACAGGTGCTGTTTCAGGGAAGCTATGAGCAATTACTTATCAGTGGAACAAAAACAGGAAATGCGCTTAACTCTGAGATTAAAGTTAAAGAAAAGGTAAGAAAACCAAAGGGATTTTTGCCAGTAAGAGGAGCAAATCTGCACAATTTAAAAAATGTGGATGTAGATATACCGCTTGGAATTCTTACAGTTGTTACAGGGGTTGCGGGAAGTGGAAAGTCATCACTTATAAGGGATGTTTTTGCAAAACAATACGAAGAACAGGTAGTGTTAATAGATCAAAGCGCTGTTACAGCCACTGGTCGTTCGACTGTATGTACATTTTTAGGATTTTTTGATGAAATCAGAAAGGCTTTCGCAAAAGAAAACAATGTGGAGGCCGGACTGTTTTCATTTAACAGTAAGGGAGCCTGTCCATATTGCAAGGGAAGAGGCGCTATCACCACTGAATTGATTTTCATGGAACCGGTCACAACAGAATGTGAATACTGTGGTGGTTCGCGTTATAGTGATGAAGCAATGAGCTATAAATACAAGGGTAAATCAATTGTTGACGTGCTTGAAATGAGCGTAGAGGATGCGCTGGAGTTTTTTGCTGATAATAAAAAAATAATGGCAAAGCTTGATGCACTTATGGAGGTAGGACTTTCCTATATTTCATTAGGGCAGCCTCTTTCCACTTTTTCGGGTGGAGAACGCCAGCGAGTAAAACTTGCACAGAATATCAAGAAGAAGGGAAATATCTATATTCTCGATGAGCCTACGACCGGACTTCATTCGGCGGACATAGAAAAGGTCGTAGATATTTTTGAAACAATCGTTGACAGAGGAAACACAGTAATTGTAATTGAACACAATACAGATGTAATGAAGCTTGCTGATTATATCATTGATGTAGGACCGGATGGCGGTACTGCTGGAGGTGAGATTGTGTTTACGGGAACACCACAGGAAATGTTGGAAAATGGAAGAACAATAACTGCAAAGTATTTAAGAAAAAGCCACATCGGATAGATGGGGCTTTTTTTATTATTATTATTAGTATGGTAAGATATTCCCAAATTATTACACTTGAATTATTACAAAAGGTCAATTTTATATGGGGTAGAGATGAAAATATATTGCAGATTTCAATAAGAAGTATCCAAATGTGAAGGTAAAATATACCAGATATTCTGAATATGAGTCTGAGATTATGAAACGAATCAACAGTGGAGATTGCGGAGATGTGTTATTTATCTCTAGTTGGAGAAGACTCCCACTTCTTTAAGTGGTGAGTAGAAATGATATTTGTCTCAGTGGGAGTCTCAATCTCCAACTGAGATAAAAGCCGCCGGCGGATTGCAGGAATGCGCAGAGGAAGATGTCAGCAAAG
>JBGVKW010000061.1:0-6355 GCA_045123895.1 Agathobacter sp.
GCTTTGCTGACATCTTCCTCTGCGCATTCCTGCAATCCGCCGGCGGCTTTTATCTCAGTTGGAGATTGAGACTCCCACTGAGACAAATATCATTTCTACTCACCACTTAAAGAAGTGGGAGTCTTCTCCAACTAGAGATAACAAAATAAGGAGCCTTTCGGCTCCTAAAACAATAGTTTGATTTGTGAGAGGTCTGATACTTTGGCATAAAGAAGCTTTTTTAGTTCCTCGTCTGGTTCGGTCTGGTCTGGAACCATTACTACTTTACAGCCTGCTCGATACGCACTAATTACTCCATTTGGCGAATCCTCCACTGCCATACATTCCTCTGGTTTTAGGCCTAGCTGCTCACAGGCATACGAATATGTATCCGGTGCTGGTTTACCGTGCTCAACCATATTTGAGCATATGATTTTATCAAAATATTCAAATAAACCTATTTTCTTTAGATAGCGCTCAGCTCTTTCCGCATCATTTGCTGTGGCTATTGCTCTTTCGATATTCTTTTCTTTTAGAAAATTTAAAATCTCCTTGGCTCCTGGTTTTAATTCTATTCCATTATTAGCAAGACATTCTTCCATTAACTCTTTTCGATATTTTACTATCTGTTCATAGTTTACTTCTTCTCCAAACTGCTCCCTCAGATACTGAGCTGCATAAGGTCTTCCTAATGAACGCATGGAAAGCGCCTGATTATCATTCATCTCATATCCAAAGTGCGCCAACGCCTTGGGCCAGTAAATTCTATAATATTTTTCTGTATCGATAAGAGTTCCGTCCATGTCAAATATTACCGCTTTAATCATCATCATTCTCCTATTCAATAATGCCTTGTCGTCATTGCTTAGTCTTCTCCGGTAAGTGTCACGACTGTCATGTCATGATTCATTGCCTCTATTACTGGTCCAAAAACGTCCTTCGTCTTCAGCCGCAAACTTGATGTGTTCACACAAGGATGGCATCCCACCCATTCTCCTTTTAACACATCCTCATCCACCAAAAGCCTTACCGCATTATCATGGTCATTCATTAGCCCCATAACGCTAACTGAACCTGGTTCAATATCAAGATACTTTTCCATATCCTCTGCACTTGCAAACGATAACCTTGCGCTTCCAATCTGGTGTGAAAGTTCTTTGGTCTTGAAGGTTTTATCCCCTGGTATCATAAGCAAATAGTACGCTGTTTTTTGTCTATTGCATAGAAAAAGATTTTTGCAGATGGTGGCTCCAAGTGCCTTGTCTATCTCCTCGCAAACCTCCATCGTAAAAGCTGCCTCGTGATCTATTCGCTGATATTTTATTCCCAGCTTGTCCAAAAAATCATAGGTTCGTATCTCTTTTTCAAGTCTTCCGGCTGTATCTGCCGGTCTTCCGTCCTGTAATTGCATTTCTAACTCCTTTGTTGTGGCTTAAATATCGTGGTGCTCTCTAATGTATGATAGCATTCCCTTACATCCGCTCATAACATCCTTGAATGTGGTGTCAAAGTCTCCTGTGTACCATGGGTCCGCTACATCTCTTGCTGTTTTTAGCTTGTGATCCATGTCATAATCTGAAAAGGATAGCATTTTATATATTTTCCTATCAGGATCATTATTTAACATTCTGTTTAAATTTTTAATATTCCACTGATCCATTCCAATTATATAATCAAAGTTCTCGTAATCCTCAATTGTTATCTGTTTTGCCCTGTGAGGCACCAGTGGAATTCCATTTTGTTTTAAAACATTTACAGTTCCACGATGTGGCGGATTTCCAATTTCCTCCCTGCTAGTCGCAAAACTGTCAATTTCAAATTTATCGCCTACGCCTATCTCATTGACCAAATATGTGAAAACACTCTCAGCAAGTGTTGACCTACAAATATTTCCATGACAGCAAAATGCTACTCGAATCATTTCATTTTCCCCTTTTTTTGGATTTTGCATTTTCTATCATTTTATCACGACTTAATATTATTTCCATATTTTTATTATTTTTTAACTATTTAACAAATTAAAGAGATAAACATTGAAACAGATAATTCCAAAAACCAGGGACTAAGTATCAAGATAGTAATAGTGGTCGATACGAACGCTTTACAAACACAGATATGCAGATGCGCCTCTTTGTAGATTATAAAGGCGGACCTAAATTTGGAATTGGAAAAACCTCTGAGGTAACTGGTTGGAAAGTCATTTCCGTCAAACCTCCATATATAATTTTAATATTTTTCATTCTGATTATCGGTCTAAATTTAACAATCTACTTTGCAACCGTAAAAATCACAAAATCCAGAGTTGATACAAGAGTAAATGTGTTATTCAAACCATTAGAATCTATTAGTGGAACAATGCTGCTAGCGCAGAAGAAAACACAGCAATTTGCCAAAGTCTAGATGAATGCGCCCAATACTTAAAGAGCATGGCTGATTCTTTCAAATTAAGGTAATTGGGTTGTCCATAGCTCATGGCAGTATTTTTCAAAAGCTATTCGTTGCTGTAACAGGTCAGATTGCTTTTCTACAAGAGATGAAATTGTCTTCTCCTCTTTTGAAAGTGATTTCATCTCTTCAAGAGACTGATACATGCTCTCATATTGGGCAATCTGGCGCCTGTATTCAGCACGCGTTGCTGTATCAAGCACTGCAGCCTCCAAAACCAAAAGGGTTTGGTTGTGAATTTGGGTGAGTTCCTGTAGTTGGTTATCTAAATTAATGGATGACATATGTGTTCTCCTTTATGTGTTTTAATTTGTGTGCAGAAAATGGGAGAAAACCAATCTCGTTTTCCCTCTAATCCCCTTTGGAAATATATAGTACCTTCATTTTCTCTATCAAGGAACCATAATCTTAGTTCAAACAGCGTATAGTCTAATCTTTCTCTTAGGCAATAGCTTCGAGCAGTATTAATTGATTTTGAAACTTCTTTGCCCGCAACGATTCTACCAATAGCAATGTTTCTAGAAGGCCAAATTATATGACCTCCATACTCTCTGGTATTTATAATAACATCCACTGTTCTGCTATCACCATACACCTTTCTAGTGTGGTATCTCTCTCATACCTTACAAATAACTTTGAATGTAATTATTTAATTTCTCTTCTGAATGAATTCCATAAGAATTAGCTACACTACTAAAATATTTCTTTATTTCTTCTTTACTAATTATTTTTCTAGATGGTTGTAATGGTTCATAATCGCTTCGTGCATCCTTCCAAGGATCCTCATTATGAGTAATATTCTCAAGAACTTTTCCACTATATTTCCCAAATGTATTGATTACTAAATCAATTACCATCTTTTCCTGATCATCTAATTCTTCAAATCGCTCCTTTAATATTGCAAACCTATTATCTTCAATTGGATTAAATTTGAAATCTTTAAATAAATCATATACTTCTTCATATACAGGCCCATGCACCCAAGCCATACAATCTTCTTTATATAGCGGCTTATCAAACATCACCATATATATACCCTGAATAAAGTATAAAATTTTCTGTAGCGCCAATGGTGTAACTTCCTGCATCTGTTCAAAAATGTAAGAAATTGTTAACAACATTTTGTCTGACATACAGAACATTCCCGCAATTTCTTCAGCAGCTTTAATTGCTTTTTTATAAGCTGTTTCTCCAATTTTTTCAGCATTATCATTTAATAACTTAATCATGTGATTTGGTGTAGATAAAACCTTTTTAATTACATCAGAATATTCTTTTGAAGGGATTTGACCTGAAAGATATCGTGTAATTGTGATTTCTCCAAATCCTAACGCAATTGACAACGGCGCCTTACCAATATTATAAATTGCCATTATTCTGTTGATATCTTCTATGCTAACTAATCCCTCAGCACGTCTATACTGCTCATCAATTGCTTTCATGTTTAAATCTAAAAGACCTGGAATATCCATTTCCTCTCCACATTCATCACATACAGCAACCACTATTTCAAAATCAAAAGTTTTATCTTTTATTTCTTTTTTCACAATCTTTTTTTTCAGTGTGTATGCTCTGTCATCCCTGCAATGCGTACAAAAATCGTACAGTCTCTCCTTTGCTATTTTGTTTTCCTCCTAATTTTGCGTTTCGTTTTCTTTCCTATTTGAATTGATACTTTAGCGGATATTTCTGCTTGTGAAATGAAATCACTATAACATATCTTGATTCTAACTTATTAAACTTAATATATAACGATACCTGTTCCTCTCCAGAGCCAAATCTACGTAATAAATTTACATCCTTTCCAAATACATAAGCATCTCATGTTCAAATCCTTTATGATCGTTAGGACGAATCTCTGAGAAATCCATTGGAGTAAGACCCAGTAAAATCTGTTTTCTTTGTTCTTCAGAAATTACATAATCCATAAACAGGTCTTGATTATCCTGTCTCTTATCATTCATTTCAATTCTATATCTTCCGGAATTAATTGCAGCTTTTACTTCTTCTAGGTACTTTACAATGTCATCGAAAGTTACTGTCAAATTTTATCCTCTAATCTATGTGATAGTATTTTCAATTTAATCTATCATCAGGATATCCTGATGATAGGATTTTGTCAATATCCTATCATCATCTTGCCGAAAGACTCTTTACAAGGTTGATATGTATTTTGAATTGTGCCATAATATGTTTTATTTCAAAGATTTATGACACAAAGCCTTAAATTAAACATTTAGATAAGAGAGTATCGATGAATATGAAAGAAATGATAATAGCAGGAATAACGGGATTTGTTATTGTAGCAGTTGGCGTGTGGTTATTAAAATCCGCAATTGTTGCAACCGTTAAAAAGACACATTTTAAGAAAGCTGAAGTTTTTGTATTACCCAGTTCATTGGAAATGAAACATTATCCGTATCAGGTTCGCTATGAATATAAACAGAAAAGCTATCAGGTTAATCTTCAAAGATATGGATTCCCATTAATTGGAAAGAAGAAGATAATAATGGTAAATAAAAACAATCCAGAAGATGTTAGTATTTTTGTTGATGTGATTTTCAATTACGTAATGGGAATATTATTTTTTATGATTGGATTTATTTTTTTATTGATGACTATTTTAGCCATGTTGGGGAAGTAAGACACTTCTCCAACACACTCTTCTATTGGGTTATTTTCTTGGTGACCTAGGATAACATATAGGCTATGCTTTTCTAATCTTCTCAATAAGTGTAATATCCGCCGGCAACCATTCCACATCATCCAACTGTTCCTTGGTTAGCCATCTCGCATCTTCATGTTCCTTTAACACAAGATCACCTTTTTCAATCTCACACCAGAAGCAATCCATGGAAAGATGAAACTTGGGGTAATCATACTCAATCGTATCAATCAATTCTCCGACTGATATCTCTGTATCAAGCTCTTCCATAATTTCACGCTTCAATGCTTCTTGTGGAGCTTCACCATCTTCTATTTTTCCACCCGGAAATTCCCAACCACCTTTGAACTCACCATATCCACGCTGAGTTGCAAAAATGATTGATTCTCCATTTCCACTAACAGCTTTTATTACTGCTGCAACTACTCTTATTGTTTTCATCTGTTCCTCCATTTAAGAATTTACAATGTATTCATAGATATCTTCTCTTACTGGCACATCAAGAATCCATTCTATTTCAACCGCAGTCTTTTCTGTATTTGCCATTGTAAATTCTTTTGTATTGCCACTAGCTGTCATATGACCAAGATAGTAAAACTCTTTGGAAATCTTATCATCCTTGTTTTTTCGCACAAAAAGTTCTACCTGAATTCCACGTTCCTTGGCTTTAAGGAAGTTCTGTACATCCTCAGACTGTAGGCTTCTTCCTGATTTAGAAATTGCTATCAAACGATCTCTAAAGCCTGGTACAAAATGGTCTTCATATTTTGTGGTATCACTAATGTCATCTGATTTGTCATAATTAATAAAAACAGGAAATGTCTTTGTCTTTTTGTCGAACTTGTAACCACCAATATTTAATGGCACCTCATTCTGTTCCCAGTTAAGCAGACGACAAACATCCTCATATGTATATTTCTGATATAATACCAAATCAGTCTGATCATAAGTCTGGCTGTAATCTCTTTCATAACGACTTATGCCAAAATCTACAAGCTCTTTTAGAACCTTGTAAAAGTCGTCGTTTGACATCATTTCCAAGAATGATTTGGTTGGTTTGTAGTCGTCGCCCTCTTTCTCAATAAACACACACTTAGAATAAGTTTTTTTACTAGCGCCTGCAGGGAATTCATTTGTCATAACATTTACAATATTTTCTTTCTGCTCCAGACTGATTTCTTTTCCATACTCTTTCATATCTGCTGAAAGTCCTGCAAATAAACCAAATTTAGACAGTCCATGAGCATATGCCAGCATTCTTTTTAA
>JBGVKW010000062.1:0-13003 GCA_045123895.1 Agathobacter sp.
ACTCTCTGCTGCTGCCCTCCGGAAAGCTGATTTGGAAGGTGTTTAATTCTTTTTTCCAGTCCAAGGGTCCAAATCAAATCCTCTATCTGTCTCTTGTCTGGTTTTTGTCCATCGAGTAACAATGGAAGTGTAAGATTTTCCTCAACTGTAAGAATAGGTATCAGATTATAGAACTGATAAATTAATCCAATCTGTCTTCTTCTAAAAATGGCAAGTGCAGTCTCATCAAGCTTAGAAATATCTGTTCCGTTTATGATTACACTTCCTGATGTAGGTGTATCAACTCCACCCAATATATGAAGCAGAGTTGATTTTCCCGAACCAGATGGTCCAATAATCGCCACAAATTCACCCTGTTCAATAGTAAGTGATACATCATCTAAGGCCTTTACCATAGTTTCATTTTTTCCATATGTCTTCGTAAGATTTTTAACTTCTAAGATCTTCATTTCTTTACTCCTTTTCATAATCTATCAACTTCGATGTACACATACTACTAAACAAGACTTACAGGTAAGTGACAAAAAAATTACAAATTTGTCACTTTAGACCAAAGCCTTGTAAAATCTTATCTCAAAAGTGGTTCCTACACCACTTTCGCTCTCTACTAGAATGTCACCCTTTTCTTTTTCAAGAATTGTCTTTGCCAGTGCAAGCCCTATTCCAACACTCTCTGGCGATGAATTTTTACCATGATAGAACCTCTCAAAAATATGTGGCAAATCTTCCTTTTCAATTCCACATCCATCATCCTTTATAAAAATGGAATCATAAATAGTGGTGCTTTTTCCTGTAACAGTCAGCTTTCCGCCGTTTGTCATATGCTCTAGACTGTTTTTTATTATGTTTGACACGGCCTCGATGGTCCACGCCATATCTCCATTAAAATAGAAATCCTCTACATTTTGTTCATAGGTGATATCCTTTAAATCAATAGTCACATAAAATGGCTTAATACTCTCTTCCAACACTTTTTTTATGGAGGTCTTTTCCCTCTTTACCTCGGCGGTTCCAGCATCAAGCTTTGATATTTTTAAAAGATTAAGAATGAGCCACCTCATTTTTTCCAGCTGATTTTCAACCACACCTATCATTTCTTTTTGCTTCTTACTTTCTAGTTCTTCACTTAACAAGTCAGTCATCATGGTCATGGATGTAAGCGGGGTCTTTAACTGATGGGAAATATCAGCCATAGAATCTGCAAGTCTTACTTTGTCTTTCTTTAGCATCTCATTTTGAGAATTTAATATAGTTATTACCTTAAAAAGGTTATTACTCAGTATAGAAAGCTCACCCTCCATATTCTCGGAGATTTTTAGATCATATTTTCCTGAACAGACAAGTGACAGATAATTGTTTAATTCCATTAATTTTCTGTCTCTTTTATGTATTGAAATAACATATAAGCCGGTTAACACAAGCCCAAGTCCTAAGCATAAAAAACCAGCTGTCATGTTTATTCGCATGCATACTACAAAAAGCACTGCCGTTATAGCAATGCTTACAAAAACTGTCTTTTTAGATTCACTACTTTTCATTTTCTATCACATATCCAAGCCCTCTAACCGTCTTAATTATCTCCGGCTGGTTTGGTTCCTCCTCTATTTTATTTCTGAGACGCTTAATGTAGACCGTGAGGGTATTGTCCTCAACAAAATCGCCTTCCACATCCCATATATTCTCCAGCAGCTTACTTCGCGACATAACAGTTCCTCTATTGTTAAGAAGAATAAGCAGTAGGCGATACTCCATCGCTGTAAGAACAAGTTCCTGCCCTTCCTTATAAACCTTGGCTTCATTTGTCATTATTGTGAGATTTTTTATTCTGATAATTCCATCTACACTTTCCCTGTTATATCTTCTTAGGACACTTTTTATTCGAACCATAAGTTCTCTTACTCTGAAGGGTTTTGATATGTAATCATCTGCTCCGATATCAAATCCCATCACAACATTTATTTCATCATCATAAGCAGTCAGAAAAATAACAGGCAGATCGCCTATCGTTTTTATTTTTTTGCAGACATCGTATCCTGTGCCATCAGGAAGAGTCAAATCCAGCAAATACAGTGAATATGTTTCCTTTTCAAGAAGCTCCATAGCTTCCTTTACACACTCAGCTTGTACCACTTCATATCCTTCATTCTCAAGAGAATATTTAAGTCCCATGGAGATTGCACTATCGTCTTCTAATACAAATATTTTCATTTTCTATCCTCAAGCTTCACATTTTTTCTTTACCTTTACATTCAATATTACAATATTGTCTTACAAATGCAAAGATTTTTGATTTCTAGTTCTTTTTTGCTATTTTTATCATATTGGAATTGATAATCTTAGCATGTACATTTATAATGAAGATAGTATTACGAGGTAGCACTTTGCTACTATACTTATTCAGGGGGTTGGTAAATGATTAAATCCAACAAAAAAGATTCGGTCAAATGGATTAGATATCTTTATCTGATTGGACTATTTTATGTGTTTATTCTGATACTTGCAATAATGATAACCAGAAAACCCAATACCGAATTTGACCGATTAGATGACTACATTACAATTGACGATGTCTGGACTCTTTCTGAGTCAGGTAATGACAAAGCACCAGTTGAACTAAATAAACTTGGACAGTATTTTGACAAAGGCTCTGATACCCTGTCTATTTACTGGAAGATTCCCAAAATGAAATATGACAGAAGTCTTATCTATAGAAGCAAGGATGTATATACACAGGTTCTTGTTGATGGCGAGGATTTTTATTCCACAGAATATTATGACTCACCTTTTTATACCAAAAGTCCAGGAAACAACTGGAACATAGTCACTATTCCATCCAATTGTGAGGGAAAGACTATCGAAATGCGAATAACATATGCCTATGACACCAGTGCTGTTAGTGTTGACCACTTTTTCTGGGGAAATAAATCAGATGTTATTCTTAGTTTTTTCATAGACAAAAGTCTACCTCTTTTGCTTAGTCTTTTTATCATTATTATAGGAGTAGTACTGATTTTCATGAATCAGTCCAGCTTTGGACGCTCAGAAAAAAACGGATTACTTTACCTTGGAATATACGCCGTGCTTATGGGGTCCTGGAGCCTACTTGAAACAAATGTTTTACAGTTTTTTGTAAAGGACGGCAGAATCCTTCAGCTGTCAGACAATCTGCTAATGATAACTGATTCTCTTCCTCTTATTTTTTATCTGGATGAAGAATTCGATATCTTGAAGCGCAAACCGGTAAAATATCTGTGTATTTTAGATATCGCATATATTTTTCTATGCGTACTTGGTCAGATTTCCGGTTTTATTGATGCACACTACATACTGATTGGTTCATGGTTAGCCACAGTTCTTTCTTTCGTACTTTTACTATGTATACTTATTAAGCAGGTATGGAAGCTTATCCATGGAGAAAAACTGAAAAAAAGTGTTACGATTCAGCTTTCGGGCTTTGTTTCCCTCATGGTACTTGTAATAGTAAGTATGCCTATATACCTTAAAACTGATGGAATGGACAGAGCAGAAAGCATCCGGTTCGGAATGCTCATTATGATTATTCTGTTTTCAGTTGCAGGGCAGCTTCAAACCTACGAACTAATATTGCAGGGTACACGATACGGCATTGTAAAAGACCTTGCTTATCACGATGGACTTACAGGACTTAGAAACCGTACCTCTTATCTTGAGAAGCTTGATACCTACAGGGATACACCACCTGAGCACCTGGGAATGATTTTCTTCGATGTCAATAATCTAAAACAGGCGAATGATAATTATGGACATGATTTAGGAGATAAACTTATACGTACAGCCGCTAATATTATTAAGGAAAGCTTTAGCGAAAAAGGAAAAGCTTATCGAACTGGCGGTGATGAATTTATCGTATTTCTGGCTGGCGATAATCCTCAAAAGGATTACGAGGAAGGAAAGAAGCTGTTCGAGAAAGCAATTTCGAAAGTAAACTCCCGTAGGGATTTTCCATTTGAGTTTCAGATTGCTCATGGATTTGCTATGCGTGAAGAGATTTCCGAAATGCACCTTCAGCTTATGATTGCAAATGCCGACGCAAATATGTACGAAAACAAGCGAATGTTAAAAGGGGAGTAAATTACTCCCCTTGCTTTTTTATATGATGATGTGTGGTGAGGGCGATTTGTTCCCGCGGACGGCACTCGGGGGTGGGGGAGTAGTCTACTCGTCTCAAATTACTAATTTGTCGGTGTTGTTTTCGGCTCTTTTGATTATTTATGTTCATTCAAAATTCGGACACTTCAGCGCGGATGTACGGCTAGGGTATACACTCGATTTTGACGAGTCGTGTGCAAGTTATATGCCGCTATCAGTAAAAGATTGCCCGAGAAATCCTCGTTCAAGCGTAGCGCGTTTTGGATTTCTCGCGGCATAATAGACGTAACTGATAGCGGCATTTACTTGCACTAGACGCAGGAAACTTAAGAGTGTATACCCTAGCCGTACATCCGCGCTGAAGTGTTCGCCTTGTGAATGTACACAAACATTGAGCCGAAATTCAACACCTGACAAATTTACGTAATTCTCGCGAAATGTAGACTACTCCCCTACCCCCTGGTGCCGTCCGCGGGAACGAATCGCCCTCACCACACAGTCCGTATAAATATGCAAAAAGGGAAGTAATTTACTCCCCTTTTAACACTTTCCATGCGTTTTCGTAATCTTTGCTCTTAAGGAGTGCATTGATGCGAATCTCCTTCTCCTTTCGGATTCTCTCCGCCTCAAAAATATCACTGTCAAAATATCTTTTGTAAATACTCTTTCTGTAAGCCCTTGCACTCATCTCACGCAAAGTTCCATTTTCAAGAATCAATATTCTGTCTGCACAGTTTACAACTGTGTAAAAATCATGGGATACCATAAGAACAGTTCCCTTATACTGGGCAATTGCTTTCTCTAGCGCTATCTGGGCATAGGTATCAAGATGACTTGTTGGCTCATCTAAGAAAAGAATTGAGAAGTTTCCTTTTGCTATCTCATGAAGCTGCTTTATGTTTCGCTCTCCGCCTGATAATTTTTCCTCATCATCGTCATAAATCTGAGTAAAAAATCCAATCCTGTCTCCTAAATCTTTTTCTTTTAACGTGGCATAAACATCTTTTAACAGACTCGATTTTCCTGTTCCATTAGCACCTACAATAGCAACCTTCTCTCCTTTTTTTATTTCAAAATTCACATCGGAAAGAATTGTTTTATCATAAGTCAGGCTATAGTTTTCCACCTTAAATGCAAGCTCGCTATCACCTTCCTCATTCATAACATCCCCAAAAGTAAAATTATAATCATGCTCTTCTATAAACGGATTATTTGTCTTTTTCTTCTCTAGACGTTCAAGATATGACACCCTTGCCTTTAGCTGTCGTCCCTTTGTAGAATTTGCAATTTTTGAGGCATCTGCTCTCATTCTCTCCACAAGCTTTTTCTGGGTTTCAATCCACTCTTCATCCTTGATAGCCTGCTTTTGCATCTGTATTTTTGTCTCAAGCATTGCATTGTTGTATTCTGCGAATGTTCCCGGGAATTCCTGTAATTCTTCATTCTCAATATGAAGGATTTTGTCAAAGCACTGGCTTAACAACAATCTGCTATGTGTTATAACAAGTATGGTTCCCTCATAGTTATTAATAAGCTTTGATAATCCAACTATATTTTCAAAATCCAAAAATACATCTGGCTCATCCATTATTAAAAGCTGTGGCTTTAACAGCATATTCCTGATGATTGATAAGAGCTTAAATTCTCCACCGCTTATTTTGTTTACAGAAATATTTTCAAGTTCACTTATTCCTGCTACCGCAAGCTGCTTTTTGATATTTGTATCATAATTATATCCATCAATTGCATCTATCTCATCAAGACACTCCTGATATTTTTCGTATGCAGCCTCCATGTCATCAGCATTTTCCATCTGTGCACATGTCTCATCAGCCTTTACCTGGAGCTCAATAAAAGGCTTTGATAAATAATCATACGAAGACATATCACCATCCTCATGTTTTACAAACTGACTTACATATCCTATTCTGATATTAGGCTCCATCTCGATTTTTCCGTCATAAAGATAATCATCCTTATTCATTATTATATCCACAAGAGTACTCTTTCCTGTACCATTGCTTCCTATCAAAACAGCATGCTCATTTTTCTCTATTTCAAAGCAGATTTTGTTGTACAGTTCCTTCTGTGGAAACCCAAAAGATACGTCTGTAAATTTTATCATGCTCTCACCTCACAAAATTTTTTTAATATTTTATCATATTCCTATATCCATTTGTAAAAAAAAGATATATTATTATTTAGGATAATAAATAAGAAAGAACGAGGATTAGATAATGATTAGAGTTGGTATTTTTGGATACGGAAATCTCGGCAAGGGTGTTGAATGTGCTGTTGCCAAAAATGATGATATGAAACTTGTTGGTGTTTTCACAAGAAGAGATCCTTCTACAGTAACAATCGCTACTGAAGGCGCAAAGGTTTACCACGAAGATGCTCTTAAAGATATGACTGATGATGTTGATGTTCTCATCCTTTGTGGTGGAAGTGCTACTGATCTTCCAGAGCAGACACCTAAATATGCTTCACTTTACAATGTTGTTGACAGCTTTGATACACATGCCCGCATTCCTGAGCATTTTGCAAATGTTGATGCAGCTTCTGTTAAGGGAAATAAAACAAGTGTTATTTCCTGCGGATGGGACCCTGGTATGTTCTCATTAAACAGATTATATGCAAACTGTGTACTTCCAGATGGAAAGGACTACACATTCTGGGGAAAAGGTGTAAGCCAGGGACACTCAGATGCAGTTAGAAGAATCGATGGAGTTTTAGACTGCAGACAGTACACTATTCCTGTTGATGCAGCTATGGATGCTGTCAGAAGCGGAAAACAGCCAGAGCTTACAACACGTGAAAAACATGTTCGTGAGTGTTTTGTTGTGGCCGAGGACGGTGCTGATTTAGCTAGAATCGAATCTGAAATCAAAAATATGCCAAACTATTTTGCAGACTATGACACAACTGTTCATTTCATCACAGCAGAGGAAATGGCAAGAGATCACAGCGGTCTTCCACATGGTGGTAGCGTTATTCGTACAGGTGTTACAGGTCAAAACGATGAGCATACACACGTAATCGAGTACAAGCTTACACTTGATTCAAACCCTGAGTTTACAGGTTCTGTAATTGCAGCATATGCTCGTGCAGTTTACCGTATGAATCAGGAAGGTATGTACGGATGTAAGACAGTATTTGACATCGCACCTGCTTACTTATCTTCATTAAGTGCGCAGGATTTACGTGCACACCTATTATAATATTTCTAGAAAGGTATATTTTATGAAAATAGGATTTGATAATCAAAAATATCTGACAATGCAGTCAGAACACATTCGTGAAAGAATCGGCCAGTTTGGTGACAAGCTCTACCTTGAGTTTGGTGGAAAGCTTTTTGATGACTATCATGCATCACGTGTTTTGCCAGGCTTTGCTCCTGATTCAAAGCTTCAGATGCTCCTTCAGCTTGCTGATACAGCAGAGATGATTATCGCTATTAATGCAGCTGATATTGAGAGAAACAAAATCCGCCACGATCTTGGCATCAGCTACGACGAGGACGTTATCCGTCTTATCAATGTATATCGTTCCAAAGGACTTTTTGTAAGCAGCGTAGTAATCACACGTTATCAGGCATCAAAGGCTCTTGATGTTTTTGAAGTTAAGCTTAAAAATATGGGAATCAACGTATACCATCATTTTTCAATCGAGGGATACCCTAATAATGTCTCACAGATCGTTAGCGATGAAGGATATGGTAAAAACGATTATGTAATCACAACAAGACCGTTAGTTGTTGTAACTGCTCCAGGACCTGGAAGCGGAAAAATGGCTACATGTCTCTCTCAGCTTTACCATGAGAACAAACGTGGCATCAAAGCCGGATATGCTAAGTTTGAGACATTCCCAATCTGGAATCTTGCACTTAAGCATCCTGTAAACCTGGCATATGAGGCTGCGACAGCTGATTTAAATGATGTAAATATGATTGACCCATTCCATCTTGAGGCTTATGGAATCACAACAGTAAACTACAACCGCGATGTTGAAATCTTCCCTGTTGTAGCTGCAATGTTTGAAGCCATTTATGGCGAATGCCCTTACAAGTCACCTACAGATATGGGTGTAAACATGGCTGGAAACTGCATCTTTGATGATGATGCATGCCAAGAAGCTTCTAAGCAGGAAATCATTCGTCGTTACTATCAGTCTAAAAATCGTCTTGTACACGACGAGGCTACAAAAGAAGAAGTTTACAAACAGGAGCTTCTCTTACAGCAGGCAAAAATCACAGTTAACGATCGTGCAACAGTTTCTGCTGCAAATGAAGTTGCCGAATCAATCGGAGCTCCTGCTGCTGCCATCGAATTAGAGGACGGCACAATCATTACAGGAAAAACAACTCCATTACTAGGTGCTGTTTCTGCAGCTTTACTCAATGCAGTAAAATATCTTGGTGGAATTGATGATGACATTCATCTTATTCCAAGTGCTTTTATTGAGCCAATCCAGCAGTTAAAGACAGAATATTTTGGAAGTCATAACCCAAGACTTCATTCTGATGAGATTCTTATTGCCCTTTCTACTTATGCGGCAGGAGATTCTAATGCAGCACTTGCTCTTAAACAGCTTCCAAAACTGAAAGGTGCTCAGATGCATGTTTCTGTAATCCTTTCTGATGTGGATACCAAGACACTCAAAAAACTTGGTATTGATGTGACAAACGAAGCGGTTTATGAAGGTGAAGCCGAGTAAAATATAATTACCACTTATGGTTGTAATATAATCACGAACACGCCTTGGCTTATGGTGGGCTGGAGTATTTACTCTAAAGTTTCCTGCGTCTAGTGCAAGTAAATGCCGTTATCAGTTAAGTTTATTATGTCGCGAGAAATCCAAAACGCGCTACGCTTGAACGAGGATTTCTCGGACAACCTTTAACTGATAACGGCATATAACTTGCACACGACTCGTCAAAAAAGAGTAAATACTCCAGCCCACCATAAGCCAAGGCGTGTTCGTGATTATATTACAAGTGGAAATTATTCGGTCACCTTGCATAAGGCTTCGTGCATGAAAAACATCAGTACTAGAATTGCAAGCAGGTATGCCGGCAAAATCGCAACTGTAATTGAGTTTGCAATAAGACCAAAAAGTGGTGGCATCGTAAGACATCCCAAGTACGCAAACGCCATCTGCGCACCTATTATCGCCTGAGATTTATCCTCGCCAAAATGCCTTGGTGTGGAATGTATAATACATGGATAAATCGGCGCACATCCCAAACCAATCATTATAAGTCCAATAAGAGAGACTTCTGCCGTGGCTGGTATGAACAATACAATTATTCCCAATAAGATAATCGCCTGACCAAGTCTTATCATCTGATCATCCTTTAGCTTCATAGTGATAAACCCACTGATTGCTCTTCCAACGGTGATTCCAATATAAAACATAGCCGCATAGCTTGCTGCTTTTTCCTTTGATACGCCCTTAAATAAATGCATATATGAAGTCGCCCAAAGACCGGCAGTCTGCTCTAGTGCGCAGTAGCAAAAAAATGCAACAAATACCTGTTTTGCTCCTTTTATACTTACAACATCTCTTATAGTGAGTGATTTTCTATTTGTCTCCCCCTTTTCATCCACCTGTACTGTTCTTCGCTTCCAGAGTGGAAGGCTGAGAAACAAAATAACCGTCAAAACAATCTGTATTATTGCAATATAGCGATATCCGCCATTCCATCCCATTCCACCTGAAAGTGCATATCCCATAATGTACGGTCCTGCTGCTGCTCCCACGCCCCACATACAGTGAAGCCAGCTCATATGTCTGCTTTCATAATGAAGTGCTACATAATTGTTAAGCGAAGCATCTACTCCTCCTGCGCCAAGACCATATGGTATAGCCCACAGACATATCATCCAAAAGCTTCCTGAAATCGAAAAACCAAATAGTGCAATGGCAGTCATCGCTACACTAAAAGCAGTAACCTTCCCCGTTCCAAATCTAAGAGTAAGTCTGTCACTTTGAAGACTTGATACGATTGTTCCAAGACAAATAATAGTAGATACTATGCCGGCATATGAAAGGGGCACACTAAAATCAGAACACATCATAGGCCATGCAGACCCAAGCAGTGAATCTGGCAGTCCTAGACTAATAAATGACAGATAAATAATTGCAAGTAATAATTGAAACATCTTTTGTATCCCCCCATATTACATACTCACCACTTAATAAAGTGGGAGACTTTTTCAACTAAGATAATATTAGCACTTATGTACTTTTTGGCGTACAACAATCTCATCATAAAATACCACAATTTTTACTTTCTATTTACTATTCTAAATCACAGTATTTCTTCTATTAGGTTTACAGCCTGGCTTATTTTTTCCTCCTCGATATTGGAGTAATTTATTATAAAAAGATGTGACCTTTCATTTTCCTTTGTAAAATAGTATTCAGAAAGAGCTCTCATCTTTATTCCCTTTTCTCTTAATTTCTCTTTTATCTGTTCATCTGAACTATTTGTATCCAGCTTAAGCAGAAAATGAAGTCCTGAATCATTCTCCCAAATCTCACTTTTTTGACCCAACTTACTATTTTGTATAATGCCCATAATGTTTTTTCTTCTCTTCATATAATAGAGTCTCATCCTATTTATGTGTTTTTCAAAATAACCTCTTGATATGAACTGAGCCAAAGTGTACTGTTCAAAATTCGAAACTGTACATGAATAAAACGACATCTTCTGATAGAACTGATTGGCCAGATGCACTGGGAGCACCATATAACTAATACGAATAGTCGGGGCAAGGGATTTTGAAAATGTGTTCATATATATTACTTTTTCACATGCATCTATTGAAAAAAGCGGTGGTATTGGCTTTCCTTCAAGACGAAACTCACTGTCATAGTCGTCCTCTATAATATATCTTCCACTCTTTTCGTTTGCCCAGGCAAGGACCTCATATCTTCTGCTTGCAGGCATGGTAATACCTGTTGGAAAGTGATGGTTAGGACATATATGAGCTACATCCGCCTGTGATTCCTGTAATCCTGATACTGTCACACCATTTTCATCCATAGGAATAAAACGACAGGCTATATCTCGCTGACTGTATATGCTTACCAGCTTCTGATAGCCGGGATTTTCAATTCCATAAATTTTCCTGTTTCCTAAAAGCTGCACGATAAGACCATACAAATACTCTGTTCCAGCACCGATTACAATCTGTTTCGGATCCACCAGCATTCCTCTAAAGGACTTCAGATGGTCTGCTATTGCCTCCCGAAGCGGCAAAACCCCTGAGGCTGGCGCAATTGTCATAAGCTCCTCTTTTTGTTCTGCCATAACCTGCCTTGAAAGCTTTGTCCACACAGAAAATGGAAAGTTCTCTGAATTTACACCATTGCTTGACAAGTCATATTCATACGACTTCGTCTGTGGTATATGAATATCATAGTTTACCTCTGTATTTACGGTTGTACGTGACATGCCCTCGATATTTGCCACATAATATCCTTTTTTCGGAACTGTATATACATAGCCTTCACTTATCAACTGGTCATATGCATTTTGAATCGTAATGGTACTAACGCCGTTGTTATTTGCAAATGTTCTTTTTGAAGGAAGCTTCTCTCCAGGCTTTAATTCTCCCGACAAAATATCAGATTTTATGCATTTATATACATATGTGTATATCGGTCCTTCAATATTTTCAAAATCGTATGTAAGCATTTCCTACCTCTGCGACTGGAATAATATATTTTATCGTTTTGATTATTTTTTTATTACCAGTTTTATTATAAGATGTGTTCATTGAAAACGCAAGGAGGTCTTATTTAATGGACAAATCACAATATGAATTAAATAAAGGTTTAGCACAGATGTTAAAAGGTGGAGTAATCATGGACGTTACTACTCCAGAGCAGGCAAAAATCGCTGAAGCTGCTGGAGCATGTGCAGTTATGGCATTAGAGAGAATACCAGCAGATATTCGTGCTGCGGGTGGTGTATCAAGAATGAGCGACCCAAAAATGATCAAGGGTATTCAGGATGCAGTTAGTATTCCAGTTATGGCAAAATGCCGTATCGGACATTTTGTTGAAGCTCAGATTCTTGAGGCAATTGAGATTGATTACATTGATGAGTCAGAAGTTCTATCACCGGCAGATGATATCTATCATATAGATAAAACAGAATTTAAAGTTCCTTTCGTATGTGGAGCAAGAGATTTAGGTGAAGCGCTCAGAAGAATCAACGAAGGAGCATCTATGATTCGTACAAAAGGAGAGCCAGGAACAGGTGATGTTGTTCAGGCCGTTCGCCACATGAGAAAAATGAACTCAGAAATCAGAAAAATTACAGCTATGTCAAAGGACGAGCTTTTCGAAGAAGCTAAACAGCTTCGCGTTCCTTATGACCTTGTATTGTACGTTCACGAGAACGGAAAACTTCCTGTTGTAAACTTTGCTGCAGGTGGTGTTGCAACTCCAGCAGATGCAGCTCTTATGATGCAGCTCGGTGCTGAGGGTGTATTCGTTGGTTCTGGTATCTTCAAATCAGGAGATCCTGCAAAACGTGCTTCTGCAATTGTTCAGGCTGTTACAAACTATAAAGATTCTAAACTTATCGCTGAACTATCTGAAGATTTAGGTGAAGCAATGGTTGGAATCAACCCTAGCGAAATCAAAATAATCATGGAAGAAAGAGGTCAGTAATCATGAAAATCGGTGTACTTGCCGTTCAGGGCGCATTTATTGAGCACGAAAAAATATTGAATAATCTGGGAGTAGATTGCATTGAAATCAGACAAAAAAAGGATTTGGATGATATCGACGGATTAGTTCTCCCTGGCGGCGAAAGCACTGTTCAGGGTCAGCTTCTTAAAAAGCTTGATATGTTTGA
>JBGVKW010000063.1:0-72306 GCA_045123895.1 Agathobacter sp.
AAATTTGAAGTTTTAGGTGAGAGGATATGAAAAACTTATATATAATTGGCGGAACAATGGGAGTTGGCAAAACTGCTGTTAGCCAGCAACTAAAATCTGATTTATCCAATAGCGTATTTCTTGATGGGGATTGGTGTTGGGACGCAAACCCTTTCCAAGTAACCAATGAAACCAAAGCAATGGTGACAGATAATATTTGTTACTTACTAAATAACTTTTTGCATTGCTCTGCTTATGAAAATGTGATTTTCTGCTGGGTAATGCATCAACAGTCTATCATAGATTCTATCTTGGAAAAGCTGGATACACAAAACTGTGAGGTGAAATGTATTTCGCTTATTGCTGATGAAGCCAGTTTGCATAAGAGATTAACTACGGATGTGGAAAGAGGTATTCGTGCCGAGGATGTAATTGAAAGAAGTGTAGCAAGAATACCGATGTATCAAACATTAAACACGATTAAAATTGATACCAATGAAAAAACGGTGGCTATGATTGCAAATGAAATCAAGCAGTTGTGATGCTACCAAAGAACCATTTATAGGAAACAGAAAATTCCGATTTCTAGTGCAAAGGACGAGTGACAATGAAAAAATATTGTGTTCCTATTATAGGAATTATATTATTGGTTGCTGTTATATTTTGTGGTCGATATTATTTTACACATAATAAAAGTTACAAAAATGAAGCAATTGAAAAAGGTGATTATATATATCTTAATGGTATAAGATATATTGGAACATCTGAATTAGAAAATTATAAGATATCAAATGTGATAATTTGTACATCTGATAAAGGGATGAAATTATATGAGATAGAGGAATATCCTGATTATGAATATATTGCTGGATATCATGCTTGGGACGGACAAATATTAAAAAAAGATGATAGTAATAAGTAAGAAAATTGATATTTTCATAAACTATCATGTATATCGGATAAACAAGAATTTGATGTGATGGAAGAATAAAATATGTTTACAGTAGGGGCAGTTATGCTAAGCTCTTAATTGAAAAGCGGTCAGGCTCTGGTGATTATCGTAGTGATAGTTGCCGGAGCCTTTCTTTATGCCTGATAGCATAACTGCGGGTTCATGCTGTCAACATATTAGGACATGATTTTCACTTCTAGACATTATGTCCAGAAGTTAGATTGGGGTCATAGGGTACGCCCTATTGCAGCTGCGATAAGCAGATGTTTGGCCTATTTTGTATGCAACAATAGGCGTATCCTGTTATCTAATTGTATGTATATCAGTGAAAAAGAGTAAAAAATCGATGGAGGGTTCGTCGGTTCATATAGAAGATTAAGAAAGCCAGTAAAATCAAGGGTTTAAGCAAGGACGAGGGGTTCGTCCAAGTCTTAAGTGTTTGATTATACTGGTTTATTTTTTTGCTCAGATTTCTGCAGATTCAGTTCCCTTCTAAACCATATGAATTTTGAAAGCAAAACAAGTAGGACACTTTTGGACATTATGTCCAGAAGTTCCAGGAAGGAGGGATTATGGACGAGAAGTTACTGCAGCATGTCGGTTATTACGGTCACATTTATGAATTTGTCTGTGGCAACAGCAGGACACTTGATGAAATTAAGGATTACCTGGTGCAAATAGGAGAAAACACTTCAACAGTTAAAACGCATATGCAGATGCTATCAGGAGATAAGCCTGGAATGTTTCGTGTAAATGGAAACATGGTCAGCGTGGATTCGGTGATGGCACGAGAACTTGTAGGAGAAGTGAATAAAATCTTTGAACCACTGCTTTTGACAGAAACCGAGAAGTCAGCAGAATTAAGGAACCTTAGTGAGGAAAATGAAAAGCTTAAACGGCAACTTGAAAGCTATAAAAAGAAAGCCGGTGAAACCAAGAAGCTTGATAAAAAAAGAATCGAAGCTTCAAAGCTTGTGTTCCCCAAGGTGTTGATTATTGATTCTGTCCAAGTTGGGCCTATAGCAGAAGCAAGGGATAAAGTTCTTTTGGATACGAAGACATATTCCATTGAGGTAGAGGATTTTGTTTCAAAATATGGACTTTTGAAGGATTCATTCTACAGAGAACTGGATGAGAACTTAAATCTTACGCAGGCCAATTATAAGAAGAAAACCTTTAGAGAAGTGTTCTGTGAGTGCTGGCTTGGTAGACGGCTTAAGGAGCTTGGAATTATTAAGGCGGAGCTTCCAAGGAAAAAGCTTTCTATGAAAGAGAGGATGAAGCAGCTCTTTCATATTTCTGATAAGGAAGCTCAGACACAGATTAAGTATCTTACCGGGAGGGCTCTTGCTGTTAAAGAGATTCTTGCGAATCAAAAACTCAGTAATCAGGAAAAGATTGCGCTGTATGTATTCAATTCACCGTATCGAAATACGGATCTTGAAAGACTTTTGAATTATGCCGGGGATGAGTGCATAGATGCAAATTGGTTGATTACATTACTGGAAGCTCCTGATTTATGCAGGAACTACGACAGCGTAAGGGAACTAATTCGTCAATGCAGTAAAGCAAGTGAATGGGCGATGAAAAAAAGACTAGCCGAGGAACTGATTTCGGGAAAGTGGTTCATTACTGCTGACTATGGCGGCCACGAGACAAAATTTCAGTTGGTACCGGTTGAAGAACTAAATGAAATACGTGCACTGCTGGGAGTGGAGCCAAAGGATTTTGAGTATGTTCTTGACGAACCAAAGAAGGCAGACGCACCGGTAAAAGATGTTCTTGTTAAGAAGGGAAGTTTTATAAAAACAGTTCCTGTTGAGTCAGATGAAGAAATTGAAGAAGCACTGGCTTCCTGTGGGGAGGTGAGTAAGTAATGGCAAGAAAAGTGCGATTGTTTATGACGCTCTCCCAGGAGGAACTTGATGCGTTTGAAAATGCTAGAGAGCAGCTGGGATTTAACCGTTCACAGTATCTACGTTATCTGATTTCAGGACAGAAAGAAATCAGGCCTAAGGCTATTAAAGAGCGTGAACTAATTAAGTTGCTTTCGGATATTGAAAGAGATCTAAAAGTTATTGCAATGAAGCCTTCCGTGACTAATGAGGAAAAACTGCTGATTTTGGAAAAACTTGATGATCTTAAAAAGAAATACAAGAGTTAGGACACTTTTGGACATTATGTCCAGAAGTTCAAGGAGGAAAGACATGAATGAGTTAGTAGCTATTTTTAATAATTGTATAAAGAGTAAAAGTTCCTTAAAGGAATGTGTGGAATTTGCTTTTCATGATGAGGAAATCGGTATGGGTGAAAAAGGAAAGCTTGTTGCACTAATCACGGATGGTGGTTCAAAGAAGGCTACCATGACTGATGCTTACAAGGCAATGCTTCCAGAAAATAAGAAGGTGGCAGATGGAGAATATCTTTATATCATCGCTGCTTATGACTGGAGTGTAACAGAGCCCGAAGCAGAGTTTGAATTTGCTGTTTTGGATACAGTGCAGATGTATAGCGGACATAAAGCGGTGGTCTCAATACACGTTTGTGATGAGGCTATTTATACTCACACCCTTATAAAGAAAACACCAGGATTAGAGTGGCCGGGACCAAAGGAGCTCCCTGAATTTTGCGCCATTAATCATGATACTCCATCAGCAGTAATCGAGTATTGCGAGGCTATGCGATATCTCATGTATTAGGAGGCGTTATGGCGGAAAAGAAAACCAGAGAAGAAAAGATGAGTGAGATTCAGCTCAAACTTGAAAATGGTGTACGAGACATTTTTGAATCCGACAGATACAAGGAATATATTCAGACGATGTCTAAGTTCCCACATTATTCCATAAATAATTGCATTCTGATTGCCAGTCAAAAGCCGGATGCAACGTATGTGTGTGGATTTAAGAAATGGCAAGAATTTGGTCGTGCCGTTAACAAGGGTAGTCATGGAATCATGATTATTGCTCCTGTGAAGGTTAAGGGTAGTGAAAAAGAGCAGGTGCTTGATGAAAACAGTAAACCTGTTATAGGGGCAGACGGTCAGCCTGTAATGGAAGAAGTGACGAGGGAATATCAGTCTTTTCGGACAGCGTATGTATTTGACTATGCTGATACTTCGGGAGATCCACTTCCTTCCATTACTTCTATGTTGGAGGAATCGGTGGAGTCTTTTGAGGAACTTAAAGAGGTACTCATAAAAGTAAGCCCAGTACCTATTACATTCGAACCTATTACAACAGGTGCTAATGGGTTTTATAGCCCAACGGAACTGCGAATTGTTGTAAAGGATGACCTTCCACAGCTTCAGACCATTAAGACTATGATTCATGAAATTGGTCATGCCTCACTTGGGCATGGGAGCAAAGAAGATAAATGGGATAGGGAGACAAAAGAGGTTCAGGCGGAATCAGTAGCTTACTGGGTAACGCAGATGCTAGGACTTGATACTTCTGATTATTCTTTTGGCTACATAGGCGGCTGGAGTAAGGATAAGGAAGTATCTGAACTAAAAGAAAGCCTAGACATTATCAAGACCACGGCAGATGAGATTTCAAAAAAGATTGAGGATGCCCTAAGTGAAAATCGTGTAAAAGCGGAAACAGAAACTGTGTCAGTCCCACACAGGGCAAAATCAAGATAAAAATTTTTTATGAAAAAATGCAGATTACACGTTGGACATGCCCATATGAAAGATGTAGCAAGTAGTCCAGCACAAATTACAAGGAGGATAAATTAGTGGATTACATTTTAGAGAACGCTCTTATCGTCACAGAAAAGAGCAAGGACAACAAATCAGTTCTGAAGGTATATGCAGATCGCATTCTTGCCCTTCAGAAGGAAAACGAAGGAAAGGAGGATGAGAAGGATGCTTAATTACGAGGAATTTCAGTCTTATGTAGAGGAAAGCATTTTAGACTTCTTACCTGAGAAGTATGAGAATGCGATTGTTTCCATTAATACCGTTACAAAGAATAACGGCAGAGAGTTACAGGCAGTGTGCGTAAGAACTCAGGAAAGCAATATTTCGCCTACCATTTATCTTGAAAGCTTTTACGAGCAGTACAAGAATGGTGCAGACCTTGATGCGGTTGTAAATGAAATTGCAAGGGTAACAGCTGAGCATAGCGCCGGTCCTGATTTTGCAGAGAACATTGCGGAAGATTACAGAAATTTTGATTTCGTTAAGGATCGTATCGTTCTTACTGTAGTTAATACAGAAAAGAATCGCGAAATGCTTAAGAACACACCTCACACTGAAAAGGAAGATTTATCTTTCATCTATAAGGTAATGATTGGTGAAAGCAGCGCTGACGGAGTGGCTACCATCACAATTAAGGAAGAGCATATGGCAGTATGGGGAGTAACGGTTGAAGATCTTCATTCTCTTGCTATGAAGAACAGTCAGGAAAAACTCCCTGCCAAGGTACAGTCAATGAATGACATCATGCTTGAAATGTTAGGCCGTGATGGATTACCTGAGGAGGTTGTAGAGGCAATGATTATGAATATGCCACCTGAGAATCAGATGTATGTGATTTCAAACAGCAACAGTGTAAATGGTGCTTCTGCTATTTTCTATAGCGATGCACTTGCTGAACTTTCAGACAGACTTGGCGGGGTTGATCTATTTGTTTTACCTTCATCTGTGCATGAAGTTATCGCCGTAAGTACCGATATGGGAACACCTGAGATGCTTGCCCAGATGGTACAGGAAGTAAATGGAACTCAGGTTTCATTAGAGGAACAACTTTCAGACCACGTTTATAAGTTTGATGCGAAGACAAGGGAACTTGCGCTTGCTGATACAACTGTGGAGGAACTTAAGAAGTCAACAGAACAGGGTATTGATGTCCAGGCTGCTACAAAGCCTAGACATCATAGATAGGAGGGTTTATGGAAGTAACAGATATCAGACTTGGACTTGCAACAAAAGAGGGCGGCACAAAAGCCTTTGGTAGCTTTTCACTTGATGGTGCCTTTGCAGTAAGAGGTATCAGAGTTATGGAGGATAAAAATGGAAAGAACTTTGTGGCTTTCCCTTCCAGAGCAAAAGCGGATGGTGAATATGAAGACATTGCATTTCCTCTTAGCAAGGAACTCTATCATAAGATTGAGGATGCCATTGTTGCGGAGTACCAGAAGGTTTTAGCTGAGAAGCAGAATCAGACTGAAAAGCAGAATGAGTCAGAAACTCAGGCTGCAGAACAGGAACAGAAAGCTACTCAGGAAACTACCCAGAAGAAGGGTAAGAGCAGATAGGAGGGAGGTTGTGCTGGCTGGAGGTGTCCAGCCAGCGAAGCTTATGCAGGTTACAGAAGTTAGACTGACAAAGCGTCAGGGAGAAGACCGAATGGAAGCCTACGGAAGCCTTACCTTTGATGGTGATTTTGTAATCAATGGAATCAAGGTAATGAGATCCAAGGAAGGCGAACTATATGTGTCATATCCTTCACGCAGAAATCAGAACGGAGATTATAAGGATATATGTTATCCTATGACACCGGCGCTTCGAGAAGAAATCCATATTAAAGTGATGGCGAAATTCGAAGAGCTATAAGAAACTTAGAAACTATATTACGATTTGTTACATTTGTTACGTTAGGAAGGCTGCCGGGTGGCGGCCTTTCTTTATAGGGAGGATTTATGCCAAAGGGAATAGTGGCAAAGATTATCAATATAAAACATGGAAGTCAGGGAAGAAGCGGCTCTGTGCAGATAGGGGATTCCATTGGATATATAACAAACAGTGAAAAGTGTGATATGAAGATGGACCAGATTGACATGGGACAGGTTAGACGCGAGGTATCTTATGTATTAAACGATTTGAAAACCTTAGATGGTCTTTATATAGGATGCAGGCAGGTGTCAGATGTATCAAAGGCAGTTGATGAAATGATGCAGGTAAAAGAGTTTTATCAAAAGACAGATGGCAGAGTCGCTATGCACGGAATTATATCTTTGGATGCGGAAGAATCTCAGATTGAAAATGCCGGAAAAATGATGCTTATGGTAGATGACTTGATGCAGGAATTGTTCCCGGAACATCAGGTAGTATATGCAGTTCATACCAACACGGATAATCTGCATATTCACTTTATTGTAAATACTGTAGGGCTGGATGGAAAAAAGATTCACATGGACAATGAGTTTATGGCACTTAAATTTCATCCTGCAATCAACAAACTTGCAATAAAATATGGCTTCACTCCAAATGCGGAATGGGAGAAGGAAAAAGAAGACGAGAAACTTACAATCATTCAGAGAAAGATTGCATTAAGGCAGTTGATTGACCGTGCCATAGAGGACAGTACAGACTTTGAAGCGTTCATAGAAACACTGCGTAAAGAGGGAAATACAGTAAATGTTGGAAAGTACATTTCCATTAAAACACCAGATATGGTAAAGGCCATGCGAACGATTCAGCTTGGAGACAATTATTCTGTGGATTCCATTAAGAATAGGCTAAAAACAAAATATGATGCGTTTAATGGCGTAAATGCTGAAAGCCATGCAATGGAAGCCTTTGGAAGGGAAATGCTTAGTTATGCGCCGAATGTAATAAAGAAATATCAGGATATGACGCCGGAAGAAAAGAAGAAAGCAATCCATATGCTTAAGATGGGGCGTAATCCGTGGCTTATCAAAATTCAGGGAAATTGGCAGATGCGCCAGGCTTCAGAGGAATTATCTAGGATGGCATTGGTGCATGAGATTATTAAGTGTTATTCGCCTGGGAACAATCCGGATGCTGCAATGAAAGAGATTGTAGAAAGACAAAAGGCAGTTAGTAAAGAGATAAAGGCCATAAAGCAGGTGCTGTCAAAATATAGACCAATAATCGATTTGTACGAAGAAATGAAATCACACATGAAGAAAGCATATCTATATGAGGCTGGATACATTGAGTATAAGGATGATTTTGAAAAATGTAAGGAAATAGAAGAAAGGCTTTTAAAAGGATATGGAAAAACTGTTTTGGAAGTGGCGGAGTTTGTCGAGGATCAGAAGGCACAGCTAACATATGCGCAAGGTCAAAAGAAGGAGCTGTCAGAACAGTATAAGACGATTAGAAACTATGTGGCCAAGGAACTTCATAGGGATATGGGAGAAGGACTGAATCTTTTTGCTGCGATTGGACATTCAGAAGCGAAAAATGATGCTTACTTGTATGGGTTGTTGCAGACAAGGCAGGTCTTTATAACAGCGGAGGATGCAGGAGGATATCTGAAAGTGACCACGCTGCCTACGCAAGTGGACGGAAAAAATACAGTTGTTACAACAATTGAGGTGATGGATGAAACAGGTGCTAAGGTTGAGGAGATTTCATCTGAAGATTACAGCACCAAAGAATTTAATCAGAGAATTAAGGAGCTTCGTGATACGTATGGATATAAAAAATGCGCTGTTCATAAGGATGAGCGTATTGCACGTAGTGAAATGAATTCAGAAGTAAGAAGAAAAGTAAGATAATTTTTGCAGATTTGCCCGTAACTATGCCCACATGAATTGTGAAGGAGGTAGTTATGGGCAATTTAATTTATACGAAAGAAGCAACAGCCCCATTGAAGTTATGCTCGGATTTTTATGTAGTTGAATCCATATACAGTGACGTAGACAGAAACAAACGATTTCTTCAGCTTAAGGCAAATGTATGTGATCTGAATTCGGCGCTTGTAACAAAGTGTATTACCGGTACAGAGCAGGATTTCATCATGTTGATGAACCGTGCAAGGGATTTTATAAATGCAACATTTGCAGGCATTGACGATGAGGAAAAAAAGCAGCTTTTAGAGATGTTTCGGCAGTGTGTATTTGGGTATTACATCTTAACGCCGCTGATTGAATCGAAAGAAGTATCTGATATTAAGGTGCTTGATTATAACCACATTGTTGTAAAAGCAAATGGCGAAAGGTATTTAGCGAAGGTCAGTTTCTTTGATGAAGCAGATTATAAAAGCTGGTACGAAAGAATACTTCGAATTCATAGGCTGGGGAGAGCTGAGGAATATGCATTGGGGCATTGCACAGACAGGAAGGGTGTTAAGAACTTTTACCTGCGAATAGATGTGCAGCTTTCCTGCGTGACATCTACTGAAAAGAACAATATTCATATCAGAAAGATGCCAAAAACAAAGCTTTCCTGGGAATATCTTAAGGAAAACAAGATGCTTGATGATGAGATGATTGAGTATCTTAAGGACCGTATTGCTGCAGGATATGGCTTTTTGATATCAGGCAGGGGCGGGTCAGGAAAATCTACATTACTTAATAACATGATTGATTTGATTCCGTATAACCAGTCAGTTTTGGTATCGCAGGAATCGGATGAGCTTTATTCAAATGAGCATCCGCAGATACAGTTCGAGCACACAATGACAGTTCGAAAGAATGATGTAGTTACGGATTTTTCCTTAGAGGATGAATTAAGACTCGGGCTTTTGCAGGATATCGACAATTTTATTATTGGTGAAATTAAAGGTGGAGAAGCGTTGTATGTGTTTACCACAGCAATGAGTACAGGTGCCAGATTTTTTGGAACGATTCATTCTAATGATGCCGCAAGCTCTGTTACAAGACTTGCGCAGTGTGCAAGGTATGTATCTGACTATCCTATGGAAACACTTGAGGAAATGCTTACATGCATGCCATTTGTGTTAATCCATATGAGCCATTTTTCCGTTGACGAAATTCTTGAGGTTGATGGATTTGATGAAGCAAGAAGACGCCTTAATTTTAGAGAAGTTTATTTGAAAGAAGGTGTTAGGTAATGAAGTGGGTTGTACTTATTCTTGCAATAATTACCGCAATATTTTTGCTAGTTTCCTTTGCTCAGGATATCAAGGAGAGAACGGTTTACTCCTTTCCCTGTTTGATCCTAACAGATGCCTGGGCAATAGTTCTGTGGGGTGTGGCCAGCTTTACGAAGGCAGAGATTATCTGCTTTCTGCTAGTCCACTCCAGTATATATCTCCTTTTAAGGCTGTTTAAGATTTGGGGTGATGGTGACAGTGATATTTTTCTTTTGTTTGGAAATATTTGCATGGCCTTTGCCAAGCCAGGCAGCATATTGTCATTTGCCATAAGTGAGTGTCTTCTTATGGCAATAGCTGTTAGTCTGTCGCTCCTTATCGGCGCAGTCGAATACAAGGTGAAGAAAAGGAAGTTTTCACTAAATGGTGATATGGCAGTCATTCCCGGATTTGCAGTGGTAATGATTGCAGTAATGGCAACAGGATTTGTAGAGAGGTTTATGTAATGAGTGATGAACTTGAAATTATAAAAAAGCTGATTACTTCTATGGAGGAAATCATAAATGCAACACCGGGAGAGCGATTCTCCATAAAAGAATCAGATACGTTAATCATCGTTGAAAGACGTATGGAGGATTCGGATTTAAGAAGGGAGCTTCATGCTTATAATGAGATTTTTGCACTTGATGCGGGTGCAGACATAAAGGATATCACAAAGAGCATGGTTGCCTTTATAAAGATTAAAGCGCTGGTTAATGCAGGGCAGACTGATTTTGATCCAAGACTTTTAAGAGCGCTTATAAAGGAATATAAGGCACAGCTTTCAAAGGTTATTAATATTATTAAGCTGTCCAGAATCAATGCTATGAGCGCAGCTCCTTTTGAAAAGGAAAAGATAGAACTTACAGCATCGAAAAATGAAGCATTTTTGGAAGGCTTTGAGGCAGAAATCATAGCACTAGAAAAGAAGATTGAACGCTTACCAAAAGTACCGGAGGAAAGTGAAGAGCTGCCTAAGAATAAGAGCAAGCCAGTTAAAGAAATGCCGGTACCAGAGGAAAAGAAGACTTCTTTTGTAAGTAAGTTTAAGGGAATGATAGAAGAAAGACATCATAAAAAGGATGTCGGTGAGCGGCTAAGGGTAGAAGAATCTAAGCTGTCAAAAACAAGGTGTGTAGAGCTTCCCTTCTATGACAGTGTTCTTAATTATACTGAGAGTTTTGTTTGTAAGGATATCCCTGAATATTCGATTCTTAAGCGAAAGAATGATGTGTACTTTGGACTTACAAAAAATGTTAAGCCAAGAACTTACGACAATGCAGATGGCTCACTTTATGAGCTTACCGAAGCAACTGAGGATTTTATCCAGTATATGACGGTGGATCTCTTAAATGGCGATTATGAGCTGGATGCTTATCAGAACATCGATAAAGAATCACTTCGAATGTACTTTGATTTTGTATGTGTTTGCTTTGCAATGTACATAGGCAAGACGCTTTCAATTTTAGAGTATCTGAAATTTAAACGCTATTATAACGAGCTGGTAACGAAGTTTTTAAAGCTGGAGGAAGAGTTAAAGGACAGATATTACGAAGCTTTAGTATTAGCTGAAAAATATATTGATTACATGGATATCTATGATATGGCGCATAACGAGGATGTGGAAGAAATCATAGCAGATATTCTTGCAGATAAGGTTGAATACCTTACCGGTGATCTTAAGCTGATTCATGATAATCATGTGGTTTCAGATGAATCAAAGGAGATGATTCTTGCTTTGATTGAGTCAATTAAAGATTTTAACAAGAAGGAAGAGCCTGTGGAAGAAGAGGAGGAAATATCTTTGCCGGCAGGATTTAAAATAGCTCTTTCAGATTCACGCAACAGAGTCGTTGTGAAATTTATGAACGAGGAAGGCGTGCTTTTAGATGAAGGGCTGTATGCAACCAACAATTTAGAAAAGGCTTTAGAGGACTTTAAGAACCGATGCGCACCAGTAAAACGCATAGGAATCCGTACAGAAGCTGGAGATTTATTTTTTGAGGAGGGTATTTAAGAATGAATAGAAATCATATTGTAGTAATTATTGTAACGATAGCTGTTTCCATCGCAGTATTGGTGGCTGTTATGTTTCATAGGGGATATTTTAATTCCCATAAGGAACCTATTAAGGTAGCAGATGGAGCAGAGATTGAGATTCAGGAGGGGGCAAGCGGGTTCGCTTGCTCCTGTGGCTGTAGCAGTGGAAATGAAATGGAAGACTGCCAGTGTGAAAAATGTGGTGAGATGAAAGAAAAAGAGGATGCTAAGGAAAAAGAGGTTATCTGCTATTTAGATCCTGAAACAGGAGAAATGGTGGAAATTGATTTGTCGGAAATCAGCTTAGAACCTATGACAAAGGATAAGGTGGAAGCCTTGGAGAGCGTGATTAAAGATACCAGTTCACTTTGTGTAAGACGATGTGAATCAGCGGTTTATGATAATGGAACTGATGAGCCTAAATTCACTGCCGAGTCTGAATCCAGATATTTTTATGATGCAGCAAGAAATAGAGTGCTTAATGCTAGTGGAGAAGATATCACAGGTAAGCTAAGCTTTTCTGTATCAAAATGTAAAAATAGCCTGGATTTTCTTAAGGCATATTTTGAAAGTAAGGGAATGCCAATTGATTTTGTGACCGATGATGTATCTCATACAAGAGATTTGTATATGAACCAGAGAGTATATTCCTTTGGCTTAAATGAATGTGCGGAAATTGCATATCTTGAATCAAAAATGGAAGGCGTTGAAATCACACAAAGAGACTGTACATATCAGGTGAAAGCAGATGAAAGTGGCACAGATAAGATTGTCTACGTCACAGTAACAGTAGCAGGTACTGATAGTGACGGGGCGACTATTGTAAGATATGTAACTTATATCATTGACTATAATCCTGAGATTAATGAATAGGAGGCGGTTGTTTGAAGAAACTAAGAGTAATAATCGTCTCGCTTGCTGTAATGATTGCATGTATGACGTTTGCAACGATAGAAGTTCATGCTGGCAATTGTGGTGGTTCTCCTTGCGGCTGCAGTAGTTCAAGTTGTAACAGTTCGATGGTTTGCTGGTATAGTTCTCCCTGGAGTTATTGTGTAGGCCATAATTTTGGAAACACCTGGACTTATGTTTCGACATCTGCAACATGTACTTCAGGCGGTTATGATCAGTGGAGAGGTTATTGTTCCATTTGTAGACGATGGTACGAACTGTATCTTCCTTCGGGACCACTTGGCCATAACTTTGGAGGCTGGAATCAATATTCATCATCGCAGCATGTTAGATATTGTAGCAGATGTGGGCTTGCAGACTATGGTAATCACAGAATGGGTAACTGGTATGACGGAGGAAATGGTTGGCATTATCGTTCCTGTGCAGATTGTGGTTATACGGAAAGGTATGATTTTACAGCACCTTCCATTTTAGGTTTTACAGCAACACCTACAAACTGGAGTGCTGGTTATGGAACAGTTAGTCTTAGAACACAGGACAGGGGAAGCGGTGTGAACTATGCACAGTTGTACCGTACAAATGTCAATTCAGGAGCCACGGATTTGGTTGCGACATGGGATGGCGGTGGTTCGACAAGAGAACTTAGCTGGAGCTATATAGAAACATCAGAGGGAGTATTTTATTATACGGTTCATATCTATGATATGTATGGAAATCATAGCTCAAGCATCTCAAGTACCATATATTTGGATCACAGTGATCCGGTAATCAGTGGCATAGAAACTACAGTTACAGACTGGACAAATCGGGCACCTGTTATAAGTACAACTGCTACAGATTTTTTGGCGGGAACAACTTATAATGGTTCAGGGCTTAGTAGTATGGTCATTAAAGATGATAATGGTGTTACGGTAGCAAGTGGAGTCACAAGTGTAAGCTACACCCTAGAATATCGCTATGAGGGAATCCATACTTGGACTGTTATTGCAACGGATAATGTCGGTCATACATCAAGTGTGAGTGTTACAACAAAATATGATTGTACGCCGCCTGGAATGGATGGTACAGAAGTTACCCATGTTGAAAATGGTATAACCTATTCCGGTTATTGTCAGGATAATATCATTGATCAGCATATAGATGATGAACCAGGAAGAAGTCCGAATGTACCGAATGCAACATCAGGACTTGAGGCGGTAATAGTTTATAAGGTTAAGGATGGAAATAGGGAAGCCATTTATAGTGCAACAACACAGTGTACTTGGGCTGCACCGGATACACATTCATATTTCAATGTATATTATGATATCAATGAGACGGATGATGATGTTGATTATTATCTTGTAGTAGCAAGAGATTTTGCCGGAAATATGATAACAAAGAAGCTTACCAGCCAGAGGACACTTCTAAAGATGTTCCATACAAGCATTGATAGAACTTCATATGAATAAAGATTTAGGGCACGTCATCTGGCGTGTCCATTTTGTTGTCAAAATAATTTATTTAGTCCAAATATTTGACTGAGTTAAAAATATGTGCTATATTATGCTCGGAGGTAAGGATAAATGGGAAATACTGATAGAGAAATTGAAGAACTTCAAAATAACCTTGAAATGCTGAGAAAACTGTTTGGTTGGACAGCGGAGCAGTTAGGAGACCGTTTGGGAATAACAAAGCAGTCAGTGCTAAATCTTGAAAAAGGTCCTGACAGGGGTGGGGTTAAGATGTCGAAAATACAATATATTGCTATCCGTGCAATATTTGAAGCTGAGGCTAACTCTCGTAAAGGTGAAGAGCAGGAGAATCTTCTTACAGTCTTAAATCTGGTGTTTAACGACAATCCGGAGATTACCTCTGAGCAGAGAGAAAATATACTTAATACAGCAAAAGTGATTTCGAGCGCCACAGTATCTGGAAATAAGGATGCAGCTATTAAAACAATGTCCGCAGCACTGCTTGCATTTGGTGCGGCGGCTGGGGCAATTGCAGCTCCTGTAGCAGGTGGGGCGATAATGGCAGGTACATTAAGTGCCTGGGTAGCGACAATGCTTAAAAACACAAAAAAGCAGGAAAAGGAAAAGAAGGGAGATAAGTAATCTATGAACTACTACATGATTCAGAAAACAGTAAAAGATTTTGGCCCGATTGCTATGAAGTTTATTGCAGCAAATAAAGATACGATTATTAAGATTCTTCCATATGGAGCCTGCGCTGGTCTGCTTGGATATGGTGCATATAAGTCAAATGAACAAAAAGAAAAAGACAGATTGTATCAGAAGCATATTGAAAAGGCAGATGCTATAATCAGTGACCTTGAGAAGAAAGCAGAAAAAGTTGATAAACTTGAAACCATAAATGAGGTGCTTGTGGATGCACTTGTAAAGTATAAGCATACAGAATTTGCAGAAGCATAAAGGAGACGAGCTATGGGCGAATATGTTAAGAAGAAAAAAGAAATGGTTTTTCAGAGTGTAGACTCTTTACAGCAAGTAGTAAATGTTATTAATGAGGCAGCTGCGGCTACTAATGATAAAAGCAGAACAATAAGAGAAAGTGCAATTCCAGAAGTTCTTTCAGGAGCCCTTGGTGCGGGTATCGGAGGCGTTGGTTCATTTGCCGCTTTGTATGGCCTCGGTACAGTAGGGTTATCTGCTGCTGGAATTACATCGGGACTAGCAGCTGCTGGAAGTATAGTTGGTGGAGGAATGGTAGCAGGTGTGTTTGTTCTTGCAGCTCCAGCAGTTATTTTAGCTGCAGGTGGAGTTGGTGTAGCGGCACACTTAAAGAATAAGCAACTTCGCCAGGAGAAGGAACGTCTTTACAAAGAAGCTCTTGTTAAACATCAGGCTATTATAGATGCGCTTAAGGAAGAAGCAGATGCTACGAAAGAAAGAGTAGACTACTTGCAGAGTTTAAATATTTTATTACAGCAGGCTATTAAGGATCTTAGAAAGGATTTGGGTGAGACTGCATGAGCAGATATTCATATACCGAAGATGAAAAAAAGAGAAATGTGATATTGGCTCATCAGGACAAACAATGTCAAGAGATAAAAGAAATTTTCGATGGCAGTAACGTTGATGTGAGAATTGCTGAGTCTGAAAAGCTTCTTTCTGAATTGGGCATTAAATTACCTGTTGCAGGGGTATCGGCAGAAGTTTCTGAGAGGAAAATTATTCGACTAAGAGATTATGAAAAAATATACGTGGAAGCTGCAAATGATGTAGGAACTGAGATTGTACTAGAGGACTTATTTACTTCTGAGGAGCTAAAGCAGAATGCGCTCGAAGTAAAAGCCTTAAATCGTGAGTATAATGCTATTCACAAATTGGATAAATATGATGTTTCAATTTCTGTAGTAGCTGGATTGCTTGGGGCTGTTGTTGATCTTGTACTTGTTGGAATACCTGAAAAAGGTCCAGATGGGTTGGAGGCAGGCCCACTTTCAGACTTTGTAAGAAAGAAATTTGAAGAAAAGTTTAATCCTGAAGAAATGGAAAAACTGGCTAATTCAAAGGCAAGTAAGGTTTCTTTTGATGCACAGGACAATAGACATACGACGGAGTATGTTGAAGGTTTGTCAGCATATTATCACAGAATGTTGTCGCTTGGACATGATCCACTACTTGGGTTTGTATTTGGCGTATATGACATCATGCATGGAACTATGACCACAATAGATAAGAACGGTAAATTTGTATGTCAGGTCATGGAAAATTACGCGGATAGAAAAGAAACAAATATTGTTTCTGCTGTGATGAAACAGATTATTCACTTTAAGTCTGATATTACAACTTCTATGGGATTACCAGCGCCTTTGATGGGGTTATTTAATCTAATGCAGTTTGGAAGCATTGGAGAAGAAGAGCTTACTATAGCAGAGATAGTACAGGGAATGTACTATGAGGGATTTGACTTTATTCATTTTTGTTCACAGTCAATTTCTACAATTATTATTGAGCTTGTAACTCGAATTGGATATGCAGTAAAGCGAATAAAGGAAGGTAATAAAGTAAAGGATTCTATTCCGATTTCGCTTAATCGGGAGAAACATCCTAAACTGGCAACTATGCTTTTTATTGCTCATTGTGAGGCGGCAGCAATTAATGCAGGTAAAGTTTACTTTACGAAAAATCCAATGGCCATAAATTATCCTGAATGGATTGCATTCGCTAAGTACTCATATAAGCAGCTTAGATGGGTGCTTGTTGAAAAACCAGAAGCACGTAATAAGTATGTTACTGGAGAAATCAACAGTGAATTATATCGAGCTATTGAACAGAGTGATTTATTGTTTGAGCAGTATACCAGTGATTGCTATATAGTCTTTGAATAAATTCCATTCAGCCCCCGGGGAGTCGGGCGGGGGTTGGGGGTAGGAATGGTACACAAAGAAAAGGAAATCTCTTATGAACATACAGATTTTTGGAACTAAAAAATGTAATGAAACAAAGAAGGCAGAGCGATATTTTAAAGAACGCGGAATCAAATTTCAGTTCATTGATATGAAAGAAAAAGGGCTAAGTAAAGGCGAATTTACAGCTGTTGCAAACGTAAATGGAGGCCTTGAAAACCTTATAAATCCTGATGCTAAGGATAAAGATACGCTTGCACTTATAAAATATATTGCTGAAGAAGATAAACTTGAAAAACTTCTTGAAAACCAGCATCTTATAAAAACTCCAATTGTAAGAAATGGCAAGCAGTCAACCATCGGCTATCAGCCAGAAATTTGGAAAACCTGGAATTAAAAAGGAACGAAAATTATGATTCTTTCAGATAAAAAAGAAGTTCAAAAGCTTATTGAAACTGTTGAAATAAATATTGAAAAAACAAGAAATCAAATTACTAGAATTCTTGAAGCTTGTGACGCAAAAGAGGCTCTTGCAAACCTTAAATTTGATAAAACAGCACTTGATCCATTAACTGGAGAATCAATAAATTTTATTGAAATGTTAAACCAGGCGTACTCAGATCTTGTGGTGCTTAAGGCTGTCGAGGATCTGATGAGTAGATACGAGGGCAAAGCCTTCGAACTTCATATGGGAGCATTAACAGGCTTTGACATAGTATCTACAGATAAGTTGGTAGTTGCAGAATGTTTTGCAACTGTGACAGCCTTTAATAACCAAAAGATAAAAAAAGATTCTGAGAAGCTTATGCAGCTTTCAGATGATGTCGATAGATACATATATTTTTATTCAAAGGAAGATTCAAAGGACAGAATTTCAGCCTTTACTGCCCAGTATGAGGATATCAAATATATAAGAATTGAGGCGTTTTAGTTGGAAGAATTAATGACACTTGAAGATATAAAAAAGGAATGTCCGAGAGTTGATGTAGCAAACGAAGCTTTTGTTCCAATCATAAAGGAATTTAAAAGCATTAAGACCAAAGATCAGAAGGACGATTTAATTAATCAAGTAAAGGATTATTCTTTGCTTGAGGATAATGTTACAGCAGATAATAGAACACTAAAACATGTGTGGGCATTATTTGGAAAAATTGATAAGGATACATGGGTTTGTATTGAGGTTGGAAGCAGTAAGGATATAAAAAGTGAAATTTGTTCCAATCTTGATTCTATGTATGTAACAGAAGTGAGTAACACATATAAATATAGCTTTTTCCACACAAACAAGAGTATTTATAACGCTCTTTCTTATGCAGATAAGGTTTCGTGTAAGTATCGGCATATCAATCATTTATTTAATAATTTCAAATGGGTTGAAATAGATGTTAATAAGTATTTGGAAAAAATTGATACTAAAGATTACGACAGAGATAGTTATGCAGAGGTTAAATGCGCTGTTGATTATAGAGCTTTAATGTGGAATCCGGCACCAAGGACAGATGAATGGGATGTATTAAGGGATGAATATTCTGTTGAATATAAAAGAGCTTAATTTTTGTAGATAAAATGTAGAGGAATGTAGAAATGCTTTATCTACATAGTTTTCTTTTGTCGTCGCTGATAAGATAAGACCATCAAAAGTCGCGACAGAGAAAAAACAAGAAAGGAGTAGATATGATAAGTAAAAATTTCAAGGTACTCGAAGTAAGAGATGACCAAGAATTTGTTTTTGATTCATTTGCATTTAAAGCTAGCGTAAGCAAATACGTAGCGGATAAGAAAGCAGCTGGAGAGCCTATCAAAAAGGAAGATGTTAAAGGAGACCTAGCTGAAAAAACATTTACATCAGTTGATTCTATTACTAACTGGATGTATGGAAGAAATGGTGTTTCAGACTTAGAGGCAGTTAAAACTATTGCCGCATATTTACAAATTGATTATATGAAGCTTTTAAGAGTACAGGAGAAAACTATAATGGTTGAAAATAAAGAAATAAAAACAATTGAAAACGTTAACATGGACAAAACAAAGGATGTAATTAGAACTGTGTATCAGAAGATGTCAACATTCATGGACGTAGCTGCAGATTGTGTAAGGTTTGATTATTCGCAGGAATTCTTTGAGGAACATGAGCATTATTATCTGGATGCAGCAAGAGCTTTGCATCTTAGTTTACTTGATATCCCTGCTGATATATATAAGCAGTTGGAGTCTATTTTGGTGGATTTTGAGATATATATGTATGGATTTGATCGTGGGGCTGCTGATCTTTGGGATGGAAAAGATTATCATGATTTCTTAAAAGAAGAAAATCGTTCTGACGGGGACTATTCCCAAATGTTATATATGCAAAGAGAATCAGAGAAGTTTTATGAGAATATTCGTGAAATCCTGAAAGATTACATTACAGCATAACGCTTTAGTTTGAATTAAGTAAACACGGGGATTGTATTTGAAGGCTAAATATAGTCTCCGTGTATTTTTGTACCCTTTTTTAGGCTAAAAAGTTTTTGGAGGATCAAAAAATGGAAAATTATAAAGAAATCGAGATAACAAAACATGCGTATTTGAGAATGAAACAAAGAAATGGGTGGAGTAAGAAAACTGCAAATAGAATGGTTTCACGGATATATAACTCGGGAAAAAGACCAGAAGAAGTAAAAGGATATCTTAGGGCTTGGATTAATACAAAAGTGGATGAAAATGCTGCAGAGAAGGATTTTGTTTTATATGGTCAGCAATTATACATATTTATTGATAATGCAATGATTACTGTATTGCCTACTCCTTCAAAAGAGTATGTATTAGAAAATATATTTTGTGAGGTGTAAAGATGGCAAAGAAGAAAAATAAGAATAAGAAGAAAAATGAGAGCTATGGATATTATGAAGGCAGACAGATGAATAGCTATGAAAAGTACTGGGAAATCAGAAAAATACTTCGTGGTGATTATGATAACTGGCGAAGTTTTGGCTATTCAGGTGGTAGCTGTTCAGGAAAATAGCAGTTGTAAAAACTTGTTTTGGATAATATAATTGTCGTGTAAATCAATAGCGCAGACATCTAAATGGATATCAGGTCAAGCTTTATGATACCAGATAAGTAGTTGCGAAACAGGGTACCATTGATGTCTTACAAAGGTAAGTTATTGAGAATAAAATAACGTAAACCCATGAAACTATTAGGGAACAAGAAAGATTCTGGTTATGTCCTTAAGAAAGATATGAGAAAAACTCTTAGGTAGGTAATCTATTTGTTTCATCGCTTTACACCATACGTTACTAAAGGCAAAGTTAAATGTATTTGCCTTGGTCGTAGTGCGTGTAAGGCAACCGATTTGGATTTGTTGGTCCATACATGCATGGCGTGTATGGGCTTATTTTTTACCCTAAATCCGGATTGGAGGTGAGATGAATGAAGATTAACAAGAAGAATGCTTTAAGGCTCTGGGAAGAATGCTTTGGTAATGCTAGATTTGCAGAGGATTTTCATGGATACCTTATGTGCAGGGATGGTTACGGTAAGGATGATTTCTTTATCAAGGAGGATGGCGAAAGAATTTACTGTGGCTGGAATATTCACCACATTCTGCCGGTAGCATGTGGCGGAACAAATGAAAAGAGTAATCTTTTATGCACAAATATTGCAACAAATGAAGAAGCTGCAGATAAGATTACATACTGGATTGATGACTGTAATTATCAGGTTCAGAAGATTTACGGAACCAGAGAATATGAAATTGTAAGATTAAATTAGGAGGCATTATGGGAAATTATTTTGATTACACCACCGGTGAATTTGGCTTTAATATGGGAGATGATTCAATGCTCATGGATCAGGAGGGCGGATTACTAATGCGGACATCCGATACAAACGCTATTGATCTTGAGACAGGAGAATTTCATATCATATCGTCACTTGATGATGACGAAAAATAAATAAATTTTAGGCTGCTTAAATTTTTATGTTTAAGCAGTCTATTTTTTTGCAGATTCATCCTTCATTCAGTCCATATGACTTATGTAACAAGCAAAAACACTAAGTTTATGGAGGATGTAAAGATGTTAAAGTTTTTTGATTATTACACTGAAGATGAAAAGGCGGACAAGCTTATTAAGGAGTTTGTAAACGGTAAGATTCTTGAGCATATCGAGTATTCAACGGATTTAATTCCTGATGATGAAGGATTTCTTGTACCGGATGATTTTACTGAAATGGTAGCAGACTGGTTTCCAAAGTCAGGCCTGATAGACGAAGAACCTACAATTCCGATTGTGTTAAGTTTGTATCAGAAGCTTGCGGCAAACGATGAAGTGGAACTTACCACTATTGAGAAGTTTGTTGTCTGCAGAATCTTAGAGGAAGCTCACGATTTGGAGATGTATATGTATATGGATGGTTTTGCAGTTGATCCACTTCCGGATGCATTTTATTTGTATGATGTTATCAAGAACGAAGGTATAGCTAGGGAAGCCGACTGTAAACCTGCAGATATCCTTCTCCTTTGGAGAAATCTTGCCAATGCAAGAGACTTCATTTTCGAGGATACAGACTTTTTATTCCTTGACTTAATTACAAAAGAAATGATTGAAGATATCGCAGACTTTATATAAAGACCGTGTGGGAGGGAAGAAAAATCCTTCCCACATTTTTTTTGAAATTTTTTGCAGATTCAAAGGGCTATATGACCATATGCATTATGTAGGTTGAGGTCCACTTACAAAAATAAATTACCTAACAGGAGGATATTAAAGTGAATAAGTTAGTAAACAAGTTGGACGGATTAATTATCAGAGGAAAGAACTTCGTAACCATGAAGAGAGAGGGTGTTGATCAGATTATCATCATGTTCATCATCATCGCGGTTGCGGCAGGTATTGCAGGTCTTTTGTACCTCTTCGGAAAGAATACCTTACTTCCTAACTTCCAGAATAAGATTACAAACCTTATTAACAGCTGGTTTGATCACGCGTAATTAGGAGGAAAAGGCCATGGGAAGAGGAGCCGGAAGCAGAGCCATAAGTCGTGAGGAGAAGCGTCTTAAGAAGGAAAAAGAAAAGCGTATCCGCGAAGCAAACCGTATGCTGATTCCAGTTCCAAAGAGTACAGTCAGTTCCATGCATTTAGTAGGCTTTGATCCAGCAGGCACCTTTCAGTTTGAAGGGGGCAGCTGGAAAAGAGTTTACAGGGTAATGAGTCGTGAGAATGCTGCTCTTGGAACAATTGCAAAGGATATAAAAGCGGCTGCCAGATTCACGCAGGTGATTGGAGCCGGCGGGGGAGTAGAAACCTTTATGACGCTTACACAAACAGGAGATACATATGACGAGGTCAGGACCTTATTTACAGACGATGAGTCTAAAATAGCCAAGCATATGCAGTTTGAAGTGTTAAGTGTAGATGAAGCAATGAAGGCGGTTTCGGGATATGGTAGCCACTTCTCCTACGCTTCTATGGTTCGAGGTAGAAAAGACTGGAAAAAGGAATGCGTGGCAGAAATTGTAGATCAGACAGAGAGCTTTCGAAAGAAAGACAATTTCGGTGAGTGTTTATTTGTCATGCAGTATCCCAAAGAGCTTAAAGCTGATGTGATAGGAAGGCTAAAAGAGATTGGTTGTGAAATGTATATTTCAATGGAATTTGATGGAATTGCTATGGCCGACCAGATCGATTTTGGAAGGACATTAGAGCAGAGATTTAATAAGCACGGGCTTAATGCAAACGAGTTTATTAATGTATCAATGACAATCATGTTTACATGTGATTCTGATGATGCCAGATCCATTATTGAAAAGACTATCCTATCAATCCTATCAGCCGAAGGCTTTATTATCGCTCCATGTGTAGGAGCACAGAAGAAGGCTGCGGAAGCAGCAATTAGTTTCGGTCTTTTAAATCTTACTTATGTCAGAAATGTCAGGGTGGATTTAGCTGACCAGATTGAAATGTTTGGAGGTCTAAAAGATGGCAGTGATTAAAACAAAATATGAGCAAACAAAAATATGCGACACACCACTTGTAAAAGAGATGACCTCCTCACAGGAGATCTTCTCAATCAAAAGCATCGATGAGAGTGGAATCTTTGAACTGAATAACAAGCTGTTTTCAAAGCTGTATGTCCTTAGTGATATCAACTTTGCCGGAGTAACAGATTCTGAGCAAAAAGAAATCATTATTAACTTTGCCAAGGTACTTAAGACGATACCATGCAGATTTTCATACACGGTCGCAAACGAATATGTAGATGAGAAGCTGTTTCATGAAAAGATACTGTATGCACTTCGTGGTGATAAGTACGACGAGTTAAGACGCAGCTATAACAAAGTAATCAGAGATAAGGTTTCAGATGCAAAGCAGGGATTATATCAGACGATTTATCTTACGCTTACGATTAAGGCCGATGATATGCAGGATGCAAAGCAGATGTTCATGTCTACAGATTCTGCAGTAAGAAGTGCCTTTATTGGTGTAGGTGCAAATGGTATGCAGGGTTCTGTTATGAGACCGGTTGGAATCAATGAGAGAATGCAAAAGCTTTACCGTGTAACCCATGTGGGAATTGAAGGGGATTATAAGTTTGATTTTGCATCAGAATATGAGACTTGTCATGACTGGATTAATACGATAGCACCTGCATCGGTACTGTTTGAAAATGAATCTTTTATGATTAATGGACAGTACGGAAAAGTAATGTATATCGAAGAATATCCTAAGTCTTTGGAGTCGGATATTATTGCATCCTTAAGCAAAATTAACTGTACAAGCTATGTGACAGTAAATAATGAGCTTTTGGACATCGCAGGTTTTAAGCAGGAAGTTGGCCGTAAATATATGGCTGTCGGAATGAAGATTGAAGGGGAAAAGCAGAGAAACAGAAATAACAATGACTTTTTAGCGGATGCAAGCCAGAAGCTCTTGAATGAAAAAGAGAAGCTTGATGAGTTTTCCAAGGAAATTGATACGCTGGACGAACACTATTTCAACACCACTATGCTTGTTATGTTCCTTGCAAAAAGTAAGGAAGAGTTGGTGCAAATCGAGGAAAAACTAAAGAATATTGCATCGCTTAAGTCGTTGAAGTTAAAGAGCTGCTTTGGAAAACAAAGGGAAGGTATTAATTCATGCCTGCCTTTTGGAATCCAGGAATTCAAGAGAGTAGTTAATCTTAGTTCCACCTGTCTTGCCATGTTCATGCCATATAAGACGCAGGAATTAAATGACGAAGGCGGAACTTATTACGGAATCAATCAGCTCAGCCAGAATGCGATATTTGCAAATAAGAAGCTATTAAAAAATCATAACGGACTGATTCTTGGCCAGTCGGGATCTGGTAAGTCGGTATTTGCAAAGTCTGAGATTATTAGCATGTTTGTAAATAATCCAAATGATCAGTTCCTAATCATTGATCCACAGTCAGAGTATGGAAGCTTGGTAAACAGAACAGATGGTACAATCATCAGCTTTGATTCATCTAAGGAATTTTACTTAAATCCTATGGATGTTGATTTTACCGGCGTTGATTATGCAAAGCTTAGAGAAATCATCTCTGATAAGGCAGATTTTATATTGTCACTGTTATCAAGTTGTATGAAGCGTGATATTTTGCCGGAGGAACAGGGCATCATCGATGGTGTAATTGAGAAGGTATATTCCGAGAATTATTCCATGAGAAAAAGATTAAATGGTGAGACGGAAGAAGCACATGATTATGAAGTGCCAAGCTATATGCTTACCGAATCAGCCAATATCATTTTGGAGCAAAACCTTAGTGTGGAAGAACAGATAAGAGCATATTCTCCAACACTGCAGGATATCTACCAGGGGTTACTTGATGAGGGAAGCAGCCTGGCAGTTCATCTGGCCGCAGCAATGGAAATCTTTGTAAATGGATCGCTTAATCTGTTTAACCATAGAACCAATGTAAGACTGGATAACCGTTTTATCGTGTTTGATATCAGCGGCCTTAAGGATAATATCCGATTAACAGCGATGCTTGTCATGATGGAAACCGTGAGAAATAAGGTAAAGGAAAATGCAATAACAGGCAGGTGGACACATTTGTATGTAGACGAATTCCACGAACTATTGGGAGTTCCCCAGGTAGCAAGCTTTGTCTTAAAACTCTGGAAAGAAATCAGAAAAATGTCAGGTATCTTAAACGGTATTACCCAGAATATGACAGACCTTCTTAATAACGACAACGGAGGCAAGCTTTCTGCGATTTTATCGAATACAGAGTACTTTGCTCTCTTAAGTCAGTCTACGCTTGATAAGGAAAAGCTTATGGAGTTTTTACCGCAGATTAGTCCTGCGATGTTTAACTTCGTAGATAATGCGGATTCCGGTACTGGGCTTATTAAGATGGGAAATATCACTGTACCATTTGATATGCGTATGAGTAAAGACTGTGAGATTTATAAGATAGTCAATACAGATGGAGGTGGATATGGCGTTTAAGGAGGAAGGGATCGGTTTTAACAACCGGTCCCATTTTACAAATGAGATGGCTAGGTTTGTTGGCACAGAAGCTTCCATGTTTTCAAAGGGTGAAGACACTGCAGTCGGTAAAGTGGATGATATGGCAGAAAAAGCTGTGCGTATGTCATATGAGAAGTCAAGGACGGAGCATGGTGGCTTAAAAGCCGAGCGTAAGGAAATGGAAGCGCAAATCAAAACTCAAAAGGAATCTTTGAAAAAAGATGAAGAGAGTTATAAGGAAGCCAGTAGCCAGCTTGCTGAACGTAAGGAAGCTCTTGAATCTAAAATTAAAGCAGAAAGTCAGACCCATAAGAGCGCAGAACAGAAGGCTGCATTTGATAAAGAGGTCAAAGAAGAGCGTGCAAAAATCAAGGAGCAGGAGCGTTTTCTTGATGATAAAGCAGCCCAGATTGAAGAAAAGGACTATAAGCTCAAACAGACTCAGGAGAAGAAAAAGGAATATAAGAAAAAAGAAGATAAGGCAAAAAAGAAGCAGTCAGCAAAGCTTAATGCGGCCAGCGTTTTAAAGGTAAAGAAGGATATTTCCAATGAACTTGGTGGCGGCGGTGCTAATACCGGAGATGCTTTTCATGATGGAAAAGGCGGATTGGTTGGTACCTTTCTCGAAGTAATAAATCCAATGCATTATGTGAAAGCACTTCTTGCTAAGCTTGGAGCATTGCTTGCACCATATGTGGTTATCTTTGCAACGATTTCCATTATCGTGGTTGTTATTTTTGCGATTTTATTTGATGTATTGTCGCCGATTGTAAAGGTTACAGAAGCATTAAATAACATCATCGGCTTTTTCACAGGCGATGATACTTTTGTTAATACAACACTTGACCAGGCTACCATTGATCAGATTGTAGCGGACAGCGGATGTAATGAAACACAGGAAGCTACATTAAGATTTGCATTGTCAAAGGTGGGATATCCATATAGTCAGGCACAAAGAGCAAGCGGAAATGCGTATGACTGCAGCTCATTGGCATATTATGCGTGGGAGGCTGCAGGAGTTGATATAAGTGGTGGAGGAAGATATCCGCCAACGGCATCTGAGGAAGCAAGGATTATGGAAGCGGCAGGTAAGTCTATAGACAGTATCACAAATTTGGAGCCGGGAGATCTTATCTTCTATGGCGGCGATTCCAATGGCAGATATAAAGGCATTTATCATGTCGCAATATATGTGGGCAACGGAAAAGCAGTTGAAGCATTAAACACGCAGTATGGCGTTGTGTATCAGAAATTAAGAACGAAGAATGCGATTATGGTCGTAAGACCAAGTTAGGAGGATTAAATGGCAGATGAAATTGCACAGGTAGTAGAGCTTGAATATAAGGGAGTCTATTACCTTTTTAAGGGAACTCATGATGCTATTGCAGTCATGATTCGTGGCTTAAGAGCACTCTCAGAGTGGAGCCATGAAAAGTATTTGAAAAGACCGGGTAGCTGTACCTGGCAGAAGATTCAGGAAGTATCGGAAGGAACTGCTCCTGTAATTGAGATTCCAAAGGAAATGTTAGTTCCTGATGAAAAGGGTGTATCACCTTTTGAAAGATATTGTGAAAGTAGCGGATTAAGATACTGCAGATTGCCGGATCTAAATCCTGATGATGATTATATTCCAATCGGTGTACCTTCTCAGGATCTTGCAATTCATCAGAAGCAGATTAAATCGTGGATGGGAATTCGTAAGGAAGAAGAGGAATCAAAGGATAAGGATTACGATAAGCAGATTCAGGCTAAGAAAGAGGAAATTGCAAATGCAAAGACCGATGAGGAGCGTGAACGATTAGAAGGCGAACTTGCAGAACTTATTGAGGCTAAGGAGCAGAATAAAGACAAGCTCAAAGAAACCGAAGAGAAGATGAGTCATGACAATACCATTACCTTTGAAGAGTATCTTCGCCAGGGTAAGGGTACGAACTTTGAAAAGGATCCAGAAAAAGCACTTGCAATGGAACCTGAGTGTGGAATTGTTAGAGAGTTTACACCGGAAGAGTGTATGATTCCGATTCGAGATGAAAGCCTTGTTCCTGACAGTAAAGAAATCTTTTATAGCCAGAAAACACAGGATGACCAGCTCTTTACTATCAAGCGTACTTTTGAGGCAGATGCAAAGGGAAGAGTTTACTCTGTATATGAGGTAACAGATGTAGCTGATCCATCCAAGGTAAGAAGCTTTTCGGATAAGGGAATGTCAAAAGAAGCATGGCTTAAGAAATTGCCTAAGATGTTAAAACATTCGGGTATGATAGCAGGTCAGCCTACAACAGCTCTTTCTTCAGAAGATAGATTGAAGGCATATATCAAGGGTATCGATGCAAATTTTTCTAAAGCCCAGGAGGAAGGGCAGGAAGAACACTCCGAAAAAGAATACAGTTCTAAGGAAGCAAAAGAGTATGTAGAGACTGCAAAACATGATAAGAAGCAGGCAGACAGTTATGATGAATCGCTTTATACAACAATAACCGTTCCTGCAGCTGCAGTAATGAAAGATGGAGAAGGTAAGTTGTCCTTAGAACTTGCAGGAGGCCTTGTTTCCGGTGTTCCTGTAACAAGTGCATCGAAAAAGAGTGCAACCTTAAAAATCAATTCCGATGACATCTTTGAGATGAAGAGTCCTGACGGAGAAATCTCTAAGATTAAGGGAGCTGATATTATTGCTGAACTTAGCGGCAAGTCAAAGGAAGCGACAAAGAGCATCCATCACACAGCAAAGCGCTAGAAAGGGTAAGTATGAAATTTATCAAGGAGTTTTTTAACAGCTTTAAGAATAGAGGCTCCTCAGTAAAGAAACATACCAGAACCATACAGCAGACACTCATTTTATATGGCATAGGCACATTCATTTGTGTCTATGCCGGATTTTTATGCGGGGCTGTGTGGATGTCAGGTAATGACTTTAATGAGTTTATGAATAACTTTCAGAAATTCATCATTGAAGAGCATCACTATATCGTAGGAGTTACCAGTGCAACGCCCAAGTTTATCGGTGCATTTTGGGCTAGTTTCTCTATGGCATTTATCATGATATTTACAAGATTTGAGCATCCATTTGCGGGCCAGGAATATGGTGTAGCCAAGTGGGGAAGTGCAAAGGAATTTTCAAAGATATTTTCAAATCATGATGCAAAAAATGAAGTGGAAGTAGTCACAGGAGATGTAAAACTTCCTCAACCGTTAAGGGTTAATACAGCAAATTATTGGCTGGCAGAGGATGTGTATTTAAGTATCAATAATGAGAAAACATCAAACCTAAATATGCTTGTAGTTGGACCTCCTGGATCAGGTAAATCTTTCCGATTGGCAAGGCCGATGCTTAGTCAGCTTTGCGGAAATTTTCTGGTAACAGATCCAAAGGGAGAATTGTATAAGCAGACCGGCCAGTATTTTGAAGATAACGGATATGAAGTTATGGTTATGAACGTAGAATCCGAAGAAGGAATGCCTATGAGTATTCACTTTAATCCGTTTGAATATATCAGAAATGAGTCAGATATCATGAGTATTGCTGGAATCTTAATGAAATCAACCACACCGCAGGATGATGCCGGTGGTGGTAATGATCAGTTCTTTGAACAGTCAGCAGAAGTGCTTTTAACATCACTTATCTATCTGATTCATTACTATTACAAAAAGGATATGCAAAACTGGAAGACCTTCGTAAAGCTTTTGGATGCGACAACTGTATTTACAAAAGCGGATGGATCGATTGATAACAGACCAGATGGAATCATGGATATCATGAAAAAAGCACAGCGTGAATGGCATAAAACTCATGATACGGATTTCCCTGGATATGTAGCCGTTGAGAAGTTTTATAACGGTGCTGCAGAGACAACAAGTTCTATTGTGGCATCTCTTGATGCGCACTGCAGATATATGAAATTAAAGTGTGTCATTGACCTTTTGTCAGAGGATGAAATCCATATTGGAAAGAGCTTTGGGTATTCTAAGAAATCACCTGAAAGTAGGACCGGAAAGAGAATTCTATTTATCGTTACAAGTGAAGATAAGCGTTATTATGACTGGATTCCAAGTATGGTATATTCACTCTTTTTTGATGAGTTATATCACCTTACTGCAATTGACCCAGAGCTGCATGAAACACTGCCTCAGCATTTGACATTCCTAATGGATGAGTTTGCAAATGTTACACTTCCTGATTCGTTTGTTGAGAAGCTTTCTACCATGCGTTCAAGAAATATGAGTGCGGTAATTATTGTACAGAACTTAATTCAGCTTAAGAGAAAATTCCCTAAGTATGATATGGATAAAGACCTTATTGGTAACTGTGCAATCATTGATATCTTAGGTGCACCTGATATGGATTCCTGCGAGTATCTGAGTAAGCATTTTGGAACACAGACCATTCATAAGGCAAGTGATTCTGATGCCAAGGATTACAAAGGACAAAGCTCAAGAAGTGAGGATGTTATGGAAAAGAGCCTTTTATCTGCAGAGGATATCTTTGTGATGAAAAAGGATGGGGAATGTGCCATTGTCGTAAAAGGTACAGATCCACTATTCCAGAGAAAATGCCAGATGGAAAATACGCCATTTGTTAAGCTTCTTTGTAGAAAGCATACGCCGTATGACCCTGCCAAGAAGATGAGAGAGCGAAAGCAGAAAAGACAGGATGATAAGAATTTCTTTTTGGCTGGTAAGGATGCAAGAGAAGAAGCTGAAAAGTTAAGAGAAAATGGAGAGACTATTATCAGACTTACGATGGATGATGCAGAGGATTTGATTAGGGCATATACCATCGGTGAAGAAATAGAAAAGCTTCCTATCATGGCTAAAGATAAGGAATTATTAGAAGCCAATTACGAGAAGTATTTAAAAGCTCACCAGGCCGATAAAGGATTTGATTTTTCTGTGTTTGGAGAAGCAAGTCCTGAGAAGTACAGGGAGTATGTAATCCTTGTTCAAAAGCTAACTAATGCAGGATATTCTTCAGGGCAGATAACAAATTTAGTACCACTTATCAAAGAGGGTTTTGGTTTTGATGAGATAGAAGCATTCTTCAGTAATGATCATTCTGAAGAGGCAATTGAAAAATTTACAAAAGAAGTTTGCAGATAAAAATGCAGATGCAGCGTAACTCCTTCCCATATGACTTATGTAACAAGCAAAAGGTGAATAAATCACCAGGAAAATATGGAACAGGAGGAAGCTAGAATGAACGGAGTTTTATTAGCAGCAACCAGTTACACAAGAGCAATCACTAACTTAAAGAGTGTACTTATCACACTTGGAAGTGCAATCGGTGCGGTAATGCTTGTGTATGGTGGAATCAAGTTCGCTATGGCATTTCGCCAGATGGATCAGCAGGGTGAACACCAGGCAGTGTATTCAGTAGTAGCGGGCGGCGTACTCATAGGCTTAAGTGCATTAGTAACAGCATTAACCTAAGAGCAACTAATGTGTAAAGTTCCGGCCGATCCAAACGTCGGTCGGGGCTTATTTTTTTGGAGGTGTAAAGAGAATGATAGACGTAATTAAAGCACTGTACAACTGCTCGTTTACGATTTGGAACACACTGATGCAAATCGCAATGACGCTCTTTACTACAAGCCCCAAGTCAGCGGGAGGCGGCACACCTTATTCGACAGTACATACCATGTTTAATGCGATAAGCGATGCCACAGTTCCCATAGCAACGGTCTTCTTTATTATTGCCATATATAAGTCGGTAATCAGTGCACCACCGGAACAGCAGGCGCAGAGATTTTTAATGGATGCATTAAGGTACTGCATCATCTTATTTGTAGCAGCAAATATGTGGAACATCATGGGATATATCATTGATTTTTCAGATGGTATTACATCAAGAATGGGAACCACAAGCGGATATACATTGAGTGTAAACAGTAGCCTTGAATCGATTATCAATTCAACATGTGCACTGCCAAGTTTTGAACTAACGGGTGAATGGTTCTCGAAGCTATGGAGTGTTATCGGATGCAGTTTGCTTTTTATGATTGCAGGAATTGTTCTTGTATTCATCATGGTAGCATCTTGTATCTCGATTATCAGCTCCGGTTTTCAGCGAATATTAAAGCCACTGATTATCCTTCCGTTTGCAGGAATTGCAATAGCGATGGGAGCCGGCGGGCATGATATTTCACGAAGCCTGCTTCAGTATATAAAAACCTTTTTCGGTTTCTGTATATCAGGAGCACTCATGGTTATATGTGTAAAGACTGGCGTAACGCTGTGTACGACATTGGTGAACTTTAACCTGGCAGGATCATCGGATATCTATAAAGTAATTTTGATTACCGTGCAGTCAGCTATTACACCAATTGTTATTTCAGGGCTTGTTAAGGGAACAGACAGTATTGTGCAGAGAATGATGTAGGAGGAAAGAAAGATGCCTCAGATGAATAGAAATGTAAATTTAGAGGAAATTGATTCAGATGCTTTATTTGGGATTGATGCCTTAAAGAATCAGACTTTTGTGCAGAAGGTAGTCTTCTTTGGAAGTGTAATTGCAGGCGTAATGTTAAATGTTTGCCTGCCGCTGTTTTGGGAAGTACCGAGAGTGGCATGCGTTTTTATGTTTATAGCACTGCTTTTGGTAGGAATAGCATTTGGCTGTAATTACACAGAAGACATGACCTACGGGAAATATCTGTACTTTTTCTTTTTTAAGCCAACGAAACATCTTTTGTATGAATCAACAGAGGATGTGGAGCGTATGAAGAAAAAAGCAGAGGAAATCAAGCGTGAAGAAGAGTTAAAACTGCAAAGACAAAAGGCTGCAGATCCAAAGGCTCAAAAGAAACTGCTTGTGAAGCTAGTTGCATTTGTTCTTGTGATTGTAATCGCAATTGTCGGTGTGTTCATATATGCAGGAACTAAGGATGAAACGCTAAAGCATCACACAATCGAAGAAGTAATGGAGGATGTAGATGGAAGTAACTAAAAACGATTATGCAGAGCTTGCCAGGGTTTTGGTAGAAGATTTCTACGTAAGACAAAGCACAGGCCTGCTTACAAATTTAAGTAAAAGAAATTATGACGAGCTTTCGGTGTCCAGGGAAAAGATTAAAGAAGAACTATTAGCACAGATGTCTGAGTACGTGGATGCAGATGGCAATGAAATGACTGATGAGCAAAAAGCAGAAGTTTTGGAGCTTGTCAGAAGAGAACTCTGGGGATATGGGATTATCGATGAACTTATTCATGACATGGAGATCTCAGATATTAAAACCTATTCAGCAGGGAATATACGTATCAAAAGAATGGGTAAGAGAAGTGACTCTGGTATTTCATTTACGGATGATAGAGAGTATCAGAGTTTTATCACAAGACTTCTTGAGAGAAACAAGGTGAACCTTGGAACTGCAAATGCAATTCAGACCTTTACGGATGCAACACAGGAAGATTTCATTTTGCGAATTACGGCAATTAGTGGCCTGCTTACAGATACAGGACTTCCTTGTGTAGCCTTTCGTAAGATTCCAAAGGATAAGTATTCTCTTGGAACATTGGAAAAAGCCGGGATGTTTAATCATCTTCAGCCCAAGGCAGAAGAGAAGGAAAAGCCTGATTTATATGACCTTAAGTTTTTATCAGAAGTAAATAAGGAATTTGATGATCTGTTTCAGAAGATGATTGCTTCAAAGGGAATCCTTTTTACCGGCAAGGGTGCAAGTGGAAAGACAACACTTATGAATGCCATGATAGCAGAGATTCCACATGATGAATCTATTATGATTTGTCAGGAAAATGCAGAGCTTTTTGATAATAACCATCCTGATTTATTGGCAGCACATGTCATGACAAATGGTGGTGATTCTAAGGTTTCATATACCTTAGGAGATCTTACAAGAGCAGCGCTTCTTGTAGATTTAGACAGAGTAATCGTAGGTGAGGTTAAAGAAGGTAGCGAAGCTGCAGGTCTTTCAAAAGCCTCTATGACAGGGCATAAATGCTGGACTTCGGTGCATGGTGAAAGCTGTGAAATGGCAGTAGATAAGATGGCTGATTATATCAGTCAGGCTACAGGCTATGGCACAAAGGAAGCATTAAAGCAGCTTACCGGATTTGAATATGTGGTCCATTTAAGAGATTTCAGAGTGGATGAAATCAAAAGAATCGATGGCTGGGATAAGACAACAGAGTCCATCATTTTAACCCATGTATATCCATTTAAGGAGGCGCATGATGAAAAGAATTAAAAGAGTAGTAGCTGTATTACTTGCAGCTGCAATGACGGTATCACTAACTGGCTGTGGACTCTTTGAAACAATGAGTGGGATGTCAAAAGATAAGCCCACCAGCTTTTCAAATGTAAATGATTTAGAAAGCGGTAAAGCATATGTGTGGAAGGATGCTGAAGGTGATGACATCAATAAAGCTCATACAAAGGATGTTTTCTTTACCTGTATTACAGGTGATATCAACTTTAAGGGCGATGAAATGGCTGATGTATATCAGTATCCGAGAAGCATCTGGATGGGAGAAGCAGACGATCAGCTGATTCCCACAGTCACAAGTAAAGATAAGCTTTTGTATGTTTCAGAGACCACGGTTCCGACGTCCATAATCTTTGAAAGATTTGCTGATTATGGTTACACGATAGGTGTTTCAAATATGGTTGCAGATGGCGGGGATCATTACTATATACCATACGCTGAGTCTGATGATAGCGACTATAAGTATTACGTAGATATGCAGTCAGACGCTGCACAGATTATAGCTTTTGATACGATTTCCAGACTCTATCTTGATAAGGTCGGTAAGGAAAGAGTGAATAAGGATACCACATCAGATGGAGGTACAGTTACAGGACTTACCAAAGGGAAAAGCTATGTATGTGAGTTTTACACCGGAACTTTTTATCAGGATTTTAAGCTAACAGCTAATATCCATAGCTTTGGTACATTAGAGCGATTTGTAAGCTTTGATTATGAATTTTTGCATAGTAACTGCATTGCAATCACAATTCCAGAGTACTTCAAAAGCGGGTATTACTTTGTAAATGGAGTTGGACTTTTTCGGTATGTTTCAGATGAAGATCTAAGCACTTATAACGGTGAAGCTTATGACGAAAACATTGACTGGAATGACCCAATAATCATCTATGACGAAAATGGCTTTGTGGTGTATGACCCTAGTGATCCTGATTTCCATTATGAGATTCCTGAGGAGGAACTGGTGCCGGAAGGAGACCTTAACGTCACAGTAACTGGAAATGATGCGGTGGATGAAACCGGGGAGGAGAGTGAATAAGTGAGTGTAAAAGAAATAATCCTGTGGATTGTTCTTGGAGTTTTATTCGGGGTGTTGTTTTATCTCATCCATAAGAAATTCAAAGAGAATAATGTGTGGGAAAACGTAGTTAGTAAATATAAAGGCAATCATGAAAAGAAGCTTGGAAAAGAAGCCAAGTTTATTTCGAAGTTTGGTTCCATTGAGAATAAATCCTTGTTTTATAAGTTTGACAGATTAGTGCTTACAAGTGGCATTAAAAGATATATTCACTGGATGAACGGAGAAAGATATCTGATCATTTTGTTCCTTGCCTTTGCTGCAGGAATGTTTGAAGGTTTTTATTTTACCGGGAACGGGTTTATAGCTCTTTTCATAGGAGCAGCACAGTTTGTTTTATTATATGTGATTCTTCTATACATGGCAGGTAAAACCTATAACCAGATAGAAGATTCTACGTCGGTATTTGTATCAATCCTATCCAATCATGCAAAAGGTAGCTCTGATATCGTAACGATTATGCAAAATACCTGTGCATCAATGGAAGGACCAATTAAGGAACTGATACAGAGATTTTTGATTGATTGTGAAAGAACCGGAAATGTAGATGTTGCCTTTGACTATATGAAAGAGTCTGTAGAAAACAGACAGTTTCAGACCATTATAGTGAACCTTAAAAACTGTATGCATTACCAGGCAAATTATGAAGAGGTGTTAAGCCAGATGATGAGCCAGATTGCAGCAAGCCTATCTGCAAGAGAAGAGAGAAAGAATATCCTTTTTTCCATGAAGATTACGCTCGTTGTTATCTCGATTGCATCAGTTTTGATTGTTTTGTTTATCGGTAATGGAATCGGTATTGATGTAAAAGAGATCCTTACCAGTAACATGGTAGGACAGGCCATTTTATTTATTACCGGAATCATGTATCTGTTTGTTGCGGTCAAGCTGTTTGGAACAGATAAGTAAGGAGGAGAAATGACAGTAGCAGTTTTATTATGTTTGGTCCTTTTTGCAGCTGTATTTACCTTCGTCCAGGCAATTGTGATGATTGCCCTTCATACCTCACAGCAGGAAGAAGCAAGAAAGCAGATTAAGAAGGTAAAGGAAGCAAAGGGCTTTAGAGAATTTATGCTTAAAAAGCAGATTGCACTTAAAAAGCATGGTGCGGATGTTTTCTTAAGCGATGGTATCACGGTAGGACAGTGGTATTTGTATAAGACAATGATTGGAGCGGTGTTTGCATTTATAGCACTACTCATTACCAAAGGCTTTATGAATAGTAATCTGTCACCGGTTATTACAGTGTTAGCAGGAGCTGAGGGTTGGCTGTTTTTGGACATGTATCTAAGAATCGCCAATAAAAGCAGTAATGATGAAATGATGGCAGATATCTGTGAAATGAGTAGATCAGTTCTTTATGGAAAAAGAGGCGGTCAGTATATCGCAGATGCCTTAAAGGATGCAGTAGTTGTTGTAGAAAATAAGAGACTCAAAACAGCACTTATCAAAATGAGAAATGACTTAGAAGGCGGTAAGGCGATCAATGACTGCCTGGATGACTTGGAGCTTAGCTTCAGCAATGGTGAAATCTCAGCTTTTTGTACGGTTATTAAATCGCTTCAGACAACAGGTCAGGTAGATGAATCTCTTAAGACGCTTGAAAATAACATCGAAAGAGAGCAGGCAGGTGTCAATAAGAGGCGTCTTGTGATCCTTGAAAATAAAACCATGATGTATGTCATGATGATTGCCTTTGATATCTTAGGAGTCATTCTTTACTGCATCATTATGAAATTACTGGAAATGCAGATTGCATTTTAGAAGGGAGGGCTTATGAGAAAGAAGAAAAAAGCAAATGGTGTCATTGAAAACATGCTTGTAGCTTTAATCGGAATTGTAATGATTACAGCTTTTCTTGTAATCATCTTTGGAGCCTTCTCTGGAATCAATGATAAGTGGGGAATGCGTCAGACTGCCAGAGAATACCTTCTCATTATGGAGACAGAAGGATATTTAACACCTGCAGACCAGGCAAGCCTTATAGCAGAACTTGAAAGTGAAGGACTTTATAACATTTCGCTTTCCGGTACCACAACCAGCCAGGTAGGGTATGGAGATCGAATTTATCTTTGTATTACCGGTACCTATGACGATAACGTGCTTGCTTTTGCGGATGGTATTTCAAGAGTTGGTTCGCATCCAACAACCATAACCATACGAAGACAGACCACAGCAAAACAGTAGGAGGTCGGTATGGAAATAATCAGTAAGAAGAAGGAAGCAACCGGAGCGGTTGGTTACTGTATGTTGTTTGGCCTTGCAATCATCATGGTAATTATCACTATGTATATGATCATGACAAGTAAGCTTATGACAGAGCAGCATACCATTGATGATGCACTGGCTGATTCAGCACTGGCAGCACTGGTTGCAGATGACGTTTATTATTTTGAAACCTATGAAAGTGCTGGTACACCAGTTATTCGATTCAGAAATCATGATGAAGCCTTTGGCAATTATAAAAGTGCAATGAGCTCAGCAATTTCAAATACAGAAGGATTTTTTTATAACTTCACCTACGTAATCTTCGAAGAATATGAGGTGGAAGGAAGCAGAGTGACAGTTACCACTTATTCCGGGGATTCAGGCGTAAAGTCAACAAGCACAGGAAGCCTTGGAAGTGTAAGGACACCGGAAGGAAATGTAGTAAGAGAAACATCCTGTTATGCAAAGGTTAAGTTTGACCTTAAAAGCATACTGGATGGAAGTTTCATAACAAAGACCAGAGACATCTATTGTACTCTGGAGATCAATTAGGAGGATAAAACATTGTTTGAAAAGAAAGTAAAAGAAGAAGAGAAAAAAGTTACAGATAAGAAGGGTAAGGAAAAGAAGAAATCCAATGTAGGATTCATCCTTAAAACCCTGTTAATCCCTGCAGTTGTAGCTGCTATTGCAGTATGCCTTATTTATCTTTTTATGATGAATAAGAGTAAGAATGAAATTGTAAAGGCACCGGTAGTTTGTGCTGTCGTTGATATTGATGCAAATACCTATGTAAAGGCTGATGAAGTTGATAAGTATTTTGCTGTTGTAGATGTGGAAGCGGCGATTCTTCCTTCCAATATCTACAGCGATTTCAAGGCTCTTCCTGCAGACGGATTTTATGTAGAAACAGACATGTCAAAGAATCAGATGCTTGTAAAGGAAGATGTTGCTAAGACTGATGATGTCATGGATAAATACGGTAAGGGTACTCAGTATACATCTATTAAAGCAAACGCATTTGATAATTCGGTCAGCGGTAGCATCCGTCATGGGGATATCGTTGATGTATATGCAAAAGATCCTGCTACAGACCAGCTTGTGCTAATGGTATCAAACGTATATGTAGAAGCCGCTTACGATAACTCAGGTAATGAGCTTACAAGAGAGTATGAAGCCGAAAATGGTGAGCAAAGAGCAGTTGTTTTTACTGTAAAAGTTGCACCTGATGAAGTTGAGCAGATGAACCTCGCTATCTGTTATGAAGGTATCCAGTTGTACCTTACTAACGAATAGGAGGTGCCTATGAATAAAGTAGAATTATTAGGGCGTCTTACAAGAGATCCGGATATCAGATTTACATCCGGTGATAATCCAACAACCATTGCAAGATATACTCTTGCAGTGGATAGAAGGATTAAAAAGGATGATGAAAACAGTGCTGATTTTATCAGCTGTATCGCCTTTGGAAAGAATGCAGAGTTTGTAAGAGATTACCTTCATAAGGGAATCAAAATTGCAGTCACAGGCAGAATTCAGACTGGTAGTTACATTAACAAAGAAAATCAAAAAGTATATACAACCGATGTAGTGGTAGAAGAACATGAGTTTGCAGAAAGCAAGAATTCAAGCTATCCACCACCTGCACCGGATGATGGCTTCATTAACATCCCAGATGATCTGGATGAGGAGCTGCCGTTTAAGTAGTTTTACAAAAGGGCACATCATGGTGCTCTTTTTTTATGGGGAAGATTTGAGATTGGAGTGGTTTGAACTATGGCAGGTTCTATTTGGTATATTATTTGGGGTTATGCATATTATTATTGTAAAAGTAGTTAAACTTCAATCAAAAACAAAAAACGGAGTAAAAAATACAAAAATCAAATTTTGCTTGACATATAAATGGAGGAGTGTATAATGATTTATAGGACTTATCAAAGTGTGAGGTATATTATGAGTGAACATGATTTTATAACAAAAGAGCATGGAAATAACCTTCCTACTGTTAGAATAAAAAAAGTAACATTGAAGGATTTTAAAAGTGTTGGGTACGGGGAGATTACTTTTAATTGTGGTAGACAATTTATTCCATGCAATACTGAGTCGGATATTTTAGGAATATACGGACAGAATGGATCAGGAAAAACATCGTTTATTGAAGCCTTGGCAATATTACAAGAATTGATGGCGGGGGCTACAGTTCCAAGTGTATATGCCGATTGTGTTGCATCAGGAAAAGATTATTCGGAATTAGAATTTGTCTTTGATTTGCAGTATCCTGATGGTGCTGTGCGAGAAGCGGCTTACTCATTCCGTATGTCAAGTCAGAAATTAACAGATGAGGAAATTAGAGAACGTTATAAGGATGCTCCAGAGGAATTTGAAATTCCAGAAGAAGAATGCAAGGTTGTGATATTTGACGAAAAGTATTCTTTGTTATGGGAAGATGCTTCGAAAAGACAGCCTATTATTGATACATCATCAGAAGATTCTCCGTTTAAGCCTACTACAAAACGTAAAGAAATTGCTGGAGGAGGAAAGAAAACTTTAGTTTCATTAGAGGTCAATAAACAACTTGCACGAAATAGTTCAAGATCATTCATATTTATGACGGATACTTTGAAACTATTTGAGGAAAACGATAATAAGTCATTGTTTTTTAGAGTGTTGATAGAACTTCGTTTATTTGCGAGGCATTTTCTGTTTGTTATTGATACTAAATCATCTGGCTTTATTCGATTAAACTTCGCGCTTCCTATTTATACGATGTCTGGAAGAATGATGTTTGATGCGCGTAGACCTATGGTTATTGATAATGAAGATTTAGAACATTTGAGAGAAGAGTTAGGTGATATTAGCTCGGTATTAAGTCAGCTCGTACCAGGACTGTCAATAGGATTCAAAGAAATATCTCAGACATTAGATAAGGAAGGCGAGGCAGCAACGGTTACTATGCTTACCGCGTATAGGGATGGGAAAGAATTACCATTACGAGATGAATCGGATGGTGTTAGAAAGATTATTTCTGTCCTGAGTCTTATTATTGCAGCATTCAATGAACAGTCTGTGACGGTAGCAATTGACGAATTTGATGCTGGAATTTTCGAGTATTTGTTAGGTGAAATTCTTCAGTCAATGGAAGAATCTGGCAAAGGTCAGTTTATTTTTACATCGCATAATCTTAGACCACTTGAAGTAATAAATAAGAAATTTTTGTATTTTACAACTACGAATCCTCAGAACAGATATATTCGTTTGAAAAATATATCTGCAACTAATAATCTTAGAGATACCTATTTCAGAGAGATTATTCTTTGTGAGCAAGAAGAAGAAATTTACAATAAAACAAAGAAATTTAAGATTATTGCTGCACTTAAGAAAGCAGGGGGATTGCATTAATGGGAAAAAGACCAAAGAGAAAGATTGTGTTGTTCCTTGTAGAAGGAAAATCTGATCGAGAGGCGCTTCAACTTGCTATTCCAGAATTATATGATGAAATAGATGAGGATATTGAAGTCTATTTTCCTATAATTAGAAAAGAAGAGGAAGAAAAGGGTGGAGATATCACATCTACGAATTATGTGAATAAGCAAGGAAAGCGCTATTGGGTGCATCCAAGTAATATAGAAGAAGCAATTTATGAATTGTTTCTGGATGATTTCTTTGATAAAGAGAAAATTTTACCAAAGGACATTTCAGAGATAATTCAGATTGTAGATACAGATGGGGCATATGTACCAGATGAATGCATTGTTTTAGATTCGTCATTATCAGAGGATGATTCTCCATTTTATAAAGAAAATGAAATTGATTGCTTGGATGTGGAAAAGATTATCAAGAGAAATGAGCAAAAAAGTGAGAACTTAGATTATTTGAGTTCCCGCACAACCATAAAAGTGAAACAGAAAACAGTTCCGTATTCGGTATATTATGTCTCTTGTAATTTGGATCATTTCCTGCATCACTCAGCAAATTTGGATTATCGTATGAAGAGATCATTGGCTGATACTTTTGCAAGAACATATATTGGAGATGTCGAAGGGTTCATTAAGGAGATTTCTGATGATCCAGGAGCAGTAAAGGGTATGAGTTATGAAGAATCTTGGAATTACATTAAGGAAGACAAGAATTCATTACATAGACATACAAATTTGAACTTGCTTTTTGAGAAACTGTTAGCGGAATCAGATAGTTGATGAGATGGATGTGAAAGGGACCTGTAATTAAGTTTTATTTTCCTTGATTGCAGGACTTTTATGTGCATTATAAAAATGATTGATAAAGTTGGAGGAATAAACCGATGCCTAAAAAGGTGGTTAAGTTCATAGATTTATTTTCAGGAATGGGCGGTATTAGGCTTGGGTTTGAACAGGCCTTCAAAAAAGCTGGTTATAATACAAAATGTGTTCTTACATCAGAAATTAAAGAAGCAGCAATAAAGGCTCATGAGTTGAATTTCCCTGGAGAGGTCTTAGAAGGAGATGTCACCAAGATTGCAACAAAGGACATTGAGGATTTTGACTTCTTATTAGCAGGATTTCCGTGTCAGGCATTTAGTGTAGCTGGTAAGCAACGAGGATTTGCAGATACACGTGGAACTTTATTTTTTGAAGTAGAGAGAATTCTTAGAGACAAGAAGCCTTATGGGTTTATTTTGGAAAACGTAGAAGGCCTTGTTACACATGATAAAGAGAATGCGTCAGATAAAATTGGTCGTACATTAAGTACTATAATCCATTCTCTTGAAACCATGGGATATGAAGTAAATTGGAAGGTGCTTGATGCAAAAAACTTTGGATTGGCACAGACACGTAACAGAATATATATTGTTGGAACCTTAAAAGATAAGATTTCGCTGGATAATTTCAAGAAGAAAACTAAGTCTTTTGGAAGAATCCAGGAAAATGGGTTGCCTACGGTGGATGACGCATTTACTCAGGCTTTATTAGCAATATATCAGCCACAAGAGTTATATGGAAAATCCATAAAAGATAAACGTGGTGGTGAGAATAACATTCACAGTTGGGAACTAGGCATAAGAGGTCAAACAACTGTTGCTGAGAAGAATTTACTTAATCGTCTGCTTAAAGAGAGAAGAAAAAAACATTGGGCGGAAGTGATTGGTATTGATTGGATGGATGGTATGCCATTAACTGTCGAACAGATTAGAACATTTTATGATTCTGATCAGTTGGAAGATATGTTACAGCATTTGCTTGAACTGGGATATTTGGTATATGAGCATCCTAAAAAGAAAGTTACTATTACAAATGAAGATGGGCGTTCTTCGTCAGAGCGTGTGCCTGATGAAAGCAAACCAAAGGGCTATAACATAGTTACAGGAAAATTGAGCTTTGAATTCAGTCAGATACTCGATCCTCTCACGGCTACTCCTACTATGGTTGCAATGGATATGGAGAGAGTCGGAGTTGTGGATGGTAATGGCATTCGCAGACTTACATTAAATGAAGGGTTAGCACTATTCGGTTATCCGAAAAAGTATTCTCTTGAAATATACGACACTGAAAGTAAAAGAAGAAAGGCGGGTTTTGATTTGTTAGGAAATACTGTTTGCGTACCGGTTATTCAGGCAGTAGCAGAAAGAATTGCAGTAAGTTATACAAATCACCTTGAGTTGATAGGGGGAGAGAAAGATGCCAAATAATAAACCAAAAGCCCAGTCAGTGGAAGATTTTATTAAGTCAACAACCATGTTCTATATTGATGATGAACTTGAACGGGAGTTTGACGTTGAAGTGGAAAGAGATGTTAGGGAAATTAAATCCGAACTTCTCGGCATTACAACAGAAGAGGGACTTAAAAGCTATATTAGGTCAAATCCAAAATCCTTAGACAGAATTACAAGCATAATGAATATTTCTGAGGAAAAATTCAAAAGAATCATCACAATGCTTCGTGTTGAAAAGGGTTACATGCCAACTGGAGAGTGGACATTAACAGGGTTGAGAAATCAGATGATTGCTTCAGTTGAATGGATGGATGAGGTTTGCAATTTGTTGCAGAGTGGTGCCCGCTTAGAAGCATATCAGAAATTAATACCGGGTTTTTATCTGACAAATTTTGTGATAGATGCTAATACAATGGGCAGAATTGCAAATGACGATGATATCAGAAGATTGGTAAGACAAGGGTATGAAGGTCGATACAATAATAAAATCGGTGATAGCTTCTATAATCGTGTATACCAGTATGTGAAAAGACTTTGCGATGTTGAAGGATTAACTACTACTTCAAAGGAAGAAGTACCAATGGCTGGCAGGATGATTCCTATTGCTATTCCAGATATTCAGCATCCAAGAATACTGATTGATGTTACCTACGGAATTACAACATCGAGCGCACAGACGAAGTATGCTGAAAAAACAGAAGCGCTTTGTAATATTTTGCGTGAGAGAAATTACCAGAAACCAGATAACGAGAAGATTATTTATATTAATGTTGTCGATGGTGCTGGATGGGTGGCAAGACAGTCAGACTTGAATAAGATACATAGAAGTTCTGACTATTTAGTAAACCTGAATACTTTAGATAAGATAAAAGAAGTAATTGAGTATTACTTGCCAAGATAGTGAGGTAGACGAATGAACACAGAGCAGAGAAAAGCTGAATTAGCAAAAATCAAACAGGGAACTCCAACAATGACCGGTGTTAAGCTTACTTATCATGGTGAAAGAACCACATTTGACGTGTATAGTATCCCATTGAGTATTCTTACATATAATCCGTATAACGGAAGAATCGGTGCAGAAGTAAAATCTTATGAGCGTCAGCACCATGTGCTGGATCCTGATAATGCTGAAGATGTTGCAATCATCGAGAAGTTTTTATGGGATTCTAAGCCAGATGCCAACGAGCGTACAAAGAAGAGCCTTCTTGAGGATCATCAGCAGCGTTATGGAATTGTTACTGCTGATGGAAAAATCATCGATGGTAATAGAAGAGCAAGTCTTCTTAATAATATTTGGCGTGATGATTCTATTCCTGCAAATACAAAGCAGCATACTCAGTATTTTGAGGCCATTATTCTTCCAATTGATGCCGATCGTAAGGAAATACTTAGACTTGAGACAACCTACCAGATGGGTGAGGATGCTAAGGTTGATTATGGTCCAATTGAGAAATATCTGAAGGCCGGCGATTTAAGGGATGAAGGATTCTCAGACAGTGAAATTGCTAATTTCATGGGTGTTAAAGCAAAGGATGTTTCCTGGTATTTGAGAATTCTTGATCTTATGAATGAGTATCTTGATACTTATGGCTACACAGGTATCTATACAATGTTAGAGGAAACAGAAGATCCGTTCCAGAAACTCGAATCTGCATTAAGGGGATACAAGAGTGGCGGTGTGACAAAAATGTGGGGCTATGATGTAGAAGAAGATGTTTCTAACCTCAAGGCAGTCGCATTTGATTACATCAGACTTGGAATTGATCAGGTCGATTTCCGTGATATTATCAGAAAACCTACAAAGACTCAAACTGACGCAAGCTTATTTGCAAATGAAGAAATTTGGAAGCAGTTTTCTGAGGATCATTTTGCCGTCGTAGATGAAGTTACTGAAGAATCGGTAGATGATATAATTCGTGACAATCCAGATGGCGATTTAAAGAGAATGATGAGAGCAAGAGATACAGCTTGGAAGGATAAAGTTGCTAAGGCTCTCAATGAGAATTTTAATAGATCCAGAGATAAGTTGAATAACAAGCAGCAGGCAGCTGAACCTATGAAGCTTCTTCAGAAGGCGTACTCAGCATTATCTGCAGTCGATACAACTCAACCTTCATTTAAGGGCGATTCTGGAGTAGAAGAATATCTTCAGAGTATCATAGAGATGGCGAAGAAGTATTCGGATATCTTTAATGGTTAAGGCGGTAATGTAGATGGCAGTAATACAAGTAGATACAAACGAATCGGAAGATTTAGTGTATGTTACAGGGAATATAGAGAAAATCACCTCCAACAGGCGTGCTATGCGTCTGTTGAAGGATAATGCTGTCTTTACAATAAAGGATGACTGTTTAGAATTCGAGGTCGGTGACGATTTAACAAAGTGCATTAATCGAATTAAAACTGCAGCAAAGTATGCACAGTGTGATGTTGAGATTAAGGGAAATGCCAATTCTGGCATTCAGGCATACTATGAAGAAGAACAAAACTTTGCTGATTTTTCAAAGAAGGCCTTAGACATCAGAAATAATGATTGTAATATCGAGGAATTTAAGAAATTTAAGGATTCCTTGATAGATAATATGCAGAATCGAACCTTGTATGAATTGCAGATGTTAGCTGCATATCATCTTGCTTTTTCTCAAAATGCATGTAATTTTTCTGTGCCTGGAGCAGGAAAAACCAGTGTTGTATATGGAGCTTATGCATACCTTCATAATTTGCCAGAAGGTGACACCAAAAAGGTTGATAGGATTCTTATTATTTCACCATTAAATGCTTTCGCCCCATGGGAACTGGAATACGAAGAATGTTTTGGAAGAAAACCGACATCGAAGCGATTGTCAGGAAAATTAGATGTTGAAGAAAAGAAGCAGTATCTGTATGAGATGAATCCTGCAGAAATTACTTTGGTTTCGTATGCATCTGTGATCTCATTGGTTGATGAACTGACATATTTTTTGAAGAAACACAGAGTCATGGTCATCCTTGACGAGGCACATAAAATTAAGAACACTAAGGGTGGCGTTATTTCACAGAGCATTATGGCGCTTGCAGAAAATTGTAAGTCAAGAGTGGTTCTTACTGGTACACCGGCACCAAATGGATATGAAGATTTATTTAATTTATTTAAGTTTATCTGGCCGACAAAGAACATTATAAAGTACCATATTGGCCAATTAAGAGATATGTCCAAGACTGTTGATGATCCAAGAGTAGACTCTTTATTAGATACCATTTCACCATATTTTATACGCATAAAAAAAGGCGATTTAGGTATTCCTCCTGCAATCAACCATCCACCTGTACAGGTTGAGATGAAACCTTCGCAGCGAAAAATATATGATTTCATTGAGAAACAGTATATAAGCGATATTGCGAAGAGCAAGGATTCTCAGGTCAAAAGTGAACTGATTAAAGCCAGAATGATTCGTCTTATGCAGGCAGCCACGAATCCGGCATTACTTGCACAGCCGTTAAAAGATTTTGCTAAAATAGAGGATGTTGATTTTGATGGTGTACAAGATGATTCAGAAATGCTTAAAGAAATCTTGAAGTACTCAACAAATGAGATTCCAGCTAAGTATGAAAAAGCTAAAGAAATTATTGAGAAGATAATTTCTGATGGCGGAAAAGTGATTGTTTGGGCATGTTATATTAAGAATATAGAGCTTTTAAAAGAATATCTCGAAGCTAATGGAATTTCTGTAAGAACTCTATACGGAGCAACGCCAATTGCTGGTGATGATATTTCGGAAGAAGATGAGGAGTATTCATTAACGCGAGAAGCAATTGTAAAAGAATTCCATAATCCGGATAGTTCTTTCAAAGTTATAATTGCAAATCCTTTTGCTGTATCTGAGTCTATTTCTTTACACAAAGCATGTCACAATGCTATTTATTTGGAAAGATCGTTTAATGCAGCCCATTTCTTACAATCCAAAGACCGTATACATAGATATGGACTAAAAGAAGGCACAGAGACGCATTACTACTATCTTGTTTCAAATGATTCGGTTGATGGAACTGTCCATCAGCGATTAATAGATAAAGAGCGTAGATTGATGGAAATTATCGAGAGTATGCCCATTCCATTATTCGATAATTTTCTTGATGCTGACGGAGATGAAGATATTAAGGCGGTATTGAGAGATTATGCTAAGCGAACTAAGACGTTATAACAATGTAGGTGATGTGAATGGAATCACTTACTTTTTGAAATTAGTTCTGTCTGATTCAAAAACTCAAAAGAGTTCGGCCCAGAAGCTGTGCGCCTTACGTAATAATATAAGACTGAATTTTCCGGCGGCTGTATCGCTATTTAAGTATCTGGAAGTTATTGAAGAAAGATCAGGTTATTTGTATCCTACTGAAATAGGGAAAGCGTTGATTGAAGCTGGTGATATCGAAAAAGAATTATGCAAATTATGCTTCAAGAAAACTATTTCTGATATGTTGTTAGATACAGCGGCGGTTCATTATAGTATCAATGGTGATGAATACGCTATTGAACGTTACGGCTTTTCTGTATCGGCAGCCTTGTTTAGAAACATACTATTACAGTACCATGCCTTGAGAGAGCAGGCGGGAGATTTGGTGATTTCTTCTGAATATGAAGATATTTTTGTGGAATACCAGAAGAAACATAAAATAGGTATGTCACTGGAGAAGTTAAAAAAACAGTTAGAGGATCAAGAACTTCAAGGGGAGCGAGCAGAGCAGTTTGTGCTTTCATATGAGGCGAAGAGGTTAGAAGGACATCCTACTTTATCGAAGATAAAGCAAATATCGGTTATTGATGTGACTGCAGGATATGACATTCTTTCATATAATGGAGTTGATTCGGAAAAATTAGATCGTTTTATCGAGGTAAAATCATATTTGGGCAGTCCACATTTTTATTGGTCTCAGAATGAAATAGAAAAGGCAAGACTATATGAGGATAAGTATTGCATATACTTAATTGATGCGTCAAAGGTAGATGATCCAGAATACGAGCCACGAATAATTCAAAATCCAGCGGCTAATATTTTGGAGAGTGGTCAATGGATTTTAAGTCCGACTTCTTATATGGTAATACCTACAGAATAAAAAACTGTAGGTATTGCTTTTTTCTCAGTTTGGTGTTAATATGTATATGTACACATACGCATATTAACAACGGAGGTGCAATAATGGGAGAAAACGGAATGACATTTGGAAAATTTGTCAGAGAACATAGAGAGGCTTTGGGAAAATCTTTGAGATCTGTAGCTACAGAGATTGAAATGGCACCGGCATATTTAAGCGATATTGAGAAGGGTAATAGATGGCCACCTTCAAAATACTTACGGAAGCTTGCTGAGGTTTTGCAGATTCCTGAGAGCGAGATGAATGTATATTATGACTTGGTTGGAGAAGTTCGTGATGGCGAGTATCCAGATTTGACTGATTACATTGGAAAGTCTGATTTAGCGCGTGTGGCCTTAAGAGCAGCAAGAGATCATGATATTCCAGATGCAAAGTGGCAGGCATTTATTGATGACATAAACGCTCATAGTAAGAAGGGGGATTAAAATGCTATTAAATTACCCACAATATCCCAATGGGATGTTCAGATTAGGAAAAAATGATTTTGATGATATCGCAAGGGATATATTAAAAGAATATATGCCTGGTGTGGTTGATTCTCAGCAGGAGATTGATATAAATTACCTGATTAAGGAATGTCTTTTTTTGACAGTAAGAAGTAAAAATATAACAGCAGATAAGAGCGTATTAGGTCTTATAGCATTTGAGGAGGCTACTGTACCGTGTTATGATTTGGGATTTAACCCAGTCCAAATTGATTTACAAGCGGGAGATATTTTGATTGATTTATCCTTAAGTGGAAATCAATCGTTGCCAAGAAGAAGATTTACATTGGCACATGAGGCATCACATTGGATTCTTCATAGATCATACCATTCACCTACAAATCAAAAGTTTGAATTTAGGAAACCATATAATTCATCTTTGGCTTCTGATATAGAACGTAGGATACATCGTTTTGAAACAGAAACAGACAGAGAAGAATGGCAGGCAAACTCTCTTGCAGCTGCTTTGCTTATGCCCAAGATTGCTTTTATGAAAACAGCTTTAAGAGAAATTGAAAGAATGTATGGTTATGAACAGTATCCATTTAAGAATGATGGATCGGATGAATATACCGAAGTAGTACAGCGAATCGCATCGGTATATAATGTTTCGCGTCAAGCTACGGAGATTAGATTAGAACAACTAGAAATAATTGCTGCATAAAAGGCATTGGGGAGCCAATGCCATTATTTAGAACCAAGTGTTAACCTGTATATGTACACATATTCAAATCAACAAGGAGGTCTTATGGAAGAACTTAGAAATCATAAGGATCAACTTGTAGGAATGGGTGACCCAGAGACCGGTTTGATTGAGCAGAGCTATAAGCGTCAGAAAACTCGAACGCATTTACCAATCGGTGGAGAGATGACCATTGAGAGAAATAATATTGTGACAACAATAAAACGCCTCAATTCCTATAAGTTTGAAGTAAATAGTATAGAGATGGAAATATAACGAGTCCACAGAGCTGCATGACGGCCAGGATGAGTACTTGCGATAGTAAGTATTCCCTGGCCGTTTTTGTTTTTATTATTTACAAAACAAACAAAACTTCGTTAGAGCTTTTGAAATAAATTGACAGCAGAACAAGTGTTCGATATAATAATTGTATCGCTACGTTAGGATCAAGCTACGGAACAGTGCAAAGGAAGATTGGATAATTATCAACAATGGTCAGTTTGACAATCCCTTTTAACTGGCCTCTTATAGGAGGCGAAATGAGTGCAGGAAGTGCATGTGGCTTGTCCATGTTGTAAAAATAAACGATTGTTTGACGCAGATCCAGCTGCGGTAGAAGGCATTATTAAAATTAAATGCCCTATCTGCAAAGCGGTTGTAGCTGTCAGCTTTCACCAAAAGAAAGTTCGTACTGAGCGAATCGGCGCATAGGAAACTATAGCGACCAAGGCCTGACGAAGTTTAGAGGTAAAACTCTATGCTTTGTCAGGCTTTTTTATTTTTTCTTTCATATTAACTGTAGAAGGTTTGGCTCGGAATAGAAGCTTTGTTTTCTTTTCACCAGAGGAAACCTTTTATATAGAAGTAACACTAACAAAATACAGAACCCTGAAGTTAGCGCTATAAGGGGTGAAGGATATATCGGAACACAAAGCAGGAAGATTTCCTGGACGTGTTTTGAAAATACCCTTTACTTTCTTGCGCTCATTTTCAGGGTCAGGAAGTAAAGGCGTCCGTACCATACTATTCCTTTGCCCCTTCTGCGAGTTCCGGGTGACTCAAATGAAGGGGCATTTTTATGTTTACAAATCTTTTTTCAAAAAATAGGAGTCGTTCACCTCCTCCAAACGTTTACAGCAGCAAACAAACAGTAGACGACGCGGAGGAACATATGAAAAACAACGTAAAAATTTCTTCCGCAGATTTTTGCAGATTCAGTGGGAAACCGTCCCACATGACATTTGAAAGCGAAAACAAGGAGGAAATTCAAAATGAACAGAGCTTTTATTTTTAATGGTAACAATGAGGACCGTAGTGAGTACTTAACAAGAATGGCACAGGTAATTGATTCCATTCGTACAGGAAGAGTCATTCCTGAAGTGGGTGACAGCTACAAGAATATCCTTACAGAGGATGAGCAGAAGGAACTTAATGATTATGTATTCGGTGTAATGCTTCCTATTATAAAGGAAGAGGGTAACTTCTATATTAAGAAGAACGGCCTTAGAGACATCGCTGATTCATATCTTAACAATCTGTACCTCGAAGTTTGGAAGCAGTTCCCTAAGTTCAACAATCCTGCTTACAAGGATACAGATGGAACATGTGCATTCCGTACCTTTGTAAAGGTATACACAAAGGATCCTGCCAGAAAGGCTACCAACAGTGAGTGCGGTCAGTCCAAGTACATTGGTTACAAGAGAAATATCATTCGCAAGACTCAGAATTATATTACGGTTAATCTTGGAGTTGATATTGAAGACATTACACCTGAGTTGATTCAGGAGTTTATGCCTAAGGTGTCAAAGATGCAGCTTTCAGTTGAGGATATTAAAAACACCCTTAAGATGATGCAGACAAGAGTTGACCTCGAAGATTTTGAGAACAATTCAGATTTTGCAGCTGAAATGGATGAGCTTCTTATTGCAACTGAAAATGTTATGAATGCATTTAAGGTGTTCATGGACAAGCTTCGTCCTTTACAGAAATTTATCTTCTGTCAGAGTTATGGATTCTGCTCAGGTAAGTATGATGACATTACATTGGAACAGTTAGTATGTGATCCTGATTTCCTTAAGATTGTGAAGGATGATCATATCGGAACCAAGCACATTACTCGTGGCGATATGGATATCAAGGAGCCTAGACTTAACGGCTTTGAATTACCTGAACCTATTCATCTTACTGACGTTGAGCACATTGATGTAAACTTTGTTACCCATCAGCGTGTAAGATGCAACAAGCTTGTAATTGATTTTGTAACTACTAACCAGTTTGATGAGTATGATGTGAAGGCTAATCTTGCAGCTCTTATGAGAGAGGTTTGGGATGAACTTGCAGCACATTATGGATTACAGTAGGAGGACATTACTATGGCATACAAAAGACCACCTATTGAAAGCTTAGAATTTGATGTTCGTACCGGACAGAAGAAGTATGTAAGATACAACGAAGGCGCAACTCTTTATTCGATGGGAGTTCATGGATTTATGGACCTTGCCAAGGAGGCGGGGGCTGTAAGAAAAATCAAGGGAGTATGTTTGGTAAACCTTGAAGTCTTAAATCAGTACATCGAAGACATGTACTCATAAAAAAGTACTAATACGGACTAATTAGGAACAATTATGTTTTTGCCAACACTTCATAGCCAGGCTATAATAATGTTGTAGGGCAAACGTAGTTGTTCCTTGTTTTATAAGTGGAAATGGAGGTAAAATCAATGGCTTATAAAATGAGGAAAGATGCAAAAGGAAGAGCTTTGAAACCGGGCGAATGTCATCGTAAGGATGGCCGCTATAGCTATTCCTGGACAAATTCAAGAGGTGAAAGGAAGACCATTTATTCTACGGATCTTCTTGAACTTCGCAAAAGAGAAAAGAAACTGATATATGACATGGAAGATGGTATTGAGCCGGGATCTGCTGATAAAATTACAGTGAACCAGCTTTGGGATAAGTATATTTCTCAGAAGTATGATTTAAAAGATACAACCAGAGCTCATTACATGTACACCTATGATAAGTGGGTAAGAGATTCATTTGGAAAAATGAAACTGTCGAAGGTTAAGTATTCTGATGTAAAAGTGTTTTATCATTCTTTGATGAGTGACAAAGGACTGCAGGCTAATACCGTAGATAATGTTCATTGCCTGTTACACCCGACTTTTCAGTTGGCAATCAGAGATGGAATTCTTAGAGTGAATCCTACTGACGAAGTAATGAAAGAAATCAAGAGAAGTAAGGAATGGGTTAAGCCTAAGAGAATGGCACTTACCGTTCCGCAGCAGACTGCACTTGTAAGATTTCTTGACAGTCATACTGAATTCGCCGGATGGTATCCTATTGTAATTGTGTTGCTTGGAACTGGCATGCGCATCGGCGAATGTTTGGCGATTCGTTGGCAGGACATCGACTTTGAGGAAAATATCATTACAGTTGATCATAGTCTGTCACATCGTCCGAATGTGGAGAGAAAAACTGTTTATGCGATTCAGACTCCAAAGACGGAAGCTGGTATCAGAACTATTCCATTATTTCCTGAAGTAAAGGAAGCATTTATCATGGAATATGAGATTCAGAAGTGCTTGGGATTTTGCAAGCATGAGATTGATGGTTATTCTGGATTTGTATTCTCAAGTAGCGAAGGAACCGTGTATGCTCCTGAATCAATTAATCAGGCTTTGTATAGAATTAGAGATGCATATAATATAGAAGAAACTGCGTTGGCTAAAAAGGAAAAGAGAGAACCTGTTCTTCTTCCTAAGTTTAGCTGTCATATTTTGAGACATACTTTCTGTACCAGACTCTGTGAAGTTGAGTCAAATATCAAGGTGATCCAGTCGATCATGGGTCATAAGGATATCTCTACAACCCTTGATATTTACGCTGATTGTACAGACGAAAAGAAGAAAGAAGTCTTGAATAATTTGGATGGAAAGCTTATAATTAAATAAGGAAGATATGTCTTTAACGCGAAGTTATATGGACATATTCATACAGCGTTACTAGCCGGTGGGTAAGCCATCTGACACAAATTTGACGTCAGATATTTTAGATAATTCGGAACGATTCGGACTAATACGGAAAACCTACCAATCTTAATACGGAACGATTGATACATCATTCGGACCGATTCGTACAACGCATCTCTGTTGTTCCCTACCATGAAGAGTCTCAATTAGTGTACGGATTTCCTGAGAATTATGGAAATCCATAGACGTTCAAATGCGTCCAACCTTGCCCCGAAAGTACCACAAATCCATTGGTTTTGGATGGTTCTCTACGGAGCGCAACGGATTTAATTGAAAAAATCAACTTGCCTCTATGGATTGTCATTGACGTGGCAAAGTGAGGTATAGCCGGTTCAAATATTTGAATTTTAGGCACTCGTATTTAGTAGAAATACTGAATATGGGTGCCTTTTTGCGTGTATCTACGAGCATCTGTGAATGGCACTGCTCATTACACTTCGTACATCATATGCATACTCAGAAAGGAGCTAAGTATGTATAAATCAAAGGGTCCGCCGGACTTGGACAAGTACTTGGAGGGGAGAAATCACAAGTACATGACTTATCAACAAGCTTCCAGACATTACGGATTACCTTATTGGGGATTTGTAAAAGTGGCAAAGGAAGCTCAAGCTACTTGGAAGCTGAGAAAGACAGCAATCGTAGATACTGTCGTATTTGACAAATATCTGGAAGAGCATTGTGTAGTAACTGAGGACGAAGATGTAATTTATGAAACGGAGGAAATGGATATGCCAAGAGCAAGAAAAGAAATCAAAAACATGGAGGAACTAATTAAATCCAAAAAGAAGAAATATGTGAGATATGCAGAGGGCGCTGAGCTTTTTTCAATGGGGCTTCACAGCTTTCAGACGCTTGCCAAGGATGCCGGTGCAGTCAGAAAAGTAAAGGGCTGTGTATTAGTAAATTTGGAAAAGGTGGAGCAGTTTGTAGAGTCTTTTGGAGAGGAGGAGTTTTAATGATGGATACAGCAAGATGTGGATGTAAGGTGATTTCCGTCTCTAATCAAAAAGGAGGAGTCGGCAAAACAGTAACTTGCGTGAACCTTGGAATCGGGCTCGCCAGAGAAGGTAAAAAGGTATTGATGATTGATGCGGACCCACAGGGTTCTCTCTCCATTAGTTTAGGAGTGCAGGAACCGGATAAGCTTTCCTATTCACTGGCTACTGTGATGATGAATATTATCAACGATGAAGCTTTTGATGTAAGGAAGGGGATTGTTCGTCATGAAGAGGGAGTAGATTTACTTCCGGGGAACATTGAATTATCAGGACTTGAGATTTCATTAATTGGTGTTATCAGTAGAGAAACAATTCTTAGAGAGTATATTGAGCAGGTCAGAGAATTCTACGACTATATTATTATTGATTGTATGCCATCTTTGGGGATGCTTACCATAAATGCCCTTGCTTGTGCCGATTCTGTATTGATACCGGTACAGGCAGCGTATTTGCCGGTAAAGGGTTTACAGCAGCTTATTAAGACCATAGGAAGGGTTAAGAGACAACTGAATCCCGGACTTAAGTTTGAAGGTATTCTGCTTACTATGGTGGATAACAGAACGAACTATGCAAGGGATATTGCAACACTGGTATATGATGCCTATTCCACAAGTATCAATGTATTTGATGTGGAGATTCCAATGTCTGTCAGAGCGGCAGAGATTAGTGCAGAAGGAAGCAGTATCTATGTATATGACCCGAAAGGAAAAGCAGCTTGTGCTTATTCAGCATTGATTAAGGAGGTAATGAACAATGGCTAAGAGACCGGGACAGAAAATCACGATGACTAGTATTGATGAACTTTTATGTGTGCCTGATACAGAGGGCACGATAGATATAGATGTGGAGGCGATTTATCCCTTTGAGAATCATCCTTTTAAGGTGCTTGATGATGAGCGAATGGAGGAACTGACAGAAAGTATCAGAACCAGTGGAGTTCTTACACCGGTTCTGGTTCGTCCGGATGATGAAGGAACCTACGAAATGATTTCCGGGCACAGAAGACTTCGGGCAGCTAAGAAAGCAGGTCTTAGAAAGATACCGGCAATTATTAAGGAAATGACGGATGATGAAGCAACGATTGCGATGGTGGATGGGAACATCCAAAGAGAAGAGATTCTTCCAAGCGAGAAAGCATTTGCATTAAAAATGAAAATGGCAGCTCTTAAGAAACAGGGTAAGAGAAATGATTTAACAACTTCGTCCACCGAGTGGACGAAGTCCAGAGCAGGAGATATTGTTGGTGAAGCGGAAGGAATATCAAAGTCGCAGGTACATAAATATATTCGAATCACTGAGCTTATTCCCAAACTTCTCGATATGGTAGACGAGAAGCGTCTTGCACTTGCTATGGCAGTTGAGATTTCTTACTTTAATAAGAATGTTCAGCAGTGGCTATACGAGTATATTAAAGAGAATGGCATGATTAAGCAGGAGCAGATAATGGAGCTTCGCCAGTACCGTGAGGACAAGAACATGACGCAGGAACAGCTTATTGGAATTCTTGTTAAAAGTAGGTCCACTACTGAGAAGAGAAAGAAGATTACCATTACAGAGAGGAAGTTGAATAAGTATTTCCCGGCATATTATTCTCAGACAGAGATTGAAAGAGTAATTGTGGGATTGTTAGAGCAATGGAAAGCAGAGCAGGAGGCGTAAGCGTATGGATATGGCATTAAGGATAAACACAGATTATTTTTATAGAAGTGAAGCAGGACAGTTTAATTTCATTAAGATACCAAAGCTGTTGGTGACAGGGGAGGACTTTTCCTCCCTCTCCATCTCGGCAAAGATATTGTACGGATTATTGTTGGATAGAATGGCAATAGCGTCCAAGAATCAATGGATTGATGACGAAGGACGGGTATATATCCAGTACCAATTGTCAGAGATTCAAGAGGATATGAATATATCTAAGAGAAAAGCAGGCGAGTGTTTAAATGAATTGCAGGATATGGGATTGATTCTGAAAAGAAAAGGTGGAAACGGATATCCGAGCAGAATATATGTGAAGAACTTTACAAAAAGAATATAGGAGCAGACATGCAAAAATTGCAACTCTGCTCCGGAAGGGAGGATACAGATTTGAGCGATAGGATTACATTTGATTATTTTTATGGACAAGAAGCAGATATGCTCAGCTTTTATAGAATTCCTAAGTTACTCTTTACAAATGACTTCTTCAAGGTTCTTTCTACAGATGCAAAAGTATTGTACGGATTGATGCTTGATAGAATGTCTTTATCTATCAAAAACAAGTGGATTGACGAGGGAGGCAGGGCTTATATCTACTTTTCTGTTGAGGATACGATGGATATGTTGAATTGTAAAAAGAATAAAGCAATAGATACTATTAAGGAGTTGGATGCAGAATCCGGTCTTGGATTGATTGAAAAGAAACGTCAGGGTCAGGGAAAACCTACTATTATTTATGTAAAGAATTTTATGATGGAGGGGGCAGAAATTGTTCAGAAGTTGGAAAAACAAACTTCTGAAACAGAAGAAAATTCTGTGGATAACGTTTCAGAGGTTGGAAAAACAAACTTCAAGAGGTTTGAAAATCCAACTTCAAGAAGTCCTAAAAATCAACCTCTAGAGGTTTGCAAAAAGGACACTAATAATACTAAGATTAATAATACTGAGTACAGTGATACTTATCTAATCTCATCTGCAGATAGTGATGCCGGATTGGATGAGTATACAGCTTATGCAGAAATCATTAGAGAAAATTTGGATTGGGAGATTCTATGTGACAGGTATCCTTATGACAGAGAACTCCTTGAGGGAATCTATGACCTTATTCTTGAGACTGTCTTGTGTAAGAGTGGATCTGTACTGATTGCTAGAAACGAATATCCGGTACAGTTGGTGAAGTCGAAATTCCTAAAACTACATTCCGGGCATGTTGAGTATGTGGTGGACTGTCTTAAGGGGAATACCTCAAAGGTTCGCAATATCAAGAAATATCTGTTAGCAGCACTGTTTAATGCGCCGACGACGATTAGCGGGTATTATCAAGCAGAGGTTAATCATGATATGCCGCAATTAGCGATGGGAAAACCTATGTTGCTTTAGGAATATTAGTGGTGTAATGAGAGTGATTGACTTTTGGTTTAGTAAATAAAACACATTGCGTTGATGTGTTAAATTGATATAATAGAAATATGATTTTTTATAGGGGGAAGTATTATTATGGCAAACGAAAGAAAAAGAAAACATATTCAAAAAAAGAAAGAGGAAGAAATGAATTTCTTTTCGACTAAGGCATCTTTCGTGTCTGGGATTGTTTTAACCATTACAATAATCAAAGATATGTTTGAGATGTTTATAACATTACCTGATTGGGTGGTAATAGCATATTTGGCTATTATTTGTGCTTTTTTCTATTTTGTTCTAGCTACACACAAATTTGATGATAAGTTGAAAAGTAAGCAGGTATCAAATTATGGAAGTTACTTAACTGTTATGTCAGTAATTGTTTTTGTTATAGAAAATACTTTGATAAGATATCAAGAAATCAATGCGGATTTAAGTTCGATACTAATAGTTATTATTATAGGGCTTGTAATAATGGTTGGTTCGTTGTTCTTATTATTTGGAAAGTATTAAAGGAGTGATGATATAATGACAAACAACTATACACTTTATTATCCAACCATTGAATTTAAGAATCCTGCATGGCTTTGGTCTGCTGCATTGATTTGGGATAGGGTTTACCGTATTGTTCCAAGTGAATATAACCCTAGAGATAGTAGGAATATTAGAGAACTAATAGATAGTAGTGATTTTGTGACCAATATAGATCCATTGGTCTATTCACATGAAGCATGTAATCAGTTTATAGCAGGATGCAAAAAAGAAACATGGTGGGCTGCTGCACTGGATAATGCAAATTATAAAAAAGAAGAATATATCAAAATGCATAAAGATAAGGCAGATGTTAAACTTCGAGAAATGATATTGGCTGAAGATTTAGGTACGGATTGGTTACGTGTACCAGGAGATATTGCCTCTATATATATGTTATACTTAGCTAATTTTATTGCTAAGAAAAATGATATCTCATTGAGTACAGATTATCCAGAAGCCTGGTGTGGTTCTAATTTCTTTCAACATGACGGAAACATCTCAGATTATGAAAATGAGTCATTAACTCAATTGGCTTGCATGACGATGAGTAATTTTATTCCAGAAAATATTTTGGATATTCCTCCAGCTGAATTAGCAAAATTTCGGGAACGAAGAAAAGATGAACGTAATAGATTCTATACTAGTATTCAAAATCTAGGAGAAAAATTATCAACTTGTAGCGATGAGAGAATCATTCTTGACATTATTCATGATTATAGAAAGGAAATAGAAACTTCTATAAATGAGTATAAGAAAAGCATGATAGATATTAAGGCTACTCGGTTTATAGGTGTTAAAAGTATGTTAATCCCAGTTGTTAAATCAGTTATGGATGAGTTTTACACCATGCCAGAAGAATTGAGTAAAGGATTAGCTTTGGCCGGATTAGGAGTCGGTGTAATAGGAGCTTTTTGGGAAACAAGAAAAGCAATTAATGAGAAACGAAAACATTTCGAATATGATTACTTGCTACAGTTAGATAAACTTAAATCTCGTAGCTATACGCATGATTTTCATAATAACATTCATACCGAGTATCAATTGTATTTGGCAGATAATTTAAATCATTTTTTAAGAGACTAAGTTTTGTTTACAGTAATAAGATAGGTTTGTGAGTAATTGAAGGTCATACTCATTATTTGGGTAGGGCCTTTTTATTATTTACATATATCAAAACTGTGAACACACAAATTCTCTGCTTGCAAAAATCCATAGAACAGTATAGAATAGATTTAACGAGAAAGTGTGTACACAGAATAGAAGTGTGAACAAGGAGGCAATTCTATGGATATCAGATGTTTTGAGTTAAGAGCGGCCAATAAGGATTGCAAGGAAAAATTCTCTGATGTAGCAAAGAAGAAATATGCAGGGGTTCCTATTTTTGAACATGCATGCAATTATGTGAATAACAGCCAGAGCTATAAGAGAACCGGTAGGCATTTGGAGATTATTGAAATTGGAGATTACTATATTAAGGTCAAGCTTACCAGTGAGAGCAAGTTAGAAATGGCAAGTAAGTCCTTAGCAGGTTTTACAAGAGAATTGCTTCGAGTAGATCAGGAGCTGTTCCCGGATGAGGGACAGAGATTGTTCCGTCTCTTTATCTATAACAATACCTTATTTAGAAATACACAGTTTTCGGTGGAGGAATTGGAGCATACAGACAGTGAAGAAATGTCCGATGTGGAAGCACTTAAGCTTTGTGTAGAGGTTTTCTGTAACAGTATGACAGCATCCAAGGAAGAGGCTGTTATGAATGCCAGAACGAAGAGAGAAGTAAAGAAGCTTCTTGCAGAGTATGCAAGGTTCAAGAGAATGAATACTTATCGTGACAAAATGGGGAGGGAGTAGGTTATGAAGAGTGCATTATTGTTTTTGTTTAAGCTGCCTTTTAGAATATTGGCACTTCCTATTGTTATATTATTATTTGGACTAGAAGGAATTTTGAATGCTGCTGAGAGCGTCAGTGGATTCTTTATTGGATTGTATAACTTGTTGTTGGTAGCAATCTTATGTCTCATTATTTATAACAAGGAATGGAATCAAATGTGGGGATTTAGTATCATGGTTGTAGTGGAAGGCATTTTGCTTGCAGCTGTTGGTGTAGCACATGCATTCATTTCAATCGTTAAGGATAGACTCATTTCTTTTATGATTGGTCGTTCCTATGGTGTTTTGGCGTGATGTCGATATTGAGTCAATATTTGGTAGATAATCGGTCAATGTTTTGTCGATATTTGGTCGATATCCGGTCACTTTTATTCTGTTTTTAGGTGTGATATTATTATCATGGGCAAACGAGAGAGGTCAAGAAAACTTCCCTCGTTTTTCTTTTGCAAATGAATTCAAAGGTTCAGCGTCAGCTTACTTGGTAGAGTAGGTCTGGCGCTTTTCTTTTGCCCGAAACCGGGTGACGACTCGGAACAACAAAATAAGAATAAGAGAGGTAGAAAGATGGATTTTGACAATTTCAAAGAACAGTTTACAGAGGACGTAGGAAACGCTCTTTCTGATAGGGGCATTGATGCAACTGTGACTACCAATACAGTCGAAAAGATGAATGAGAGTTACGAGGCATTGACTATTACGCCGGAAGGAAGTCATGTGGGTGTGAACCTCAACATGGACCGTTTCTTTGAAGCATATGAGAACGGTATTCCCTATGATGAAGTGGTAAATAAGGCAACTGATGTTGCAGAGCAGGGTATCAAAGAAAGCCCGGCGGTGGATATTGCAAGTCTTACGAATTACGACATTATGAAGGAGAAGCTTGCAATGGAGGTTGTTTCCATTGAAGCAAATGCAGACTTACTTAATAAGATTCCTCATCAGCAGATGGAGGATATGGCAGTGATTTACCGTTGTGTTCTTACAAGCGGAGAAGAGGGCATGTCTTCTGTGGTAGTAACAAATGCAATGCTTAATACCTTTGGAGTGACTGCAGAACAGCTTCATGCGGATGCAATGGAAAATGCACCGGAGATTAAGCCCGCGGTTATTAAAGGTATGACAGAAGTGATGCAGGAAATGATGGGAGATGATTTTGCTTCTATTGGTTTTGACATCAACCCTGCAGATGAAGTGATGTATGTGGCAACTGTGCCGGACAAGGTTCATGGAGCAGGTGTTATCGCATATCAGGATTTCATGGATCAGGCCGCTGAAAGACTTGGAGGCGACTTCTTCGTATTACCCTCGAGTATCCATGAAGTTCTGTTAGTCAGAGATGATGGACAGTCGAATTTCCATGACCTTGAGGCAATGGTTCAGGAAGTCAATGCAACACAGGTAGCTCCGGAAGAGAAGCTTACCGATAATGTGTACCATTACGATTCCCAGAATCATATCTTTGAGCTTGCGGAGAAGTTCGAGGAACGAATGCAGGCGAAAGAAGCCGGACTTGAGGAACCGATCGAAGAGAAGGGTTCTGTATTGGCAGACCTTAATGAGAAGAAAGCGGAATGTGCTGCAAAGCCTCACGCAAAGGATGCAGTAGAGAAAACTACAAAGTCTAAGGGAGGAGAAGCAATCTAATGGGTAAAAAGGTAACCGGCAGGAGGGAAAAGCCCTCCTGTTGCATTAACTGCCCTTATGGGCGTAACCGTGAGATTTGCTTTCCTTGCTACAAGGATTTGTTAGGACAGGAAGGTATCAAAGCATGGAAGGAAAAGATGGAGCATCAAGAGAAAGCATAACCTTTCTGCAGATTCCAAAGCTGTTGTTTACGGATGAGCGGTTCAGGAGTGTTTCTAACAGTGGAAAGCTGTTGTATGGAATACTTTTGGACCGCAATTCTCTTTCAGCGAGCAATGGCTGGAAGGATGAGCAGGAGAGAGTATATGTATATTGCACCGTTGATAATGTGGCAGAGTTACTAGGGTGCAGTAACAAAAAGGCTATGAAAGTCCTTGCTGAACTGGAAGAGGCAGGATTGATTGAAAGAAAACGCCAAGGGCAGGGGAAACCTTCAAGAATCTTGGTAAAGAAACTAGCGTAAGGAGGAAGGTAAATTGGAAGTAATTGAGATTACGATTCAGATTGAACCGGGCACAGAAGAAATTCATATCACTGCAGAAAGCAAAGAACTCGGTCCTGAGATGGTAGTTTACATTGACGGACAGGGAAAGGTCATGTTGGTGGATATGGAAGCTGCTTTGAAAATTATGGATGATCTCGGTAATAACTGTACTTCAGCAATGATTGGAAAGAGTGATTATATTCTTGTCTATGATGCCAGTAAGACGGTAAAAGCAGATGGGCATACCTATATGGCCTGTGAGGGATTGATTATGAAATCCTACTATGGTCTAAAACCGATGAGTCGAATTGAGGTTATGGCTGCCATGAATGAGTTCAAGAGCAGGCAAGTACCGCTGAATTTCGGACCATTTGGAATTATGGCCTATGAAGTGTAAATATGGAAGGAGTGAGGCAAAATGGTAAATGAAGAGGTATCCGGTAAAGCCTGCAATCTTGCTGTAAGAACGACCAAATTGACACTTCAAGTTATCATCAATGCACTCAAAGAACAGGCACGAAAAGCAGAGCAGAGAAAGCTTCATAAAACTGACGAGCCGCCTCATGGTAAGCAGTCCATTAAGGAGCTTATCGGTCAGGGGCAGGGCGTAACCAGTGTGGATGTGTCAAAGACAGAGCTTAAGGGATTTCAGAAGATTGCAAAAAAATATGGTGTGGATTTTGCGGTTGTCAAAGACAAGAATAATGAACCACCTATTTATACAGTGTTCTTCAAGGCTAAGGATCAGGATGCAATCAACAATGTGATTCGGGAATATACCAATAAGAAGATGAAGCAAAAGTCTAAGCCATCTGTTCTTGAAAAGCTAAAGAAATTCAAGGATATGGTAGCTAAGAGACCGGTGAAACAGAAAACGAGAAAGAAGGAAGCTACGAGATGATAACAGTTGAAACAATATTGCAGAATCCCAGAGCTATCATCGGTATCGTTGGTTTAGTGGTTTTGATGTTGGTTCTTTTTATTTGGGATAAGAAGGAAAACAAAAAGAAATTCAGACACAGAGAGGAATATGGTTCTGCCAGATGGGGAACCAAGAAGGATATTGAACCTTATACGGACCCTGTATTTGATAACAATGTGATTCTGTCGGAGAGCGAGATGCTGACCATGAACAGCCGTCCGGAAAAGCCGAAGTATGCAAGAAATAAGAATGTGTTGGTAGTTGGTGGTTCCGGTTCCGGTAAGACCAGATTCTTTATCAAGCCGAACCTCTTGCAGATGCATTCGTCCTATGTTGTAACTGATCCAAAGGGAACTCTACTTCCCGAGACAGGTACCGCACTTTATAAGAATGGATATGAGATAAAGGTATTTAATACGATTAATTTCGAAAAATCTATGCATTATAATCCATTTGCTTATATTCATTCGGAAAAGGACATTTTGAAGATGGTAACATCCTTGATTGCCAATACAAAGGGAGATGGAAAGGATTCGGACCCGTTCTGGGAGAAAGCGGAGAAGCTACTTTATACAGCTCTCATCGGCTATATCCATTATGAGGCACCGGAGGAGGAACAGAACTTCTCCACTCTTTTGGAGATGCTAAATGCAATGGATGTTCGAGAGGATGACGAGGATTACAAGAATCCGGTGGATTTAATCTTTGAGGAATTGGAAAAGAAGAATCCGGGACATTTTGCAGTTAGGCAATATAATAAATATCGCTTAGCTGCCGGAAAGACTCTAAAAAGTATACTTGTGAGCTGTGGTGCGCGACTTGCTCCATTTGATATTAAGGAGCTTCGAGAGATTACAGCTTATGATGATTTGGAGCTGGATAGGATAGGAGATAGGAAGACGGCATTGTTCCTGATTATGTCAGATACAGATGCAACCTTTAACTTTATGATTTCTCTTATTTATACCCAGCTTTTTAATTTGCTCTGTGAAAAGGCAGATGATGTATATGGTGGAAGATTACCGGTACATGTGAGATGCCTGATTGATGAGTGTGCCAATATCGGACAGATTCCGAATCTGGAAAAGCTGATGGCAACCATCCGTTCCAGAGAAATATCGGCATGTCTGGTGTTGCAGGCGAAGTCGCAGCTTAAGGCCATTTATAAGGATAACGCAGATACCATTATCGGTAACTGTGATTCACAGATTTTCTTGGGAGGTTCCGAGCAATCTACGCTTAAGGATTTAAGTGCTTCCCTAGGAAAAGAAACTATTGATTTTTTCAATACGCAGGATACAAGGGGTAACAGTCCAAGCTATGGTATTAACTATCAGAAGGCCGGGCATGACCTTATGAGTATTGATGAATTGGCAGTCATGGATGGTGCAAAATGTATCGTTCAGTTAAGAGGCGTAAGACCATTTCTCTCTAAGAAATACGATTTGACCGTACATCCGAGATATCATCTCACAGCGGACTATAGCAAGAAGAATCTTTTTGATATAGAGAAGTATTTGAAGAGAAAAGACAACTTAATATTGAAAGCAGATGACGAATACGAAGTCATTGATGCAACTTAGAGAAAATGCTCTCTCTACTTGGAAAAGCCGGGTGGAAGGGAGCTTTTTTTATAGCCAAATCTACGGAGGAGGCAATCCACGCGGATGTCAGGAGCCACTGCAGAGGTACTGACAGCAACTATAAAAAATAACAATGAATTATAAGAAAAACGGAGGATTGAAATTATGGCATTTTTTCAGAGCGCAGTAGGCGTATTACAGACATTAGTAGTAGCACTTGGAGCAGGTTTAGGAATCTGGGGTGCGATCAATCTTATGGAAGGTTACGGTAACGATAACCCGGGTGCAAAGTCACAGGGTATGAAGCAGCTTATGGCAGGTGGCGGTGTAGCCCTCATCGGTACTACATTGGTGCCTTTACTTTCAGGACTTTTCTAAGAGAAGAACAGATAACGATTATCACAAGAAAAACGGAGGAATAAAATTATGGCATTTTTTCAGAGCGCAGTAGGCGTATTACAGACATTAGTAGTAGCACTTGGAGCAGGTCTTGGAATCTGGGGTGCAATCAACCTTATGGAAGGTTACGGTAATGATAACCCGGGTGCAAAGTCACAGGGTATGAAGCAGCTTATGGCAGGTGGCGGTGTAGCCCTTATCGGAACAACATTAGTGCCTTTGCTTTCAGGCTTATTCTAAGAAGAATAAGGGAGGTATTAGATGGACAGCTTACTTCAACAGCTAACAGACTGGTTGAAGGAAATGCTGGTATCAGGCATTATGGACAACCTCACGAACACGTTTGCTTCGGTAAACAGAGAGGTTGGAGAAATTGCGAACACAGTTGGGCAGACTCCCTCAGGCTTTTTGCCGGGGGTCTACTCATTGATTCGCAATCTGTCAGAAAACGTGATTATGCCGGTAGCCGGAATTATTCTAACATTTATTGCCTGTTACGAGCTTATCCAGCTGGTAATCAGTCACAACAATTTAGCAAATTTTGAAACATGGATTTTTTGGAAATGGGTGTTTAAGACCTTTGTAGCTGTAACACTTATCACGAACACATTCAATATCACTATGGCAGTATTTGATGTGGCACAGTGGGTAGTGCAGCGGAGCGGAGGAATTATAGCAGGAAGCACGGCGATTGACGATTCTACACTTGCCACGATGCAAAGTACCTTGGAAGCGATGGATTTAGGACCACTCTTTGCGGTGTTCCTGCAGAGCTTTGTAATACAGTTTGTGATTCAGCTTCTTGCAATCATTATTTTTGTCATCATCAACGGACGTATGGTTGAGATTTATCTGATGGTAAGTCTTGCACCGATTCCATTTGCCACCTTTGGAAACAGAGAGCAGAGCATGATGGGACAGAACTATGTAAGGTCATTATTTGCCCTGGCATTCCAAGGATTTTTAATAATGGTATGTGTTGGCATTTATGCAGTTCTCATCCAGTCAGTAGCATTCAGTTCTGATATTATTGGTTCCTTATGGAGCGTTGCAGGATATACGGTATTGCTTGTATTTACACTGTTTAAGACTGGGTCGATTGCTAAGTCAATACTACACGCACATTAGTGGATGTCGTCAATATTCGATAGCCACGGAAAGGAAAAATTATGGCGAGTTATATCAGTGTACCAAGGGACTTAACCAAGGTAAAATCCAAGGTCATGTTCAACCTTACAAAAAGACAGCTGATTTGTTTTGGGTTAGGAGCCTTAATGGGGGTTCCTACTTTTTTTATGGTAAAGAGTGTGGCCAGCGGTTCTACTGCGGCTATGGTCATGATGATAGTGATGATGCCTATGTTCTTTCTTGCTATGTATGAGAAGAATGGACAGCCCTTGGAGGTTTTCTTGGGGCATTTCATAGAGGCAAACTTCACAAGACCGAAGGTACGTCCCTATAAAACGAATAATTATTATGCTGTGCTAAAGAAACAGGCGCAGCTGGAAAAGGAGGTAGAAAGAATTGTTAGGGATTCTAAAGAAGATGTTCCGGAAGGAAGAGACGATGGTAGAAATGCCAAAGAGTCTGACAAAGGAACAGCAGTTACAGATTAAACAGGTAGTTGACAGAGCAAGTAATTCGAGTGATGTTCCGAGAACAGCGCAGAAAAGTATTCCTTTTGAGCGAATGTTTCCGGATGGCATTTGTCGTGTGGGTGCAAATTATTATACAAAAACAATTCAGTTTCAGGATATCAACTATCAGTTAGCCCAGCAGGAGGATAAGACAGAGATTTTTGAGGAATGGTGTGCATTTCTTAATTTCTTTGACAGTTCTGTGCATTTCGAGCTTTCCTTTATGAATATGGCAACGGATGCAGAAAGCTTTGAAAGAAGCATTGCAATTCCTCATAGAAAGGACGATTTCAATGGTGTCAGAGATGAGTACAGTTCCATGTTGTTTCATCAGATGGAAGCCGGGAACAATGGTTTAACTAAAACCAAGTATCTCACATTTGGAATTCATGCAGATTCCATGAAAACAGCAAAGCCGAGATTGATTCATATTGAGATGGATTTGCTTAACAACTTCAAGCGTTTGGGTGTGTCAGCGCATACCTTAAACGGAACGGAGAGACTTGAACTTATGCATAGACAGTTCCATATGGGTGATAACGAAAAGTTTATGTTTGACTGGAATTGGCTTGTAGACAGTGGTTTATCTGTAAAGGATTTCATTGCACCGAGTAGCTTTGAGTTCAAGAACGGTAGAGTGTTCCGTATGGGGAATATGTATGGCTGCATGAGCTTTTTGGCTATTACGGCATCGGATATCAGTGACAGAATGTTGGCAGATTTCCTCAGTATGGAATCTACGCAGATTGTGACAATGCATCTGCAGTCTGTTGACCAGAACGAAGCCATTAAGACGATTAAGCGTACCATTACGGAGCTTGATCGAAGTAAAATCGAGGAACAGAAAAAAGCGGTAAGATCAGGATATGATATGGATATCATCCCTTCCGACTTGGCAACCTATGGTAAGGATGCAAAAGCATTACTTAAGGAGCTACAGAGTCAGAATGAGAGAATGTTCCTTTTGACATTCCTGATTTTGAATACTGGAAGAACAGAGCAGGAGCTTGAGAACAATGTCTTCCAAGCAAGCAGTATTGCTCAGAAGCATAACTGCAATCTTACAAGACTGGATTATCAGCAGGAGCAGGGGCTTATGAGCTCTTTGCCACTTGCCAGCAATCTGATTGAGATTCAGCGAGGTATGACAACCTCAAGCACAGCGATTTTTGTACCATTCACCACACAGGAATTATTCCAAGCAGGTGAAGGTAGTCTTTATTATGGATTAAATGCTCTTTCCAACAACCTAATTATGGTAGACAGAAAGAAGCTTAAGAATCCAAATGGACTGATTCTTGGAACACCGGGTTCCGGAAAATCATTCGCAGCCAAGAGAGAAATTGCAAATGCATTCCTTGTTACGGATGATGATGTGATTATTTCGGATCCTGAGTCAGAATACAGTCCACTGGTGGAGCGTTTCGGCGGTCAGGTTATTAAGATTAGCCCTACTTCCACACAGTATATCAATCCGATGGATATTAACATGAATTATTCTGATGACGATAACCCGATAGCTTTAAAGGCAGATTTTATTCTTTCCCTTTGTGAGCTTATCGTAGGTGGAAAGGAAGGATTACTTCCGGTAGAAAAGACCGTTATCGACAGATGTATTCATCAGATTTATCAGAAGTATTTTGAAAATCCCACACCGGAGAATATGCCTCTTTTGGAAGACCTTTATAACGCATTACTTAAGCAGGATGAGGCAGAAGCAAGGCATGTGGCAACCGCTCTTGAAATCTATGTATCGGGTTCCTTAAATGTGTTCAATCATAGAACCAACGTAGACATTACCAATAGACTGGTGTGTTATGACATCAAAGACCTTGGTAAGCAGCTCAAGAAGATTGGTATGCTTGTAGTGCAGGACCAGGTGTGGGGAAGAGTAACAGAGAACAGAAGCCAAGGAAAATCAACCAGATATTACATGGACGAGATGCATCTTCTTCTTCGTGAAGAGCAGACTGCAGCTTATACCGTGGAAATCTGGAAACGATTCAGAAAATGGGGTGGTATTCCAACCGGTATCACACAAAACGTAAAGGATATGCTTGCATCCAAGGAAGTAGAAAATATCTTTGAAAACTCTGATTTTATCTACATGTTAAATCAAGCAGTAGGAGATAGGTCAATCCTTGCAAAGCAGCTTAATATCAGTCCTCATCAGCTTTCGTATGTAACGCATTCGGGAGAAGGTGAAGGGCTTTTATTTTACGGAAATGTAATCTTACCATTTGTAGACAGATTCCCGAAAGACCTTGAGCTTTATAAGATTATGACTACAAGGCTTAGTGAGGTTCAGGAAGCAAAGGAAACAAAGGAGCAGTAATGAATGGATGATAGCAAAAATACGAAGAAGTCCTCCCAAGGGGCGAGGAAGCACATGGGAGATAAGCTTAAGAATGAAACGTCCAGTGGCGAGGCAATGAGAAAGAAGCTTCGCCATGGGAAAAAAGATAATCGAATGACACAAGAAGAGAAGAAGGAACTTTCAAAGCTTCGGGCGCAGGGTAGGAAGAAAGCATATAAGCAGGCAGCAGTATTGGCAGAAGCCAGAAAGCAGGTTGTCAGAAATGAGGATGAAAATGTAGGCACAGAGGCTATGGATGCCGCGCTTGCAACTGCAGAGACCGGGATTTATCAGGTATCATCCAGCCGTTACAGTAGCAAGATGTATGAGAAACAGCATACCAGACAGCTTAAAGAAGAAAAGCAAGCTAAGAGTGCAGGAGGTGAAGGTTCCAATCCTAAGTCAAAGGAACTTCAGAAGTCACGAATGAAAAAAGAGATGACGGAAGCTGCGCACAGAAAGCAGTCCAAGGAAGCTGCCAACAGCTTCGGAAATCTCAGTAATAAGTTCGTAGATAATGCACAGGATTTGGCAGGTAAGGTAGGCGAATTTATTAAGGATCATCCAAAGGAGCTTTTGATAGTAGCACTGATTCTGTTTATTGTATTAATCATTACAACTTGCATTTCCTCTTGCTCCATGATGATGGGAGGTATGGCAAATTCAACGGTGCAGACTTCCTATACGGCTCAGGACCAGACAATTATCGATGTAGATAATGACTACTCAGCCTTGGAAGAGGCATTACAGGAGGAGATTGATAGCATTGAGACGGATTATCCGGGCTATGATGAATATCGCTACAATTTAGCTGAGATAAATCATAATCCATATCAGTTGGCAGCAATTCTTACGATTCTTCATGAGGATTATACCAGAAGTGAGGTGCAGAATACTCTGCAGACGCTGTTTGAAGCACAGTATGAGCTTATAGTAACAGAAATTGTGGAAACCAGAACAAGGACGGAGGAAAGAACCGGCATAAGAACAGTGTGGGATCCGGAAACACAAACATATGTTGAAGAGGAGTATACCTATGAGGTAGAAGTGGAATATGAGTATTATATTCTGCAGACAACCCTGACTAATGCAACGATGGATACTGTTATCCGAAACATGGGCTTAACTGCAGATCAGATGAGCAGATATGAATTACTTCTTGCAACCTACGGTAATAAGAAGCATTTGTTTGACAGCGATATTTATTCTGTAGTGGACCCAGGAGCCTATCAGGATTATGACGTTCCTGCAGAGTATCTAACGGATACGCAGTTTGGAAATATGCTTCGAGAGGCAGAAAGATATCTTGGTTATCCCTATGTGTGGGGAGGCAGTAGTCCTGAAACGAGCTTTGACTGTTCCGGATTTGTAAGCTATGTCATTAACAATTGTGGTAATGGATGGAATGTAGGAAGACAGACAGCAAATGGTTTGTTGTCAAAATGCACCAGAGTAAGTGCTACGGATGCGAAGCCTGGGGATTTGATTTTCTTTCAGGGAACCTATGATGTGCAAGGGGCCAGCCATGTGGGAATTTATGTGGGTGATAGGATGATGCTGCATTGCGGAAATCCGATTCAGTACACCAGTATTAATATTAATTATTGGCAGGATCATTTTTATACTTATGGACGATTGAAATAGAAGAATTGTACGGTATAATTAATAGAAACATTAATAATAGTAAAGGAGAAGTGGCTATATGAATGTACAAAGGAAATATATGATAGAGACGGTACTTAATTTAGTTAAAAATGATTATGTGTTTCATAAAAGTACAGGGGAGTTGGGAAGTTCTTTCTTTTGTGGATTGAATGAAGAAGAATATAAACGAACAGATTATTTGTTTAAGGCGACAAGACAGGATTTTAGCAAAATGCTTACTATTATGAATTGCATTGAGGATACATATACGATGTATAGAGATGACCGTTTCAGTAGACCTTATTTTGAAATGGGGAATCCTGCGTTGGAAGAAATTGCATGTCATATTGAGTATCTATTTACAAAGTTTAGAGTGATTCTGGAATATATGGAAGAGATTCTCAGTATATGTATACCTCCAATTTTGCCAGAGGATAAGCAAAAAGAATATGATGAGATGCTAAAGAAAAAAGGACCAAAGGCAAAAGCAAATCGATTTGATTATTTATTGGAATATATTTCAACTAATGATAATGAACAGAAAAAAATACTAAATACCAAATGGTTTCAAGATTTTAGAGAAAATAGGAATTTTTTAGTTCATAGAGGTGCGAGTTGTCTTGTTTTTGGTGATAAAACAGAAATATTGTTTAGTGTAATGAAAATTGATGAGATGGAGAGGGAGGATGAGATAAATATTGATGAATATTTTCTGACAGATAATATGCTTATAAGATATCAGAGATTCTGGGGAATTATGATTTCGGAATTGATTCTATTTTGCGAAGCAATCTTTGGATTTTTGCTTAGTAAGGCATCAATTGCTGAAGAACAGAAATATTTTCTCAATATTAGTAATTATTCAAAAAGAATGTTTAGAACAGAAGAGAATTCGGATAAACAGACTGTTTTAGAAACAATGCTAAATTCTATTTTGCAGGAAGATAATATTTAAAAGTTTGCAGGAAGTCGATTTCGTAATACGACTTCTTTTTCTTTTGGAGAGGAGATGATTTTAATGTACGAAAAGTTGGATAAGATGAGAGCAGAGCTTGAAAGAGCCAAGCAGCGTAGAGCAGATGCTGACGCAAAGGTAAAGACCTTAGAGGCAAAGCTTAAGGAAGCGGAAAACAATCAGATTATTGCTGATGTTAGTGCTATGAAGCTTTCTCCTGAACAGGTGGCACAGTTTTTAAAGCTTGTTGCTAGTGGTCAGTTAAATGCCTCGGAAGCAGTAAAACAGAGTACAGAAACAAAAGTAACAGTAGCAGAGGACGAGGCTACAAATGAAGATGATGAAAGTGAGGATTTTGATAATGAAGAAGATGAATATTAAGAGTAAGCTTGTGAGAGTCGCTGCAATTGCATCGGCTTTTTTTATTGGTGCAACACCGCTGACAGCGTTTGCACAGGCTAATCCGGAAACGGAAGCGGTCGAGGTTGAAGTGCTGGAAAAGGATGTAATCACAGATACAGAGGAAACCGAGGTAGAGGCAGAAATTCCATATCACTACACCGTAAACGAAGATGGCAGCATCGTGTTTTCATTTAACGGAGAAGAATATACTTACGGAGCCGAAGCGGATCCGACAGGAAAAGTGGTGACCGGTGGTTCCAGATTGAATGTGAGAACCGGAGCAGGAATGGATTATGAAATTATTGACCAACTTTGTCCCGGCGAGGAAGTATCTGTGATTGGTACGGAAGGTGACTGGTATCAAATCATTGTTCCTGCCAAGACAGGATATGTTCACAGTGATTATTTGCAAGTACTTGAAAGTGCATCAAATGAAACGGATGCAGCTCTTTTACAGATGTTCATGATGATGTTCATGGATAGCATGAATAATGCCGGCGATGTAAATTATGCATTAACTCCTGATGGAAATATGAATTTGATTGATGATTATGGTTCCGCAACAAAAGCCGGTAAACAGTTCATTACACTGACGACTAAGACCAGCTATGGGAAGTCAAGTGAAATAATTCAATGTAATACTAAAGATGCAGCAGCCGATGAATTAGCTAAAAGAATTGGAGGTCAATCGAGATCTGCTTTTGCGGATGATCCAATTCAGCGTGAATTTGATGTGATTT
>JBGVKW010000064.1:0-11693 GCA_045123895.1 Agathobacter sp.
GTGTTTTGACTAATTGTTTGCTCTTTTGTATATTTCCTCAATATGAATCGATGTTGTATTTAAAACCGGTACGCTCACATCTCCTGGCTTTATTGCCAGTGGTAATTCCGTACAACCTAATAGCATTGCATCAGTGTTGTACTTTTCAATATATTGCTCTGCTATCTCAATTAACTTTTGTCTGTCTTCTGGGATTACAATTCCATTCTCAAGATTGGGATATATAAGTTTTCCAATTTGCTCTGCATCATTATCTGTTGGTATGATTGCATTTATTTCGTTTTTTTCAAGAGCATTATCATATAGACCACTTTTAAGTGTAAAAACAGTACCAAAAACAAGCACTCGTTTGTACCCGTTTTTCTTAATCTCATTTATTGCTGCATCTACAACACTTACGACTGGGAGAGGAAAACGTTCGCACACCATATCCCAGATAATATGCTCTGTATTTGCTGTAATTGCTGCAATTTCTGCTCCAGCGGCTTTTAAATTTTCAAGACTATCTATTAGATACTCTGATAATCGGTCATAGTCTTTTTCAACTAATGCCTTGTCATGAAGCGTCATATTAACACTGTCGATTACAATTTCAGGGTAAACTGTTTGTCCCTGTTCGCGCTTGGTTTTGTCAATTAATCCTGTGTAATAATCTATAGTTGATGCAGGTCCTAGCCCGCCTACTAATCCTATTTTTTTCATAGTTTTATTCATCCATTTCTTTAACCAAAAATATCTGTTTACATTGCTAAATATACTAGTACTATCCCTCGCTAGCTTACTATTTGCTAATTATATCACAACATCAAACCACGATGGACACAAAAACATTGATTCAAAGCATTATCTACATTAGCTTCTGATAATTTTCTATTATTCTTAAAGAAATCTTCATTTTATTTCACTTCCACTTATTTTGATTTTTTTATTTGCTTTTGACAGGGAACGTTTTGCAAGAAAATGGGTATGGGCTGCATTATTTGCCATATACATGAATGCCATGATGATTGTTGTCGGTGTGCCATATGCTGAATATATCACCTGGCACCCTTACATTAATTTGATACCATTTAATAATTTATCATCATCGAACATTCTTGGAATGGTTCTTAACATCATAATGTTAATTCCTTTTGGTGCTTTCCTTCCAATTTATTTCAAGAAATTCCGCAAGCTTTCTTCAACTGTAATTGCCGGTGCTTTGATGTCTTTAACTATTGAAGTACTTCAATTATTTGTATTCCGCGCAACCGATATCAATGATTTGATTATGAACACACTTGGTGCCCTTGTTGGATATTTTGTAGCAAAGGTTATTATTAGAAAATCCTGGGATGATGGTGAAAACGATAAAGATATTCTTAAATTAGTTGTTATGATTATTATAAGTATATTAGTTGTTGTTTTCGTAATCAATCCTCTTATGACAATTATACTTCGTGCACTCGGAATGATGTAATATTAATGGGCAGGCTGTCTTTTTTAACAACCTGCCCTTTTTCATCCAAAATGGCTTAAATCTTTATGTTTATCGTACTGATTGCAACACCAACAATACCAATGGTCGCTACTGCTATATCAATGCCATATGGTAATCCTATCCACACAGATACAATACTGTATATCCAAAAAGCGAGTGCAAAATATCCAAATCTTTTCATATGCAAAAAAGCAAATTTCTTTCTTCTTTCTGTCCCCGCTTCCTTTGCTTCTTCATAGCTGGTGCCATTATACCAATAAACATATTCAGTCTTATATATGATAATAGTCAAAATAAAACAGCCCATTACCATAATATTATCAATAACTGCTATAAGAATCTGCGTAGATGTCTTTGGCAAAAATACACATGCAAAACAGGCTAGGCAAAAACCAATCAGCCAAATAAAAAATCCCTTATAACTTTTTCTATACTCCTCCATATTCACACCTTCTTTTTCAATATAATTCTGCCAGCGGCTGCAGCTTATCACCCATTATATTTTTAAGAATGTCATAGGCCTGCTCCCCCGTACAATGCCCTGTGTAAAATGTGGTATCCATCTTTTTTAACTCTTCCGCCACACTTTCAATCTCATTAATATCAGCCTCGTGATATTCCTTTCGAATCATGTGAAATCCACTGATTACCAGTTTGGGACTGCAATGATAAATGCTTCTGAATTTCTCCAGAATATTAAGGATTCCATTATGGGCACACCCTGAAATCAGGACATATTCGCTGTCATCATCTTTTATTACCAGATACTGTTCATGGGAAAAATCATCCTGTATGAACTCGTCATTTTCTTTCTTTAAAAGAATTTTATTCCCGGCTGGCCAGAGACGTCTACCAGTAACTCCGGTAAAAACACTTAATTCAGAATCAATTTCCATATCTCTATCTACCAATGTGAGATTAGGAAGTTCCTCAATACGCTTATCAATACCGATGTAATGCATTTCACTTCTGGCACTAAAGTAATCGCCTCCGGCATTTGTTCTCATATAAATTTTTGCTGTCGGATTAATCTGGGCAAAACTCATGAGTCCACCCGAATGATCATAATGTCCATGACTTAATACAACCGTATCGATTTCCTTCAGATTGATTCCCTTTGACTTCGCATTATCCCATGTTCTGTCAGACTGACCTGTGTCAACTAAAAGTTTGTGTTTTTTTGTCTCAACATATATGCAAAGTCCATGCTCGGCACACAGATTTTCACCTGATATGTTGTCTTCCATCAATGTTCGTATCTTCATTGTATTTCTCCCAAATCCTTAGTTTAACTATAGGCCATTAGGGACACTAAAAATGCCGGAAAACTCCGTCCCCACTGGCTCGCTCAAATACAAATTCGTTTTCCGAAGATATATCTTCCCTGAAAAAATATCCCATTCTATTATACTTCGTGATTTCTATCGGATTCTCGATATTATTCTCTGCCATGAATCTAACCATGTCACCACGCGCCATCTTGGCATAGGTGCCTTTTGTCACAAGCTTATCTCCTGCTTTTTCACAAAATGTAATGGTTATAAATCTATCCTCTGAAGAAAGGTATTTCTCAATACATTTTGAGTATTCCTTTGAAGCAAGATTTATTATTATTCCACTATCATCTCTTACAGAATTATATAAATCCATGCCCCAAAAATCATACAAATTCTTAGCACCATTAATACTGGCTTTTGCCTGCATTTCTAATCTATATGGAGTTACTCCGTCCATGGCTTTTAGGGCACCATAAAATGCAGATAAAATACATAAATGCTCCTGCACATATTCGAAATGTCCATCCTCAAATACTGCTGGCGACATGTATTTAAATGCAATTCCTTCATAGGCAAGTACCGCTGGAGTAAGGTTATTATATAAATCCATTTTCTCTAATCTGTCAAAATTCTGTTCGACAATTTTGTCATTGCATTTCCACAGCTTTTTTAGTTCATCGTTTGACTGACTTTGTAGCCAGGATAATATTTCTTCAGTTTTATTTAGATATAATGGTTTAGAAATTTCTAACCTGTTACCATTTTCAAAAATAGGCTGTCCAAAGACGCCACAGAACTCATCATTATTCATCTTCTTAGCTGGCGATAAAATTATCTTCATTATGAAAGCTCCAAAAGCATATTCTCTGGGTCGTCTGCTGCTTTAACTTTGTCGTTACTTTTGATGATAATTCCCTGCTCATCAATTAAGTATGTTGTACGAACTACACCCATTGAAACTTTGCCGTAATTCTTCTTCTCTTTCCATACATCATAGGCTTCTATAACTTTGCGCTCTGTATCTGAAAGTAACGTAAATGCTAATCCATATTTTTCTTCGAATTTCTTATGTGAAGCTACCGAATCCTTGCTCACTCCAAGGATTACTGCACCTTTTTCCATGAACTGTGGATATCTCTCTGAAAAACCACATGCCTGCTTTGTGCATCCTGGTGTGTTATCTCTTGGGTAGAAATACAGTATAACTTTCTTTCCGGCATAGTCACTTAATTTATGCATTTCTCCGTTCTGATCTGGCAATTCAAAATCTGGTGCCTTTGTTCCTACTTCTAACATTTTGTAACCCTCCTGATTTTTATTCAAAAATGCTTCAACCTCTTGTTGTAAAATTTGAACCATTTTTGACTTTTTCATCTGCGCATTCTAACGCAGTTCTCTTATAGTATTATACCACTTTTGACAGTTACGTTCAGCGACTTATATGCGGTAAATCATTATGTACTCTTCATCATTTTCGTCTACAACTTCAAAGCCTATTTTCTTATACATTTCTGCCGCATAGTTCATCTTCTGAACAGATAGCGAGGCCTGTTTATAACTGCGTTTTTTTAGTTCAGAAAGCATTTTTTCCATCAGCTTTGTTCCTATCCCACAATGTCTGTAGTCTTTCAGCATTGATATGGCAAAAGAAGGAGTCTCATCATCCACATGACCATAATCATTCATAATGCGAACCCACACTGCACCTACAATTTGACTTTTTACTTCGGCGACAAAACATATGTCATCTTTTTTCGTGCCAAAATCAGAAATGTATATCTGCAATTCCGGATTTTTGATGATATCCTTCTCTGGTGGCGTCTCTCCTTCGGGAACGAAAATCGCCTCATATAAAAATGTTTCTAAAATATCAGCCTCTTCTTGTCTTAATTCTCTAATTTTATATTCCATAAAATGTAATCTCCGATAATTTCAGAAAATTCCGTCCCCAATGGCTACTCACTGACTATTTGATTCTTTATCAGCTCAAGAACCTTCTGTTCTCTTTTAATCATTATCTCGTCAAAAAAATCATCACTTTTATATTCGGAATTGACTTTAATTGCCTCATCAATATCAACATATCTTAATACGAATTCAGCTTCTTTTTCATAATCATCCAGATTCTGCTCTGCAATTTCATTTTCGCACTCACAAAAATAGTAGAAGTTTTCCTGCTCAAAAATTGTGTTTGCTGACATGTTGCTTTTTTGTCTGCGCATAACACTTCCAAATGGCTTTATTGTTTCTGGTTTTACTACTAATCCAACCTCTTCTCTAACTTCTCTTACAAGTGCTGTGATTTTGTCTTCATCATCTTTTATTCCACCGCCTGGGAACTTGTAATAGTTCTCTTTTTTGCTGTATACAAGGGCGATAACGTTTTTATCTAAAATAATTGCTCTGGCTGATGGCCGACTAAAAACTTTGTAATTTAACTCGTAATCTTTTAAATCAATTGAAAAAAGCTGTGGCATGTAGTCATATTTTCCAGAAAACTTTTCCTCAGTGACATTAATATTTTCTTTCAACTCAAGAATATTCTTCTCTATCTGCTTTATTATTTTTATAAATTCCTCATCACTTTTACCGGTTGGATCTTCGAGTCCCCAATTGTCATCAAATGCATCAGACGCCAAATGCTTTCCAAGTGCTTCAGCAATCTGGCTTCGGCAGGAATTATGCACACAGATAAATGCTATTTTTTTCTTATTCATAGAGTAGATACCTTTCCTTTTTAATCTTGGCTATGCGGAATATCCAACATATCAAGTAATTTAATAAATGTGTCCTGCCCATCAATAATTAGCATACCATTTAAGAGTGAAAAAAAGCCAGAAAGCTCCGTCCCCAATGGTCTATTTTAGTGGAAAACATATATCAATTTCCATATAACCATCCTCTCGTACCATGCGATAAATGTCAAGAATCGGTTTCTCATCCAACTGATTTTTTGTCTTTGACAACCATCTGCAAAATATTTCCTGGTATACCATGAACAAAAACTGCGGATATCCTTTGAAATGATATACTGCATATTTGCCACCGTCAAAATAATGAGTTAGAATGTCAGGATTCTCTTTCAGTGCCGGGTGGTCTGGTGAGATTGTCTGGCATAGTTCGTACATGCAGTTGTCTTCATCTGTGATGGAAGGATCATCGATTGTACATTCTATGTAGGTTGTATCTTTTGTTGCCAGATGTTCGTATTTTTCTATGAATCTGCACCACTCTTCAGGGAGGTTGTGGTAGTTTCCTTTTTTTCGCTCGTATATTACAAGAAAGCTTTCCAAATTTTCTACTGTTATATGCTTTTCTGATTTTTCTATATCGTCTATTGATATTCCGTTCGCAAACGAACTTTCTTCTACCAGCTTTTCGCTTTGTTTTCTAAAATCGGCTGGTGAGACATTGAGATGCTTCTTGAAAGCAGTAGCAAAATTAGAGGAAGAATATCCGTATCCTTCCCCTATCTCTGTTATACTTTTTTCTTTTTCAACTTTGAGGCGCCATGCGCTTCGCTCTAATCGTACTCGCTTGATGAACTGATATAACGCCTCGTCGGTATCTTCCTTAAACATACGGGTTAGGTGATATTTCGAGTACGAGCAGTGGCGCGCGACATCGTCTACCGTTATGTCTTCGTCTATGTGATCAAAAATGTAACTTATTGCTTTATTGATAACAGGTTGCATTAAATTCTCCTCTGTCAATTTGGTTCTTTTGCTTTGTGATAAGTGCTACTGACACAATTGCTGTAAGTGCTTCTGTGCATGGTGTTGCAAGCCAGACTCCTGTCATTCCAAGGATGGCTGGAAGAATGAGTGTGAAAGCCAGAAGCAGAATGATTCCTCTAAGTGATGATATTAACGCTGATGATTTTGCATCTCCGCAGCTGGTAAAATACATTGAGTTAATAACATCATAGCCCATTATGATAAAAGTAATTGCAAACACCTTAAATCCGAAAGCTACCATATCTGCCACCACGTTGCCACATCCAAACATCCCTGCATAAGTCTTTCCAAGTAAAATGAATATTATTGCAAAAACCGTTCCTGTTCCAAATAATATCTTGTTTGTTATGGTTCTTATTTCTACTGCAGTCTGTTTTTCTTTGGCTCCCCAGCATATACTTACAAGCGGTGTAATTCCCTGACCAAAACCAATACAAATCATACTATAACCATACACCGCAAACCCAAGTATTGTAAATGCTGCAAGGCCTTCTGTTCCAACATATTTCATCAGTACATAGTTGAATGCAAACATTGATATTGCACTTGCCATTTCACCTATAAATTCAGATGAACCGTTAAAAATTATTTCTTTGTTTATCGCCTTGTCGAATCTAAATCTGCTTAAGCGTATTCCTGATGTTTCTCTTAGGAAGTATGAAAACTGAACTGTTGCTACCACAAACTGGACGATGAATGAACCAATCGCACTTCCCTGCACGCCCAAGCCAAGTCTTCCTACAAAAATGTAATCGAGTATTACATTAAGTATACAACTTATTATACTAATAAGCATACAAATTTGCGGCTTTCCGTCTACTCTGATGAACATTCCAAAAATTGTTCCCATTACCATAAGAGGGTAAGTAAAGAGCATTATCTTATAGTATTCTCTAAAGTAAACAGCAAGCGTACCATCAGCTCTTAATACCTTAAGTATTGGGGTAAATAGCAGCATGACAACAATTGATGTTATTACACATATTGCAACTGATGTAATTGTAGTCTGTGAGAAAACTTCTGATGCTTTTTTCTTTTCCTTTGCACCAAGAAGTCTTCCACAGATTACGGTTCCTCCGACACCTATGCATAAACCTACACCAAGGTAAAAATACAGGATTGGCAGGCCTAGATTGATAGCTGCCAAGGCGTTTTCGCCTACATAGTTTCCAGTAAAATATCCATCAGTTATTGTAATTATTGTCTGAAGAAGCATTGCAATAATACTTGGAATTGAAAACTGAAGAATTGTTTTTAATTTGTTCTCTTTGATTTTTTTTACATTCATAATTACATCTCCTTTTCTGATACCAATTATAGAGATGTAATTTTTAATAAACTTCTTAATTCGTGCTATAAAATTCAAATCTTCTGTTGTTTTGGACACTCTGACTGCCCCAATAATTTGGGAACATCTCGTGATTTTAATACCTATTTAGCTGCCATTAGCATTATCAACACACTAAAAACAAACATACATACAATAAAACCAAGCATGCAACTAATAATCCCTGATATCCATAGCACAGGATGTATTTTTCGACTCTTTCATGTGATAATAGAAATCACGATTCCTATAAACGAGAATAATGGTCCCAAAAATATAACATCAATATAGGTATACGGCGCATGATTTGCGCTGTAAAAGTAAAGCACAAATGAAAATAATGAGAGTATACCAAACGCAAGTGATATCAAAGCCAATATTTTGTTGGTAGGTATTTTCTCTTTCATTACATAAATTTCTCCTTCAAATCTCTACCTTATATTGCTTCATTAATGCCTCTCTCTAAATGCCAGAAAAATTTTAAATAAAACCAAAAAGAAGTAAATATTACCACATACTTTTTGAGCCACGAAAGCCCGCAAACCTAGTAAATACGCGTTCTGCGGGCTTTTTTAACTGTTTCATCCACCCATTCTCTACTTCTGTCCTATTTGGTAAAATGCTGTTCCAGATCTAATGATAAACTGGATATTTCTTCTATTTCAGTGGAGATATTGTTGATGGAATCATTCTGTGCCGCTATCGTTTCTGTTATATTCTGAATCGTAGCTGAATTCTCCTCGGAAGTAGCTACCAGAGTCTCTATTTCCTCCTGAATATGGTTAAAATGATCTTTCACATGCTCAATGATCTGATATTCTTCACTGACTGTTTTGCTTGCATCATCTGTTGCACTGTTAATGTTTGTAAAATATTCCAACAGTCCACTGACCATTTCTACACTGGCTGCGGCGGCTTCTGTTCCCGCCGTAATATTCTTTGATACCTGAGAGGTTGTTTCTGTCAGCCATTTCAGAATCTCCTGAATATTGTTGGCTGATTTGGCACTTTCCTCTGATAAGGAACGAATTTCGTCTGCAACAACTGCAAACCCTTTGCCATGTTCTCCCGCTCTGGCTGCTTCTATTGATGCATTCAGAGACAACAGATTCGTTTGGGAAGCAATGGAATTGATATCCCCCAGAATAGCTGTGATCCTGTTCATTTCTGTAAGCAGTGAATCTGTAGACTGACGTGCCGACTCTACCGTCTGTTCCATTTCCAGTATAGAATTCTTTGCATGAACAACCGCATCATTGCCCTTGGCTACAGCATCCTGTACCTTCTGGAATCCACCATCTAACTGTGTAGCCAGTTCATGGTTCTTATTGATCTCAGCTGTAGCAGCATTAATCTTATCCATAACTGTAACCGTAGATTTGGCAGTATCCTCTACTACCTGCCCCATCTGAGTCGCTTCTGTCCTTACACTTCTGCTGCCCTCTGCGAGCTGATGAATAGAACTCATGCTTTTTTGAATTGTTGTATTCAGATTCTCTGAAATTTCATTTGCTACACTGGCATTTTGTCTGACCTGTTCCAGCGCTTTTTCCGTCTTTTTAATAACATTCGCACCACGCTTCGTTGCCAGATATAATAATACGCCCGTTACTGCAAAAAAGAAAACGCGTGAAACAACACCCGCCCATGAATATTCATTTCCCGCAATTGTTTCCGGACTGAAAATCATAAAAACTATGGAGATTGCTGTAAAAGGTACTGCAAACCAGATAATCACAGATTCTATAAAGTATGATGTCGCCATTGCCAGGAGGACATAATTCGTCAAATATGTTATTGAATTACCTCCTGTGAGCCATGAATAGACCAATGTACCTATGGCCGGTGGAAATACCAGCATCAATACTTTTTTATCATCAGGCAAAGGCAAAAAATAACCTATTGTTGAAATGATACCACATACGATTACAACAATACTGCCTTTCAACGCCATAACAGATAAACCAAAACCCAATACCGAAACCATACTCAATGCAAGAATGGAACACCATGTAATGATCAAATTTTGTTTATGTAACTTCTCCATATAAATTGTCCTTTCCTTTCTGAATACATACCAATTTATAGCACTAATTTACTATTTACATTATAAAGTTTTATTTGTAAAAATACAATATTTTGTAAACAGCATTGAAAGGTAAATTCATTTTATATCCTGCCATTTTAGAAGAAACTTTTAAATCTATATCATCAATGTTTAGCCTTAGCAATTCGCCTACTCTAATTCCTGTTGAAAGCAGAAAATCAATCATTGCCCTATCACGCAGATTATTACAATTATCTCTAAGAATTTCTATTTTCTCATCCGAAATGGTATCTTTTACAATAACGGCAGTCATTACCTTATGAATTCTTTTCATTGGGCTTTTTATAATAAGCACATCAACAGAGCGTATTACTGAAATTTGAGTCTCTGCAAAACTGGAAGTTTCGAGTGCTATTACAAAATTAAGTTTTTGGCATTATCTGCATTTAATTCAATGTATCCGCATTTAGGACACACATAGCATGAAACTAAACTATTCTTTTGTGTTTCAAATAATCCATCCTTCTTGTTTGTCAGATATACAACCGTACCAACAGCATCACCTTTCAATTTTGCATTAAACATTTTTTCTTTACATCTTAAGCATTCCATCTTATATTCCTCCATCAACTTCAAATTCTTGCATTCTTTCATCTCTTCATAAAGCTGAAAGTTCATGCTTATTTATTTTCATCAATTGCTTGTGGGTTTTCCATACGAATATCAAATACAGCTCCACATTCTTTACATCCTTTTGCAACCAATGTTGAATAGTTTTGGGTCAATGGAAGTTTTTTCTGAGACTTTTGTGTGGTAAATACTAATCCTCCCGTACCCGTCGAAAGTTTTCCTTCTACAACATTTGCAGAACCACATTTTGTACATTTGTTATTCATTTTCTCTTTCTCCTTCAACTTCAAATTCTTGCATTCTTTCATCTCTTCATAAAGCTGAAAGTTTACAACCTATTGTCAGTTTATAAACCGATATGAGCCAAGAATACTCCTATAGCATACCCTAATTTATAAATTACAAGTAGTGTTAAACTAACAACAAGTACTCTCCTAATAAAAATCTCATTTGTTGTTCCTGCATTTACCCAAGCCTTGATGTCACTTATGATATTACTAATTTTACTCATTTGAGTTCCCTCCTAAATTGAATTTATACATAGAAAGTAACATTGTTAATTATAAAACACCATAAAATCAAGGTTGCACTTGTGTAAACTTACAGTTGCATTTACAATTTCAGGTCATTTTGTATATGTCCGATGAATTGTCCTATGGCATATCCAGCTCCATAAATGAAAGTAACAACAATAGCAATACACACGCATATCAATAAAATATATAATAGCATCATTAGTTTTCGTTGCTTATCTGATAGGTTCGAAATAAAGTTATTCCAAACTCTTAACATGTTTTGAGCTTTGTAGCCTACCGTTAAATCATTATTGCTTTCATCGCTATCGGTACCTCGCATTAAATAGTCCAGAGAAACATCAAAATATTCACTCATAAATAGTAGTCTTGTCATTTCTGGGTATGCCTTATCATTTTCCCATTTTGAAATTGATTGTCGTGACACATCTAACAATTCTGCCAACTCTTCTTGTGAAATATTTTTATTCTTACGCAATTCATATAAACGTTCACCAAATGTCATTATTATCTCTCCAGCAAATTCAAATCTTCTGTTGCTTTCAGTCTCTTCGCAAGACTGAAAGTTTCAAGTCCTTAGTTGTATTTTCCTTAATATAGTTTTTTTAGAATCGTACCAATTATGAAAACAAATCTCGAATGACTTTACTTTCATAATACCA
>JBGVKW010000065.1:0-6676 GCA_045123895.1 Agathobacter sp.
TAGAAATGATATTTGTCTCAGTGGGAGTCTCAATCTCCAACTGAGATAAAAGCCGCCGGCGGATTGCAGGAATGCGCAGAGGAAGATGTCAGCAAAGCTGACGCGCATTCCGCAGCAATAACGCCAAGGCGTTATTGAATACTCCGGACGATTCTTCCACAATGTCTACGAGAACACCACCGCACTTTTTTATAACTGAAACAGGCGCAAGGTTATCGCTATGGCTCCCAAGAATAATCTTTTCTAACCCTTTATCTTTACATATTTTCAATCCATGATAAAGCATTTTCGTAGCATAACCATTCCTTCGTTTTGAGGGCCTTACATTATATCCTATATTTCCATACATCGCTTCAAGTTCAGGGGTAAGCTCATATCTAATACACAGAATACCCACTAATTCTGAATTATCATGACAAAGCAGAATCAATGATCTTCCCCAATCACCATTTCCGCTGTCAGCATTATGGTGCATCTGAATCACCCATTTTTCAAAACTATTCAGCAACAAATCCTGACAGATAATTACATCGTGCTCTCCATTTTGAAAACACTCTTGAAGATATTCCTTTAACTCATTTTCATCTTTCAATGCTGGTAATTCATATTTCATCAATTTTCATCACCCACTCTATGCTAACGTTCGTTCTCTATTAAATTATAGCTATCGACGTTTCTTTCTGTCAAGAAAAAAAATTAATTTCGATGGAGGAGATTTATCCTCCGATGCAGGCTTACTTCTTATCAAAGAATTCGTAAGCAAACTTGGTATTGATAAGCTTTTAGGAAAAGCTTTCAAGACCAATGATCCTGTATTCAAGTCTGTACTTGAAAAAGATGCCCTTGCATCACAGCCTACTGTATCAAGATTCTTTAACCGTATGGATGAAGATACCTTAAACCAGTTCCTTATGATTAGCAGAATACTTCGTAAGAAAATTTACAGTATTCAGATGCCACAAGCTATGTAATCCGGCTGAAGGAGAATGGAATTCTCCGTGAAAAAGCATCCCATCTTGTGGATGAGCTTGATGAAATCACCAGGAATAACAAAGTTGATTATGCGGTAGTTTATGGTGAATTCATGTACAAAGCAGGTCCATGCTCTTGCGTATAACATATTTAATTGGTTTAGACGATTGGCGTTATCAGCAAACATGCGAAAACAACGCATTGATACCGTCCGTTTAAAACTGCTGAAGATTGCTGCAAAAGTAATTCGTTTGAGAAAAACCTGTTATAATAAGGGAGCTAAGAGGACTAAGTTCCCTTATATAAGTTTCTTACTATTTCAGTTTGCTAGACCGAGTAAATAGTAAGAAATAAGTAATATGGCAAGTTGTTGAACAACAAACCCAAAAGTGTCTATACCTTTTTCACAAAAGTGAGCAAAGAGTATAGACTTTTTTTGTTCTTTTTCTCTAACAAAGTTCGATATTGTCAAGAAAAAAGATGGAAGCTATCACTCCCATCTTTTTATCTCAGGTAATTACCCAATGTATGTTCTTAATATTTCTTTCATCTTATCCGGCAGTATAGGTTTTTCAAGATAATCTGTAAATCCCATACACATATACTCGTCACGGGCTGTTACGGAAGCATTTCCTGTCATCGCAATAATAGCTGCATCCATATAGTAATCGCTAATCTTGCGAGCCAGTTTAAGAGTCTCAACTCCATCCATCCCCGGCATCATATGATCCAGGAATATAAGGTCATATTTCTTTTCTTTCATCATATCCAAAGCATCTTTTCCATTGTTGGCCAATTCTACATTGGCCCCGAATGGTTTAAGCAATACATCTGCAACTTTTAAGTTAAGTGGAATATCATCTACAACCAGGATCATCTTATCAGTCACATCTAATTCTTTGGTCATATTGATATTCTGAGATACAGGTGATGAATTAACATAATTTTGTGCAAGCACAAACGAAAAACGAGAACCTTTTCCGTATTGGCTTTCCACGTTAAGTTTACTGTTCATCGCCTCCAAAAGACCAGTTACGATACCCATTCCAAGACCGGTTCCTTCTACACTGCGATTACGTTCAAGATTAACTCGTTCATAGGATTCGAACAGCTTACCCATATCCTCTGGTTTAATTCCACAACCGGTATCTTCTACTATATATTCAATAGCATCCATACCCCTTGAGTCTTTGACAGCATTTATGGTTAATGTTACCTTTCCCTGATCAGTATACTTTACAGCATTGGTTAACAAATTTGTTAATACCTGCGAAATACGTATTTCGTCCCCAAAAAGTCTCTTAGGTACATCCTTGGCAATATTAACCTCATATGCTAAAGACTTATCCTGAACCATTAATCTAATCACATTTCCAACATTTCTTACAAGATCTTCAATTTCATATTCAACAGGAACAATTTCCATCTTTCCTGCTTGAATCTTTGACAAATCGAGAACATCATTAACCAGATACAATAACTTTTTACTTGCATTTTTAATATCTCCTGCATACTCACGTATATTTGCATCTTTGCTATTGCAGAGAATTACCTCACTCATGCCCATAATAGCATTAATTGGCGCCCTGAATTCATGCGACATATTGGCAAAGTACTGTGTTTTTTTCTGATCCTGGCGCTGCAATATCTCATTCTGTTCTTCTACAGCTTTTGTGATACCTTCCTGACGCAGCAACTGATTCATATCCTCAGAAATATCATAAACCGTATACAAAAATCTTGGATTTTCACGGGAAAAATTCTTCATTCTTGCAAAATTAAGTCTGGACCATACATATTCTCCCTGAATATTCTTCATCTGCAGGTCAATATTAAAACGCGGTCTGGTCTCTAAGGTATTAATAATATTTTCCGGAGATGAAGCACGCAAAAACAAAATTTTGTCCTGTTCTTTAAACATGTTAGAAATCATTAATCTCCAGTCAGAATACTTAATGTCCATAAAATCCTGACGGTCTGACCTTACTTCTGTGGTGTTTGGATTGATACAGGAATCATCGGACAAATTAACAATCATAGAAAATAAATAAGCTTCTTGAATCGTGTCTGCTTTTTCCTTTTCTATTGTAGTATGATTAATGAAGTAGCTCTGCCCCATAATAAAAATAGCCATCTCATCATCATTAATTCGGGATTGCACTAACTCATATATGCATTCTTTATTGTTCACTACAAAACTAAGATTTACTCGATATCGGTCACGTTGGAAAACAGACAAATCTCCAAACTGCTTGTAGCCAGCCTTATCTTCCATGCCATTATTCTTATTATCCAAAAATAAGGTATTATATAATTCCTCAATACTTCCACTATCATCAATGATAGTTTTAAACATATCATTCGACTCAAGGCATTCATATTGCTTTGTCTTGTTATTTACTATTATTAGGCATTTTGTATCCTTTATTAGATTTTGTATCAGACAATCCGACACTTCTTTTATCTTATCTTCTCTTTCCAAAAAAATCCCTCCAAATTATAAAAAAATAGATAATCCGATTCGTATGTGAATAAATTCGCACGATCCGTATCATCTATTTTTTGCATAGCTTGCAGCTTTCACCATTGTCCCCAACAAGCCTGCAGTAATGACTACTTTTATTATAACGTGTTTGAAGACGCATGTCGATAATTATTTGACTATTATTCATGCCTATTCTGATTTGTAAAGTTCTTAATCTTACACAATAATATTTAATTACTAGCAATCCAAAAACTATATCTCCTGAACAGGGAAGAATATATAATTTTTTCCTGTTGAAGGTTCTGTATAATCACAAGCTGCACCACATAATTTCAACCCTCTTGATGGAATTTCAGATTCAAGTACATCCTTAAAGGTTTCCATATAATGCTCAAACATTACTTCCGTCACTAAATATTTTCTTGCTGGCAGAATCCATTTCTTCCATCCTTCCGGTGCCTGCGCATCTTTATCAACTTCTATCCCCGCCAAATAGTAACCTCTTGAAAAGTTATTCGCCCACGGCATAAATGACATTGTTTCATCGCTCATTGCACCCCAAAATCCAACGAACTTACCATTCTTTTCTTTCATTCCCAGTTCTAATACCTGATTAAAATTTTCATTTGCCTGTTTCCATAGATCCTGTACAATGTTAGCTTCTTCTGTACATAATCCCTCTTTTCCAATAATTGCAATCTCAGGTAAATCCACAATTTTAATATCCATTTTTCTCCTCTCCTTTATAATTCATTCAAGAACTCTCCAACTGAGATAAAACCAATTCATATAAAAAGAAATCTATCCATCCTTCTCTTCATAATACATGTGCCCTTCATCAATATACCCTTTTATGATTTCATCTGTCGGATGTTGTCCATATTTCCAACAAGCGTATTTTTCCATCTCGTTGGTATTATCAACTACATATTTATAAAAGTCTGTTATTCTTTATATTTTCATTACAATTTATAGTCGGAAGATTATACAATCCGACTATCATATCTCCTCCTTGAAACATTTTTAATCTCCTTATCTATTTTTTCGTTATCCTCTCCGTATATCACATCAAAATTACCACCACATTTTTCATATAGTTTGCATTGTGCCGGAAGCACATGATCTTTTACGCAGGCAACTGCCTGCTCATAATATTTATTCATCCTCTGCATTTGCATTATTTCCATTTCCGCTTCCGTTTCCATTATTACTTCCAATAACCTAATACTTGCGCAGCGAGAAGATTATACCCAATAAGGTTCCGGTCAGAAATAAAACCGCGCCTGTTTACATTCTTTTCAAAACATTTTTCTCTATCTACGGGTGCAAGCTCATCAAATATCTCATAGTTGTCGTTTCCTTTGTCAAAGTTTTTCCAAAATCCTGATGCATCTCAATTGCAAATAAGATGACAAATGCACCAAGTATCATTCCTCCAACCACGCATAACGGCCACAGAAAAATGTGAAATACCAGCCAAAGTAATATTGGAGCTATTACTCCAATTAACAACCCAGTCATGAGCCATTTTCCACCGAAGTGTATTGTATTTATTTGGGGAAAACATTTCTTTTTTAACAACGTTCTATTTTTCTCCTGCATATACTTTTGTAAAATGTTCGAAATGATTCTTGATTTTATCAAGTACCTCTTCTTCTCTCTCTAGTTGTCTGTCATACAAATCATCGGTGTAAAACGAAGACCATTCACAACCTGTTCCTTATCACTTGCCTGAAAACCCAGGTGCTCATAGAACTTCACTGCATACGGCGATGAATTAACTGTGAATTCCTGCTTGTCGTAATCTCTTCGCATTGTCTCAAACAGTGCTCTTCCGATACCTTTCCGATGATAGTCTGCTTTTACAAAAAATCCGCCTATATGCTGTGGTTCTCTCATACAAAGAGTTCCCACCAATTGATTACCGTCAAAAGCACCATAAAATTTCAATGCGCGGATTCTCTCTTCATCATCAAGGCTCGCCTGGAAAAAGTCGATACCCTCTTTCGAATACTCTGGTGCTTCGAACTGAAGAAATACCTCCCATGTTAAGTCAAGTGCACTTTGTATTTCATTAGCATTCAGTCGGCGAACTGGATACGTTTCTGTCTGCCGGGTCAATGCATAAAGCGCCATATCAAGCACCTGACCGTTTTTTACTGCATTATTCTTCATTACACCTTCAAACTGAAATCCTGCTTTTTCCAGGACACGACGTGATCCGGTATTATAGGCAAATGGTTCTGCGTATATGCGCAAAATATCTGTTTCATCAAACAGTTTCTTAGTAAGCAGTCGCACTGCCTGCGTCATTGCACCGTTACCCCAGTACTCCTCGCCAAGATAATATCCCAGTTCCGCCGTGCGAAAATGAATATTGCTCTGTCTGAAGGCACCGATGCTCCCTGCAACCTTCCCGTCAATTATAATTGCATAGGCAAAGGTAGTATTCGGGTCTGCAGCCAGCATTGCCTCGATATAATCTGAGCCGTCCTTTTCCGTATAAGGATACGGCAATCCATCACGCAGATTGTTTAACACTTTTTTATTTGATAATGCCTTTGCCAGGAATTTTGCATCCTCAGGCTTCCATTTTCTAATTTCTACGTTCATTGTCCTTTCCCTCCTCTAAATTTTGCTCAACAATTGAGTGACCACCTTCATTCAAGAACTCTCCAGCGTTCTTGCTGCTAAATGTGCGTCAGCTTTGCTGACATCTTCTTCTGCACATTCCTGCAATCCGCCGGAGGCTTTATCTCAACATGAGGCTTTTATCCAAATACATTTAATACTCCATGTGCAAGAATTCCTAAATTGCAATTCTTGGTTTTAAGTCTAAAAATACCTATAAATAAACCATACAAAAACCCCCACAAAACTTTCATAATAATGCAGTGTAATATATTTCCGCCCTGCCACATAAAGATACCAACACTTTCGTAATTTCTAGATTATCATAAAAAACTTATATGATTCCTGTCAATTTTTCTATCCGCTCAACTACTTGCCAAACTGGAATATGTCGGGTTCTTTATATAAAAACAAGATCTTTTATTATCAATATTCTCAAATTGACTCAGAAAAGCAAAACACAAATCTGAGTCATCAATTTTACAGCTGCACTTGACTCTTATAGCAAAAACTCTGTTTTGAGTCACCCAATTTTTGACAATAATTGACTCAAATATTGAAATAAACAGGAAGAGTCACCTGAAGGAA
>JBGVKW010000066.1:0-15333 GCA_045123895.1 Agathobacter sp.
GGGATAAACGCTGAAGGCATCTAAGCGTGAAGCCCCCCTCAAGATGAGATATCCCTTCCTATAAGGAAGTAAGACCCCTTGAAGACTACAAGGTAGATAGGGCAGAGGTGGAAGCATGGTAACATGTGGAGCTGACTGTTACTAATAGGTCGAGGGCTTAATCTTTGTGATACATCTTTGATGTATCGCGCGTAGCAAACTTAGCGAGATGAAGCGTGGCGAAATCGAGCTTGTTTTCGAAGCGGAAAAGAACAAAGAATGTTCTTGGAATTGTATGAAGTTTTGAAGGTGCAAACCTTATAGATGGCCTCATGGCTCAGTTGGTTAGAGCGCCGCCCTGTCACGGCGGAGGTCGGGGGTTCGAGTCCCCCTGGGGTCGTTAAGCGAAAGCTTTATTTAAGTTATATATGGGATCTTAGCTCAGCTGGGAGAGCATCTGCCTTACAAGCAGGGGGTCACAGGTTCGAGCCCTGTAGGTCCCATTTTGCAAGAGGTTGCAAAGTGGATGATTTAGTAGTATAACTTAAATATGCCGATGTGGCTCAATTGGCAGAGCAGCTGATTTGTAATCAGCAGGTTATCGGTTCGAGTCCGATCATCGGCTTTATACAATTAAATATTTGATTGTATTGTGGGCAGATTCCCGAGTGGCCAAAGGGGACAGACTGTAAATCTGCTGCAACTTGCTTCGGTGGTTCGAATCCACCTCTGCCCATTACTCTTTTAAAGAGTCAACAATATATCGCGGGATGGAGCAGTCTGGAAGCTCGCCGGGCTCATAACCCGGAGGTCATAGGTTCAAATCCTATTCCCGCAACTCGATGCGTAAGCATTGTGCCCAGTTAGCTCAGTTGGTAGAGCAACGGACTGAAAATCCGTGTGTCTCTGGTTCGATTCCGGAACTGGGCATTTTTAAACTTATGGGATATTAGCTCAGTTGGTAGAGCACTTGACTTTTAATCAAGTTGTCCGGGGTTCGAATCCCCGATGTCTCATTAAAAAACGTCTCTCATACGAGGGACGTTTTTTAATGCAAGAAATCGGAGGATACGAACCACGGACAACGTAGTTGGACGGGGCGCTAGACGTCCGGGGGACGTCTGATTAGCGCCGACCGAAGCGGAGCGTAGACATAATCCCCGATGTCTCATTAATAAACGTCTCTCATACGAGGGACGTTTTTTTTATTCAAGAAGCATCAAAGTAAATAATGTTGGCAATACTATTGTTTGTAACTATTAAAATTGTTAATATTTTAAGAGTAATAATTAGTTTAGAATAATATGGAGTCAAATTATGGATTTTGAGAAAATAATAAAGTATAGAAATGATAATAATGCATTTGCAAAGTTGATAGGTCTTAATATTACAAGGTTATCAGAGGGATATGCGGAGACAGAACTTGAAGTTACTCCTGAATTGAAAAATCCCATTAATTCGGTTCATGGTGGTGTTCTTTTTACAGTGGCTGATGTGACAGGTGGTGGAGCAGCTGCTTCCCATGGGCGCCAGGCAACTACAATTGATGGTTCCTTCCACTATCTTCGTCCGGGGCTAAACACTACAAAGCTTATTGGCAAGGCTCGTGAAATGAAAGCTGGAAAAAATATTTTGGTATATGATATAAGTGTTGAGGATCAGGATGGTGTAGTTCTAGCGGAAGGTATATTTAGTTTTATGGCATTGGATAAACCTATTGATTGTTAGTAAAGCATACAATACCAAGATAATAAGGAAATATGTCATAATACCAGTAAACATAGACTTTGCAACTGTCAGTTGACACATTTCCAAGTGCACTTTATAGAGTGCAACCGGTATATTTTGTAAGATCAAATTGTTCGAACAAAACAATATTTGGTAAAACAAAATATGAAAGGAAGTAGACATATGATTTTAGCAGATAAAATAATGAATGAAAGAAAAAGAAACGGATGGAGTCAGGAGGAGCTGGCTGATAAATTAGGAGTATCAAGACAGTCTGTTTCAAAATGGGAAAGTGCACAGTCTGTTCCAGATTTAAATCGAATAATAAAGCTAGCAGAGATTTTTGGAGTGACAACTGATTACCTATTGAAAGAAGAATTGGAAAACAGTTTTGAGCAGCAAGTTGTAAAAGAAGACGTAGAAATTGATGAAGAGGTTTACCACATATCTATGGAAGAGGCATCTGAGTTTATTAGTATTCAAAAAAAGGATGCTCCCAAAATAGCTAATGCTGTATCTATGTGTATTGCTAGTCCAATTCTACTTATTGTATTAGCTGGTTTATCTGAAAGTAGAATTTTTAAAATATCAGAAGAACTTGCATCGGGAATAGGTTTAGTTACATTGTTGTTAATGATTTCAACCGCAGTCTTTATTTTCATCAAATGTGGTGCAAGGGTAGAGAAGTTCAATTATTTAGAAAAGAAGAAAATAGAAACTGCATATGGAGTTGATGGTATGGTAAGAGAGAAGAAAGCGGCTTTTGCCGAGAAAAGTAATTTAATCATTGCAATTGGTGTTATTCTTTGCATTTTAAGCAGTGTGCCTCTAATAGTGAGTTCGTTTGTTTGTGATCAGGAATACATATTTACTACAATGGTTGGCGTTTTATTACTGATAATTGCTGTTGCTGTAAATCTGTTTGTTAGAGTTGGGAATATTAATGCAGCATACAACAAGCTTCTTCAGGAGGGCGACTACACTGTAAATAAAAAGAAAACCGCACCAGTACTTAGCAGAGTTGCAACAATTTACTGGCTTTTAGCAGTAGCAATATATCTCGGATGGTCGCTTCCAACAAACAACTGGGATATCAGTTGGATTGTTTGGCCGGTAGCAGGGGTTTTATATGCGGTTGTAATTTCTATTGTGAAAATGATAATTAACGCAGAAGATTAATTGGAGGAATTTATGATTTATATTGGAAATCATCTATCGTCAACAGGCGGATTTGAAGCAATGGGCAAAAATGCTTTAAAGCTAGGTGCAGATACATTTGCATTTTTTACACGAAATCCCAGAGGTGGAAAGGCGAAGGAAATAAGTAAAAAGGATGCAGACGCACTTATTGCACTTATGGAGGAAAATAACTTTGGTCCGCTTGTGGCGCATGCTCCGTATACTATGAACCTGTGCTCAGACAAGGAAAATATCCGTGAGTTTGCGCTTGAAATGTTACAAGATGATTTGCAAAGAATGGAGTATATCCCCGGCAACTATTACAATTTTCACCCAGGCTCTCATGTGGGACAAGGTGTAGAAAAGGGAACCGAATTTATAGTAGATGCGCTCAACAAAGCAATGTTTCCAGAGATGAATACAATTGTACTTCTTGAGACAATGGCTGGAAAAGGCAGTGAAGTAGGTGCAACCTTTGAGGAATTGAAGACTATCATAGATCAAGTTCAGGAAAAGGATAAAATAGGTGTTTGCCTTGATACCTGTCATGTGTGGGACGGCGGATACGACATCGGTACAAGACTTGATGATGTATTAAAAGAGTTCGATGAGATAATTGGACTAGATAGATTATATGCAATCCATTTAAATGACAGCAAGAATCTGTTCGAGGCACATAAGGACAGACATGAAAAGCTTGGAGATGGGTTTATCGGATATGATGTGCTTGAAAAAGTAATAACACATCCACTTTTGCAGGGAAGACCGTTTATTCTAGAGACTCCAAATGATGATGCGGGATATGCAAAGGAAATTCAATGGGTGCGCAGTAAAATGAGTATTTGAGTTAAAAAGGATTATTATTTGAAGTATGTATTTATATCATTATTTTGATAAAGATATTGGACCATTTAAAAATATATCTGAATTAAGCGAAAGAGATGCTGAAAATGTGATGAAAAGATTAGCTAAGGAGAAGGGTCAGGCATTTTGCAATAAGAGAAACTCAGATTATTGGAAAATGAGAAAATATTATGAACAAATCTTAAGAAAAGAATTTCAGAAAAAAGGTGGAAAAATAGAACGGTTGGTACCACATTATATGGTAGTGGAAGAATGTAAATTTTTAGAATCGTGGTATGAAAACAGTGCTAGCATAAAGATTGATATCAAAGAATTTGATATTAATACATTATCTTTTACATATGGAGATTCACATCCAACATTTAGCGACATAGTAAATGATGGAAAAGAATACAGAAAAAAACTATATACATATGAGGAAATCCTTGAAATTATAAAAAAATATGGATATCCTCAAGAATGGAATAAGGATGGAACATATGGACCAGAGAGATATATTGAAGTACATGTTTGGTCAGATGAAACGCTAAATCCTTATTATAAATATGAAAATAAATAATGTAGCCCAATTTATAGTAAAGAGAGAATTATTATTGGTAATTCTCTTTTTTAATTTGTATAATAAATAGAGAAGATGAAAAGAAACTGATGAGGGAAATTATAGTGAAAAGGGTTTTGTTTTTAGATATAGATGGAGTTCTTAATTCTAATTTTTGGAATGATAGTCATCAAAAAGAAATAAGCGATGGAACATTAATCGACGAGGATAAAATTAAGATATTAGCACCTTTGATAAAAAGAACAGATGCAAAAGTGTGATTTGCTGAATTAGACATAATCCAGATTTATTCATAAAAAAGAACAAGATGACTCAAAATACAATTGTAAAGAAGCAAAAATTCTGAATGATAGAATACAAGAATTAAAGGAATAGAAATTCTGGATTAATAATATTTTTTAGAGGAATGGTTTATGAAAAATGTAGACAAAAGAAAAATATCAGAGATAATTTTTCTGATAATTGCAGTTTTATGTTTTATATCAGGAATTGTATTATTTATGCAAAATAATGGAACCATATTCTTTTTGATTATGATATTGCTGGGATTTATTTTTATTGCACTGGCATATATGATACATAACAAATTGTGGAAAAAAATTCCAAAATGGATACGAGTGGGGATTGTAATCTGCTTTTCCATTATGATGGGGATTTTTATTTTTGTAGAAGGCTTAATACTGACTCAGATAAACGCAAGAGGTGAAGAGAATCTGGACTATATAATTGTGCTGGGAGCCTTGGTTAGAGAAGATGGTCCAAGTTCGATATTGAAAGCAAGACTTGATGCAGCAGTTGATTATCTTGAAGAAAATCCCAATACAAAATGCATTGTTTCCGGGGGACAAGGGAAGAATGAGCCTTATTCTGAGGCAGAGGGAATGAGAAGATACTTAGTAAAAGAGGGAATAGATGAGTCGCGTATAATCATTGAAGATAAGTCAACTAACACTGTTGAAAATATACAAAACAGTATGAAGCTCATAGAAAAAGAAAATCCACGAGTGGGAATTGTTACAAGCAATTTTCATGTATACAGAAGTGTAGGAATTGCAAAGAAACAGGGACTTACAGATGTTTGTGGGATTGCAGGGGATGTACATCCAGTATATTTACCTGTAAATATGTTTCGTGAGTTCTTTGGTGTTGTAAAAGATGCTATTTTAGGGAATATGTAAAAACGCATATTACCAAAAAGAATTAACTAAAATGATTATCATAATTCTAATTGTGTTATAATAATCCCATGAAGAATAATAGTAAATATTTTAAGAACAAAGAATGTGAATATTTTCCCTGCCACAGATTAGAAGGCGATTTTAACTGCTTATTCTGTTATTGTCCCCTCTATAGCATGAAGAATTGTCCAGGGAATCCTGTATATAAAGAAAAAAATGGGAAGATGCTAAAAGTCTGTACTAATTGCACCTTCCCACATATTCCTGAAAACTACGATAAGATTGTGAAAATTCTTATCGCGCAAAATAGAAATCAATAAAATCAAAAATCAATAAAATCAAAAATCAACAAAATCTAAAAGTAATAGAATCAAAAAGCGATAATAGGCTCTATAAATAGCTTGAGAGGGCGTCGCTAATATCAGCCTCAGAAGCATTTATGCTTCCCTGAATCATTTGGTTATTTCCACCACCTTTTGAGCCGAGCTTTTCTCGCAATAGCGTTGCAATCTCGCGGCAGTCAATGGATTTGCTTCCTATTATGAAGTTGTATCCATCATTGTCATTTCCGCAGAAAATTCCACAGATTCCATCTTTATTTTCCATAAGATTATTAATTACATTACGAAGAACCTTCGAATTAATACCTTCTTCAAAGAGGATAACATTCTGCTTAGAATCAGGAATGAGAGCGATTTTCTGCTCAAGAAGCTTAGTGTTGGCCTCGCCAAGTTTGTAGGTTAAATTCTGATTGGCAGATTTTAATTTCTTAACGTTATCGAGAATGTTTTCCTCAGCAGTGGTAAATAAATCAACTAAATCTGAAACAATAGCAGATTTTTTTCTAAAGGCAAAAAGTGCCCTGAAACCGCAGAGAATGCTGATTCTGATTCCACCCTTGTAGTTTTGGAAGGACATAACCTTTAATAGACCAATTTCTCCGGTATTTTTTACATGAGGCGCACAGCATGCGCAAACATCATACCCTGGAATTGTAATAATTCTAACCTGACCCTCAATTTCAATTTTGCTACGATATTCCATTGTCGCAAGCTCTTCCTTGGAAGGATAAGAAACAAGAACAGGAATATTTGAAGAAATTACCTTATTGACTTCTTCTTCAATTCTATAAATTTCATCTTCTGAAATTGTACCGTTAAAATCCATTGTGACAATTTGGTCGCTAAGATGAAATCCCACATTATCAAAACCAAAATAATTGTGAACGAGACCTGAAAAAATATGCTCGCCAGAATGTTGCTGCATATTGTTAAAGCGGTGATTCCAGTCAATTTTACCTTTTACTTCTGTGCCTGCTGAAATTGGTTGTTTGATAGTGTGTGTGATAATATTGTTGGAGATTTGAACATCGAGAACTTCAACATCGTTAATAAATCCTTTGTCAGGACTTTGACCGCCTTCTTCCGGGAAGAATAAAGTTTGGTCAAGAATTAAAGAAAATGCTGCAGAATTATCGAAAGTAGTTTCCTCACAGGAAAGAACTTTAGCTTCAAATTCAACAGCATATGCGTCAGCGTCATAAAGACGAATTGTTTCATTATAAGACATAAAATACCTCTTTCTAGCATCAAAAACTGAATTAAATAAATAGTATTATACAGTAAGATTAATCTTTGTGCTAGAAGAAATAATGGAAGAATAGTAATCATCATATGAAACATTACTCATTTTTCCAGTAATTTTGTAAAGGGAAGAAGTAAGTTTTTCTTCTTTTCCAAAAACTTTATTGATATCCTCCATTGATACTTTCTTTAACAGATTTTCATTTGCGGAAAGCTTGCCTTTTGAATCCACAGTGATACCCAAATCAGATAATTCATCAGAATATTTCTTGACAAGTGACTTAAGCTGCTTCGAGTAACGTTTGCTGTTTGAAGTGCTATCGTCAGCTGAGGAAATTGTATTGTTGTAGGTATCAACAAAAGCCATGATAGTGCTTTTTACATTTTCTTCATTATCTGTATCTGAATACTTGTATCCCTTAAGCTTTTTAGCAGCATTGTGCAGGGCAAGAGAATCCTCGTAAGAAAGATGAGTTTTTGAAAAATCAGACCTCTTACTTTTATTCATAGCATCAGTATTGTTAGTATAAAATCTGCGCTTAAAATATGTATTTGAAAGACTAATTCCTGAACTTATTTTTGTTGTAGCCATAATAATCTCCCATAAATTATTATATTTTATAAACATTATATCGGCGAAAAGAATTAATAAGTTTACTTAATGCAATAAAAGAAGTAAAATTATGTGGAATGGATTAAAACGGAGGAATTAGTATGGGAAAGAATCATTTTGGCGAGACATCAAGGGGGGAGCAGGTTAGCACTTATGATATTTCAAATCAGAATGGCATGAAGGTAGTTTTAACAGATTTTGGAGCAACTACAGTATCTGTATTTGTAAAAGATAAAGATGGAAATTATCAGGACGTAGTTTTAGGATATGACAATGCTAAGTCATATGAAAATCATTGGAGTTATTTTGGAGCAACTGTTGGAAGATATGCAAACAGGATTTCTAATGCAAAGGTAGAAATTGAGGGGCAGATATATGAATTAGAAGTTAATGACAACGAGAACTGTCTTCATAGTGGCTCAAACGGAGTTGCAAGAAGAGTGTGGGATGTAAAATCATACACAGAAAATGAAATTACATTTGTAATAGAAGATGCCGATTTAGCAGAGGGCTTTCCAGGAAATGCTGTTATGGAGGTTACTTATAAAGTATCCGATGACAATGCATTAGTTATAACATATAACGCCCGTGCAGATAAAACAACAGCATTTAATATGACAAATCATAGTTATTTTAATTTGAATGGACACAAATCAGGATATATTGGAGGACATGTGCTTCAGATTAATGCGAGTCACTATACACCTGTTAGCAGTTCGAAGGCTATTCCAACAGGAGAAATAACATCAGTTACGGGAACTCCATTCGATTTTACAGAAGCAAAAACGATTGGAAGAGATATTGAAGCAAATGATGAGCAGCTGGGATTTGCACATGGATATGATCATAATTATGCAATTGACAAAACTTCTCCTGGATTAGAAAGAGCAGCAACTGTTGTTGGTGACAAGACAGGAATTGCAATGGATGTATTTACAGACTGCCTTGGAGTGCAGTTTTATTCTGCAAACTTTATTGGAGGACAGGCCGGAAAAGAAGGGGCGGTTTATGAAGACAGAGATGCATTCTGCCTTGAGACACAGTATTTTCCAAATGCAATAAATGAGCCGAATTTTACTACACCAATTACGCAAGCAGGAGAGGAATACAAATCACAGACAGTTTATCATTTTTACCTCAGTTAGGAAGACTCTCATAAGTAATAAAGATAGTTAAGAGGATGAACAATGAAAATAGTATTTTTAGATGTAAAAACAATTGGAGACGATATAGATTTATCTGGGTTTGATGCTTTAGGAGAGGTTGTAAAATATGATTTTTCAACCACTGAGCAGGCAAGAGAACGTACGAAGGATGCTGACGTTATTATTTTAAATAAGGTAGAAGTCAATGATGCATCCATTGGTGAGGCGAAAAATCTTAAGCTTGTCTGTGTTACGGCAACTGGCACAAATAATCTGGACAAAGAATATCTGGCAAAGCGAAATATTGAATGGCGAAATGTGGCAGGATATTCTACCGAGACAGTGGCGCAGCACACATTTGCACTTCTGTTTTATCTTCTTGAAAAGCTTAGCTACTATGATGAATATGTAAAAACAGAAAAATATGTAAATGATGTATCGTTTACACATTTCTCAGAAGTGTTTCATGAGATAAATAAAAAGACATGGGGAATAGTAGGCCTTGGAAATATTGGAAGAAGAGTTGCAGACATTGCAAAAATGTTTGGCTGCAGAGTAATTTATTACTCGACTTCTGGAAAAAACAATCAGGAAGGCTACGAGAGAGTCGATTTTGACACTCTTTTGGCGGAGTCAGATATTGTATCAGTTCATGCGCCATTAAATGAAGATACTGAAGGACTGATGGATGAGAGTGCCTTTAAGAAGATGAAAAAAAGTGCGATTTTGTTAAACCTTGGAAGAGGACCAATTATTGTTGAGAAGGATTTGGCAGAGGCACTGAAGAATAATGAGATAATGGCAGCAGGACTTGATGTGCTTTCAGTAGAGCCAATGAGAGAGGACAACCCACTAAGAGAAATAAAGGATTCTAAGAAACTCGTTATTACACCTCATATCGCCTGGGCCAGTATAGAGGCAAGAACTCGTTTGATGGGTATAATTTGTGAACAGGTGAGGGAGTTTTTTGAAAAATAAAAATGAAGATATCATGGGATTATAAGAAAAACCAAATCATATATTTTGTTGTATTTACGATATTATCTCAAATAGCAGTCTTTATGACAAAGGCAAACTGGTGGTATTCAATATTGTTTGTGGCAGCGTATTTTGTACTACTCAATATAAAAGTAGAGACAAAAAAAGAGATACCCTGGGTATTTACCCTGGTGCTTTTTGTAGGCGGCGCTTCACTTTCTGTTTTTTCGGCACAGTATATGTTGTTGGAATGGGAAGACTTTGTAAAGACCACGGACCTTATGGTGGTAACCAATATAGTACTGGTTCTGGCGGTGTTCTTTCTTGTACAGGCCTTTTCAAATGATGTAAAACTGACCTGTTATATTGCCAGCATTTTCTTTTTAGTATTTAGCTTCATTGATTATTTCGTGTATAATTTCAGGGGAAATGAATTTACCTATGCAGATTTTAAATCTATAGGTACTGGATTATCTGTGGCCACAAAATATACATTTTCAATCAGTGACAGATGTGTATATGTGATTTTTATTGAGATATTATTCATAATGCTTGCAAAAAGAGTGACGGTGGAGTTTGAGTCGGTAGTTTATATGAGAATAATATCTGTTTTACTGACTATAGTTGCAGGTTTGTTTGTGGCAATTAATTCAGTTGGCAGAACGACAGAGACCTGGGAAAAAAAGGGAACTTACAGAAATGGATATTACCTTAACTTTGTTTTAGGAATAAGGGATAGTTTTGTGTCAGCGCCGGATGATTACAGCCTGGATACAGTAAATAAATTAGAGAAACAATATGTTGAGGCTGATTCGGGAAAGTCAAAGGCGGATGTAAAAAAGCCTACAATAATCGTGATTATGAATGAGTCATATGCAGATTTGTCGGTTCTTGGAGATTTTGAGACAAATAAAGAGGTAACCCCTTTTATTAACTCACTTTCTGAGAATACAGTAAAGGGATATGCCCTGTCGTCAGTATATGGAGCAAAAACGCCCAATTCTGAGTGGGAATATCTGACTGGAAATTCCATGGCATTTTTACCGGATGGTTCGGTTGTTTATCAGCAGTATATGGATGATGAGCCAACATCAATAGTTTCGACACTTAAGAATGAAGGCTACACCTGTGTGGCAATGCACCCTTACTATGAAACAGGATGGAGCCGCAACAAGGTATATCCCAAGCTTGGGTTTGATGAAAAGTATTTTATAGATGATTTTGACGAGGACAATGTTTTAAGAGAATATATCACAGACCAGGAATTGTATGATGGAATAATAAGAAGATTTGAAGAAAAAGATGAAGATGAAAATCTGTTTATGATGAATATCACAATGCAAAATCATGGTGGTTATGGGGAACCATATGACAATTTCAACCAGGAGATTCGCAAAAGAGGATATTCATATACAGATGGAAATCAGTATTTATCGTTACTTTATGAAAGCGATAAAGCAACGGAAAATCTCATTAATTATTTTAGAAATGTTGATGAACCGGTAGAGATTGTTTTCTTTGGAGACCATCAGCCTGGTTTGTGCAATGAATTTATTTCACTAATTAATGGAAAAGGGACTTCAGGACTTTCTGAAGATGAGCTGGAAGCTTTGTATACAGTACCATTCTTTATTTGGACAAATTATGATACACCGGAAGAAAATGTAGAAATAACCAGTCTTAATTATTTGTCAACGATGACATTAGAGCGTGCAAATATTGATTTACCGGCATACAATCAGTTTTTGGCAGAGATGATGGAGGAAGTCCCGGCAATAAATGCAAGAGGTTATTATTCAATTAGTGAAGGGAAATATAAACATATAGATGATGCAACTGGGGAAGAGAAAAAATGGATTAGAAACTACAATATTCTTCAATATAATTCTATGTTTGATGATGAAAATAAAAGTACATTATTTTTCCCATATATAGAAAATAAAAAAAGGAAATAGAAAAAGGAGATAATTATGGCAAACGAAGTAACAGGACATACAAAAGTACTCGCATTATATGGTTCACCGGTAGAACATTCAGGTTCACCGGCTATGTATAATTACAGCTATAATAAGCTAGGACTTGATTATATTTATGTGGCATATGATGTAAAAGAGGATGAGATGGAGGCTGCATTAAATGCAATGAGACTTTACAATATGCCAGGCGGTAATATTACTATGCCAGGAAAAAACATTGCAGTAAAATTAATGGATGAACTTTCACCGGCAGCAGAACTCATCGGTGCTGTAAATACAATTGTAAATAAGGACGGAAAGCTAATCGGACATAATACAGATGGAATTGGCTTTGTAGATAATTTAAAAGACCATGGCATTAGCATTGAGAATAAAAAGCTTACAGTAGCTGGAGGCGGTGGAGCAGCAAAGGCAATCCAGTGTCAGTGTGCTCTTTCTGGGGCAAGAGAAATTACTATTTTTAACAAGAAGGATGATTTTTTTGCCAGAACAATAGAGACAGCAGAAAAGATTAAAAAAGCTGTACCGGGTATTGTTGTAAATGTATATGACATAGATGATACACAGAAGATGACAGAAGAGATAAACGACAGTGATATTTTTGTAAATGCAACAATAGTTGGAATGAAGCCAATGGACGACATGAGTGTTGTCAAGGATTTATCTGCATTAAGGGAAGGCCTTGTTGTGTGTGATGTGGTATATAATCCAATCGAGACAAAGCTATTAAGAGATGCAAAAGAGAGAGGCTGCACCTGTGTAGGTGGAAAGGGAATGCTTTTGTGGCAGGGAGTTGCTGCATTTAAGCTGCATACTGGTTATGATATGCCTGTAGAAGAAGTAAAGGAAAAATTCTTTAAGGAGTAGAAGATGAATATTTTTTTAATCGGATTTATGGGAGCCGGGAAAAGTACAATTGCAAGGGCTCTTCAGATCAAGCTTGATATGCCACTTATCGAGATGGACGAGAGAATAGTAGAGGAACAGGGATGTTCAATAAATGAAATTTTTGAAAAAAAAGGCGAGGCAGGATTTAGGGACATAGAAAGCGATCTTGTAAAGAGAATTGCAAGCGAGAAGGATTCCATTGTATCCTGTGGTGGCGGCGCCGTAATTAGACCTGAAAACGTGGAATACATGAAAAAAAGTGGTAAAATTGTTTTCCTGACTGCAACACCTAAGACCATTTACGAAAGAGTAAAAAACGGAAAAGACAGACCACTTTTAAACGGAAATATGAATGTGGAATACATATCATCTCTTATGGAAAAGAGAAGAGATATTTACAATGCAGCAGCAGATGAGATGATAGCAACTGACAATAAGAGCAAAGATGAAATAGCTCAGGAGATTATCGAAAAATGCTTTCAGACAGAGGATTTGAAATAATTGAAAAATTAATAGAAAACAACAATAAAGCAGTTACGACCAAAAGTCTGGCTGCTTCTATTGGTATGTCTGAAAGAAGTGTAAAGACTTATTTAAATGAGGTATCAGAGTATTGTGCTGAAAATGAAATTGAATTAGAGCGGAAACCAGGAAAAGGAATCATTGTAAGCTTCACAGAAGAACAGATTGAAAAGTTACAGAGGGAACTTCAAAATAAACCGATTTCGTATAGTAGAAGTCAGAGAATCAATTATATTGCATATATTCTGCTAAGCGGATGGGATTCATATACATATGCACTATTTTCGGATGAGTTATATGTAAGCAGGAATGTAATAATTGATGATATAAATTATCTTGAACAGGAGCTAGAAGCTTTTCACATCAGAATAAATAGGCTGGCAGGACATGGCGTGTCGGTGGAGGGAAGCGAATTTGATATTAGGAAAGCTCTTAGACATTTTTGCGAGTATCCAATCGGGAAGAAAAACATTACCAAAAAATATGACAATAGACTGTCGATTGAGGAAGAAAATCTGATAATCAACAATTATAGTCAGCTCAATTTTGAACATGCAATAGAGACAATACAATATCTGGAGAGTGAATTTGAAATACTTTTCACGGATTATTCATTTCAGATGCTGGTAGTGTATATGACGATTCAGTTATTTAGAATTCGCATGGAGAAATGTTTGTGTGAAAATATAACGCTAAATGTGGATAATCATTGTAATTTAATGGCAGAATGTGTAAAAAGTCATTTGAATAATGCATATAATATCAATATAAATGATTTTGAAATAAATTATATATCGATTTTATTAATGGGTGCAGAACTGCAAAATAGGAAGGTGCAGCCAGATGATATTGTTAATAAAATGGAAAAAGAGATGGTTGACTATCTGTCAATGATTTTAAATTCAAACCTTGTGGCAAATGAGCTATTAAGTGAAAGCCTGCGTAGTTTTTTGCCGGCATCGATAGTTCGAACCCGGTATGAAATAGAAATTAGAAATCCATTTTTTACAGAAGTTATGGAACTTTATACCGGATTATTTACGATTTGTTTTACGGTTTCAAAATTCTATGAAAAATATGCAAATGCCATTCCGAGCAATCATGAAATAGCATTTATTGCATTGCTTGTAGGTGGAGCCCTTCATAGAAATCCAATGGCGGTAAGGGCTGTACTTGTTGCATCAGCGGGATTTGCAGCAGGAAATATTGTAGCTGGAAAGATTGAAAACAGAGTTCCAGATGTGGAAATAGTAAGTATATTAAGCTCAGAAAAGCTTGAGCAGATAGAAAATTATGACTGTGACCTGATTCTTAGTACCATACCTACTAAGAGACAGGATGACAGAATTCTTATCATTTCTCCCCTGGTTAGTGCTATTGATGAAAGGAAAATCAAAGAAAAATGTTTTGAGCTCATGTCAGGACAGGCGGTAGAAAAAAGAGAGTTTGCTAAAATGCTAGATGAAGAGCATATCTTTTTTGAGGAAAAAGCACTTAGCCGAAGGAAGATTCTTGTAAAGGGATGTCAAAAACTCATAGACGATGGCTATGTTGAGAAGGAATTTCTGGATGATGTACTAAAGAGAGAAAAGGTTGAGACCACAAATATTGGAATGGGAGTTGCAATACCGCATGGTAAAGCGGAGCATGTAAAATCTCCCAAAATAATGCTGATAAGGTTGGAAAATCCAATAGAATGGGGAAAAGGAAATGTAGATTTAATTTTCATACTTGCCCTGAATTTTAATAATATTAACACGACAAAGGCATTTTTTCATGATTTTACACGTCTATTAAATAGTAAAGAAGTGGTTAACAGGTTAAGAAGAAGTGCGTCGGCAAATGACCTAGAGTTAATATTGAAAAATGAATTGCACTGGATTTAGTGTGAAAGTATCTGTAAAGTTATTTTTGCACTATGTCTGGTGCAATTTTGCATTTTGCGGAATATTGAAAATGATAAATACTCTGGATAAAATATAACCATACTAATAAACGAAAATAATCTCTCGGAATCCCGAGTGATTATGGTCAACACAGTTGACAATGAACATTGAAAAGTGAATATTATCCGAAAAAGATAAAAAAAGACATGAGGAAATAGACATAACGGTTGTCGCTATGCCGAGAAAGAGTGTATA
>JBGVKW010000067.1:0-2506 GCA_045123895.1 Agathobacter sp.
ATTGGAAGACTTATGTAAAAGCTTTTTACATCTCAATTGTAAATATTTTTTTTAAAATTACACAAAATAGATAATAAATCATTTATGGAGGATATTTATATGACTGACAATACTATTTTACCTCGTGCTGCAATGGATGAAATTCCAACCCCCAAAGAAAATGCTCTTTCTATTACTGGTCTTGTTAAAAAACGAGGAAAAGTATGTGGATATCAGCTATCTGATAATAGAATTATAAGTCGCGAAGAAGGCGTAGACATGGCAAAAGCCGGAGAAATCAAAGGTGTTGGAATTGCTCATAAAAAAGATACTGTGTATCTAAAATCAATTCCAGATGGTTCCGAAGCTAATAATTTATCTTCCCTTCCAACTGTAAAACCTTAGCATTAAAAAGCAAAAGATTCCATTTTAGCTCGTGGGTACTTATAAGCGGATTGCATAAAACCTCACAAATTGTACAAACTAAAAGACATAAAGTATTTGAAATATGCGACCAATCTAAATTATTCTCAGATTGGTCGCATATAACCTTCACTTATAAATTAACATGGTTTTGAAGCCCCACAAGCACAAGTTCCTACATATGATGCATTTTCCCTACCACATTTACTACACTTCCAAAACCTTTTATCATGCAAAACAGCATCTTGTAATTCTGAGATAGTATTATTCATTTCATATATCTGTTTTTCCATCATATACATATGCGAAAAAACATCACTAGCCAAAAAAAATACCGATGACAATACAGCAGAAATCTCTATTGTTTATTCCATAGGCAAACATAAAGAGTATATCATAACAAATTGGGCCATAAAAGAAATACAATAAAAATGTAACAATATTAGCATAGTCTTTTTCTCCTTCGATCAATATATTACTTCCTGCGTTATTAACTGGGGAAATTAATTTGTGTTCCCTGCCGGTAGATCCCCCTTATATTCAAAATTCTGCCTTCCACTGAACTGAAATCCATTTCGTTTCTATTCAGTTTATCGGAATTCAGGCTGAGAAAAATTCTATGCAACTGATTTAACAATCCTACTACCTTCTTTTGTGTACTTAACGCCATTAACAGTAAAATCTTTAGATGCATCTATACCAAAATAACTTAACACTTTTTCAACATTTTCATTCCATCGTTCAATTCCCAATGAACTTGTTCCCACATGATTTATTTGTCCACTTGCATTTCTAAGAAGTGTTGCTAAAGCCCCAGCCATGTCAGAAGCTTCCTGACTTTCTTTCTGATTATCCCAATTTGTTGCTCCAGATACTTCGACACCTTTTTCTCGAACAGTCAATGTAAATCCGCCAGAAACCTGTATACTCGCACCTAACGCAATATCAATAGAATTATTTGCTCTATTAATTTGTGTACGTCCTGCAAGTTTTATTGGTTGCTTGAGTATAGAAGCTATATCATCCACAGGCTCCAGCTGCGATGCGTATTTCAACGCCTTCTCTTTATCAATATACATATTGTTTTCATCACCGACAAGAATGCCTGATATGCTATCTGCATCCATGTCACTACTCAAAAATTCTTCCCAGAAATCTTTAGAGCCGCTAAAAATCAAATTTGCATCTTTTTCAAATCTGCCGATAAAATCCTGTACTTTCTTCGCATCATTAGGATTTGTATATTCTATTTCCCAACTATCTATGATCTTACCATTTCGACATCTGGTACTGACAATTCCATCTTCTCCAAAAGCAGTAATCGTCCAAACCTTTTCTTTATTTTCATCCTCCTCTACAGAAGCACACTCTGTACCTGTATCTGTTTGTGAAACACCTACTGTTGTAGTGCCGGTCAGCTGTACTTCCTCAAATCTGCTCAAAGCCTTATTCTCCATCTCCTGAGCCTCTTTTGCTGTGCGAAGTACTGTCTGATCATCGGTTTTTAGATTCTTTGTCCAATTCTTTTCGTGTTTCACACCATCTTCTGTCGGAACTCCCTCTTCTGTCTGGCTTTCTGTATCAGCTTCAGATGTAGCACCAAAACCATTTGCAGCTACACTAAGTGCTGCCGATGAAGCCGCAGTTGCTCTCATGTCTGAATCAGCCTCTAAAGCTGCTTTTTGAGCGGCTTCATCTTGCATTTCTTTCGGCTGTCTTAGATGTTCCTTAAATGCGTCGATATATTCATCTACACCCTCAAGCATTTTCTCCCATTCTTCATCTGTCATTTCACGCCAATCTTTTTCTTTTTTAAGTTCCTGTGCTGTCAGTTGATTGTCATCATGAAATTTCTGAACTGCTTCACGAAATAAATCTCTGCTGCTCACCTTTGTGTTCCACTTTTCAAAATATGATAAAAGCTTTCCACATTCCACTGATTGCGAATATGTCTCTGTCATACCTGAAAATGTCTGTTTTGCATTGTCAATAATTGCAAACCAGTCCTGTTTTTTATCCCAGAAAGCCTGTTCATCATAAATACCGGAACAAACTCCATCATATTCTGACTGCGATGCATATGCCTTCATCTTTGAATAGGAAG
>JBGVKW010000068.1:0-17730 GCA_045123895.1 Agathobacter sp.
TATTGTCCCCATCATCATTATAAAAAATAACATTGTTGCAATTTTTCTTTTTACCCTCATATTTTTCCTCCCTTTTGTAAATACGTAAAAAATTAGTTACATAACAATAATTATTGTTTGCAGAAGTTGATGATAATTCAATTATGCTAGTTCTCAATATCTTTTCAATACTTTATGCACGAAAAGACATTTTATTGTTGATTTTGGTAGATTATAGCCTTAATCATCGCAGTAATCTGAAGTAACTCAGCAAGAACTACCCCTATCTCAATAAACTTTATATAATATCTGTATTCTTTTAGCCACATACTTTCCACAATAATAATTAATATTACAACTATATACATTGTTATCTTCTTACAAAATGCTCTATCCTCACAATCAAGTCTTTTATTGGGGGAATCTATTGGACTAAAGAGTATTAACATTACACTTGAGGCAATATAAATCATATTTAATGTAATACCATTATCTATGACAGATGCTATTAATAATGTTGATATAATTACTATACTGGAGATTATCAAACACCTTGCAAAACTGTTTGCATGATATCCTCCTGCAAATTTTCTTACAAAAACAAACGAAATTATCAGAATTACTGCCTCTGGTACCATTCCCAAAAAAGTTCCTACAACCAAAGCAAACACTATTGGATATAGAAACAAAAATAAACAATGAGCTGCATATTCATACAGCTCACGTTCCTCTGTGGAAATAGCATTTCGTCTAATCAACCAATTTACTATTTTCCCACTTATCCTATTCATTTTTTCTTTTGAACCTCCAAAGACCATCCGGTAATTTAGGTTCATAGACTACACCACATGATGCTGAATTGGCAGAAATGTTAGATATTTCTCCAAATCATTTGTCTGCAATAGAATGTGGAACCCAACATCTTAGTTTCGAGCTTTTTGTATCCATATGTATGAAATTACGCATAAATCCAGATTATTTAATAAATGGTTGTACCCATACAGATAATGTACCTTTTCAAATTTCAGATAATCTAAATATGTGTGATGAAAAAGCAGTGAAATTAATGCGCAAATTTTCAGAACTAATATTAGAATTTTATCCAAATGAAAATATACAAAAATAGTAATTATATGTCTTTTCACACTAATCTATTGCTTTTCCACAAACGCTTCTTATATAATGATGTCTGTAAATATTCTGATATGTTAAGACATTTTATGCGAATACAAATTTTCTTTATCAAGAAAGTACGAGGGAATACTAAATGAACACAGCTATATGTTATTTTTTGATATATTTTTCAGAGGCTCTGATATGCATACAATATACGTCAAATGTATTCTCTTGTGTTCATTCGAAAATAAAAACATATTCGTCTTTAGCTGTTTTATATATAGCTCTTTTCCTTATTTCATTTTTATACAATCCATATATTAATTCACTTATGTTCTTCTTTTTTAATGCTGCATTTTTTTACTTTCTCATACATACAACACGCTTAAATGCCATTTTTCATTCTATTATTCTTACTGTTATTATGTTGCTTTGTGAACTGCTTGTTCTAGCTTTTTTTTCAAAAATAAGTTTGAAATTTTATGCGGACATTAATCAATATGAAAATGTATTTATAATCTCTTTTTTCAGTAAATTACTATATTTTGTCATCACATATATAATTTCTCATATTATTTCAAAGAAAAAATCTAATGACAATATATCCATAATAGAGTTACTTTTTTTATGTGCAATTCCAATTCTTTCATTATGGATTACATTAACCTTTATTACTCTTTGTCTTTCAACACAGTTTGAACGTTCCATAGACGTTATGATTATCCTAAGCACATTTTTTATTCTGCTTATCAATATTTTTATATTTGGTCTTTACGAAAATATCAAACAAAAAAACGCCAAAATGGCAGAACTAAAACTTCAGAGCCAGCGCGAATGCGACTATGCTGAGTACTATAAAATGCTCATGCAACAGGATCAAGACCAAAAAATTCTAATTCACGATATCAAGAAACATTTACAGGCAATTTCTGCCCTAAATAAGCAGCACGACTCTGCCAAAATTGACTCTTATCTGGAGAGAGTCCTGGGTTCTTCTGAGCTTCAACACTCTGTTCGTGTTTGCGATAATGAGCTTTTAAATGCTATTCTCTGCCGTTACCAGAAACTATGTCTTACTAAGAATATTAAGCTGGAGCTTGATATAAGAAGTAAATGTATTGACTTTATCACTGAAGATGACCTTAGTGTTCTTTTTGGAAACCTCATGGATAATGCTGTTGAGTCAGCGGAAAAAACGGTGACTCCTTTGATTGAATTAAATGTTTTCAAAAAAGAGGAAGCTCCTATGACTGTTATTACCATGCTCAACTCCTGCCGCCATGACCCATTTGATAAAAACGGAATTCTTCGTCTCACAAAAAAACCGAATCCACAGTTTCATGGACTCGGCATGCGAAGCATTGAAAACATCGTAAAAAAATACGATGGTCATATGAAAATTTATTTTGATAATCCTACAAAGACTTTTCATACTATAATAGTTTTGCGACATAGATAATTTCAATGCATTATGCACCAAAAGACATTTTTCCGTCATTTTTGGCATTATTATATATTGCTTAATCTAAATCTCTTCTTTTATAATAATGTCTATATATTTGACTTTATAAGGAGACATTATGCGAATACTAATATGTGACGATGATTCTAACATCACCGATTCACTATCCCATATAATCACAACATATTTCAAAAATAAGAAGATAAAATGTCCAGAACTAACTGTATATAACAATGGTGAAAGTCTTCTAGCTGATGCTGGCTCCAAAGACATTGTTTTTCTGGATGTTGAAATGCCAGGTTTTGATGGTATTTATGTAGGAAATGAATTAAAGAAACAAAATGAATCCGTTATTATTTTTATGGTGACATCCTATATAGAATATTTAGATGCCGCTATGAGATTTCATGTATTTCGCTATCTGTCAAAACCTATTGATAAACAGCGATTATGGCATAATCTTGATGACGCAATTGCGCTCTATTCCTCATACAATCAAAAACTTGCCATTGAGACAAAATCAGGTGTTGCAACAGTATCAACTGATGATATTATATGCGTCATTGCAAAGGGACGCAAAGTAACTGTACACACCACAACCGCAGATTATGAATCTACTCAGACAATACAATTTTGGACTGACAGTCTGCCTGATTGTAGTTTCTTTCAATCTCACCGTAGCTATATTGTAAATATGGCAAAAGTGACAAGTTTTGATCATGAACTTATTTATCTTTGTGATGGTGAGTTTTCAGCTTTTTTAACACGACGCAAATATTCTGCTTTTAAGAATGCTTATTTACTGTATCTAGAAAGTATGAGGTAACTGTTATGCATTCAGCATTATGCTATTTTTTACTATATTTCCTCTGAATTTCATATATGTATGCAATACACATCAAAGGTTTTTCTCAAATCTTTTTTGGTAGATTATCCTAAGCACATTTTTATCCTGCTTATCAATATTTTTATATTTGGTCTTTACGAAATAAACTATGTCTTACTAAGAATATTAAGCTGGACCTTGATATAAGAAGTAAATGTATTGACTTTGTCACTGAAGATGACTTTAGTGTTCTTTTTGAAAACCTCATGGATAATGCCGTTGAAGCAGCGGAAAAAACCGAATCCACAGTTTCATGGACTCGGCATGCGAAGCATTGAAAACATCGTAAAAAATACAATGGTCATATGAAAATTTATTTTGATGATCCTACAAAGACTTTTCATCTCAGTTGGGGAGACTCCCACTTCTATAAGTGGCGAGACGAAACATATTAGTCTCAGTGGAGGGTACAATCCCGGGGCTGAGATAAAAGCCTCCGGAGGATTGCAGGAATGCGCAGAGGAAGATGTCAGCAAAGCTGACGCGCATTCCGCAGCAAGAACGCTGAAGCGTTCTTGAAACTATAATAGTTTTGCAGAATAGATAAGGAGTGATTATTACACTATTTTTCCACACCACCAGTCCAATCAATTATTCCTCCAAACTCAATGATATTTGTATATCCCATATCTGCTAGTTTCGTTGCGGCCTGCTTACTTCTGTTACCGCTTCGGCAGTATACATATATGGTTTGATTTTTGTCTGGAAGTTCTTGTGGTTCTATATCTGTAATGTCCTCATTTGCCACATTGATTGCACCGGGAATATGCCCATCAGCAAATTCGTCGGCACGCCTTACATCAAGGATAATGTAATCCCCATCCGTCTCAAATATCTCTTTTGCTTCTTTCATAGTAATCGATGTATATTTCACAGTATCACCTTCTCCTGGTAACTTTTCTTCAAAAAGCAAATTTGTTTTTACTATAATTATTCCCACAAAAATTAAAACAATTATAACAACTCCGGTTATCACGTAATTTTTAATTTTCATCTGAATACCCCATTTCTTTTATCAGCTATTTCCATTCTTCTTTTCTTTAATCATACACTTAATAAACGTTTTCTTTCTAGAATATATTTTATCAATGTGGTTTTTCCAGTCAATCCCATAATATACAACCATTCACTACCTTTCTGCCTCATCCTCATTTATACCCACTTCGGTATTGTTATCTTTCGTTTCCGGTCCATTTTCATACCACCAGGCTACTACACCTGCAATCACAAAAGTTATCAGGGATGCAATTACAAAAATTTTCTCTAACACAATTATTCCTCCTAATATTTAATTTTTTGCACGCAAAATAGACCTATGTATAACATAGGTTAACTCAAGAAATAATTATGATTTTTGACCATCCTTTTTATGAATATAATCAAGAATATGTATATGGCTAAATACAATGTTATCCGCACATATACTTATAAAGGCTAGAAAAGCTATAAATAGAAATGTTATTGCGATTGTAACCACCAGGCTAATTTCATAAAATACATTACTGCTTTTCTTAGAAGACAGCTGTCTAAAAGATACAGCTTGGGATGTTGAGACTGAGATTTCCTCAGAACCAATAATCTCCGATAAACCTACAGCTTCATTAATGTAACCAGTTTGCGATGAATTCGTACTACCAGTTATTTTTATTTGATTGTCATTATTTAGACCCCAAAAGAAGCATAACAATAAGAATAAAATTACTATTTTACTTGAACATTTTCTAGAATTTGAATTCAACTTATTGTCACCTCCTCATAATATCTTTTATCCTATCACACCTGGTGAAGACACGCAATTTCTGTCGACTATTGCGATGAAAATATTATCTTAAAAAGAATAATAATTTATCAGTAATAGACAAATAATAAAATTGACCTTTTTAATTTTATCATAGGAGGTAATTTATGACTGCGTACGTAGATGAAAAGTGTATTGGATGTGGAATGTGCACTACCATATGTCCAGAGGTATTCAAAATGACAGATAAACATGTGGCTCGTGCCAGCGGTACAATTTTCCCTGATCAGGAATCAGATGTGCAGGAAGCCGCCGAAAACTGTCCTGTAAATGCCATAGAAGTATAATATTTTGTTGGAGCTGACGCCCTCTCAGCTCCAACATCTTCTTTTCTATTTGACTTATTACAAGCCGAAACTCTTCATTTTAACAATTAATATATCCATCACAATATGGACACTTACTTGAATAGCCGGCAGCGGCCTGAAAATTTGAACCACAATACGGACATGTTACTGCTACAAGTTGTAGCTGTTCTGGTGCGACTGGCTTATCATCCATAAGCTCATTTTCTCCCGGAAGTATTTCATTTCTAACCGAAGCCGGGTCAAAACTGAATTGTCCCTGATATTCGAAAATATCAATGGTCATTCCAATTGGATACATTCCTGAACCCTTAGGAAAAGCTGTAGGTAATATTGCCTCACGTTCTACGTGACGCTCATCAAAATAATGTACCTTCACATTTACTGTAAAATTATTATTTACTGTATATGAAGTATTATCCACATATCCATATATCTTTGCAGGAATTCTACGTCCTTGTGTTTGTATTTTTTTCTTTTTTAAAAGACCAGCAATTACTCCCACTATAAAACAAATTCCCAACAAAATAAAAAACACTGGTATAGCCAAAAATACTCCAATATCGCCCACACCTACAAAGACTATAGTAACAATAGTTCCCACTGCTGTGAAACCGGCTCCCATAATCATTAAAATCTTTTGTGCATCATTCATAATTTTTCTCTCCTTTGAGGCTTCAACTTTATTTCTAGTTCGTAAGGTATAACTAGATTATACCTCAAAAAGACTTGGAGCTGGTAAAAAATATGCCAGATAGTACACCATTTCTATATGAATCTCTGAAATTGTTATATAAACCTTTTCTCATCAATACACACTCTGTCTCCCAGCATAATTCTTTCCACATAAAGAGATTGCGTTTGTGATGCTCTAACTGTCCATTTGACTAAAGAAATGCACCGATTTTCTATTTCGATGCAGGTAATTCCGGCAGGAGAAACACAACTGCCGGTATTAAAGTAGGGCATATTTTTTGTCCCAAGCATGGGATTATGCGTATGCCCGGCTATTACAATATAGCCATTTTCTTTAGCCCATCTGGTTAATTTTTCCTCGGAATGTCTCTTTTTTCTATTGTTTTTTGAAGCACTTGTTGGGTCAGGAACACCTATTCTCTCCAAAGGTCTCCAAACATATCGAACCAGAAATCGTGCCAAAAACCAAAGCGTACTGTTTAAAAAATCCAGCTGATGACCATGTAGCAGGAAGATATCTTTGTTGCAATGTTTATCACTTAAAATTATCCCTGGATAAAAGCAGCATCCTGAAAATACCTCTTGATTTTTCTTTACAATATCATGGTTTCCATATATTCCATAAAATCTATGACTGTCATTGAATCTTGATATGAGTTCAAATGACTCGGGGTGCATGGATTTTATGTCGGATAAGGATCTGTTTTCCCAAAGCTCATCTCCATCACCTAACTCCAGGTATGTGAAATTTCTTCGAAAATAATAATTCATTGCCGCAAGATAAATAAATTCATTTTTTACAAAATTGTCATTTTCACTTCCTGTCCCACGGTGACAGTCGCTAAAAATCACATATTTCGAGTGAGAATACAGAGGTAATTGGATTGCCTGCCCAAGTGCTTTGTTAATACGCGAACGATAACTCATATACTATTTCTACGTCTTTTCTTTAATTTCTGTTTTCGATTTTTTCTTACAAAAAATATATGACGAAAAATTGATGGGATGTAAAAATATAAATATAGAATTTTATCGCCGGTACATTCAAAATGTCTTGTTACAAAATTAAATAGTTTACATAAGATGCGGTTTTGGCATTGGATGATTTTTATCAGGAAATGGTGTTTCAGATGTTTTTGCTTTGTATGCGGAGTAGAAAAATAGAATGATACGGTTTGAGCGTAAATTTTAATATCATGCTGATCGTATCCGTTTTGAATCAGACTTTCCACAAAAAGATACATCATTTTCTGATTTGGAAAAGTTATTGAAGCTTTCATCGTAAGCTCCCTGGGATTACAAAATCTGCCCATGTAAAAGCCGGTCAGCCACCAGTGAGGACGGGAATTATGAAACAAGAACTGATTATTTTGATAAAGCTTCATGGAAACAGGAAACAATTCCTTGTCGTCTATGCTGTGGAAGAGTTCTGTATCATACTCGTCTGGTGAGAGTATTCTGTTGGAATAATAGATTCCAATCTCTGCACCAATATTTATTCCATACTGTCCTTTCCACAATTCAATTCTCCATGTACGATTATCATAATTAAAATAAATAGGTTCACAGTCGAATATCATATTAAAATGCCAGGCAGTCAAATCATAAAGTGTACAATACCCGAATTTGCGCTGCCAGGCATTTAGTGTTGTTGTAATTATATTTTTATCTGGGATATAGCAAAATCCAAAAGGAGTTAGCAAATCATCTATAAGATTAATCTTATCGCTAAAGTCCATGGAACAGATTTTTCGAATGATATAATGTTTTTTTATAAAGAATATTATGCAAAATAAGACGCAAATGAACAAAATCACGCCGAATATAACATACATAAAATAGCCTCTAATTTAGTCTTATTTTATAATATGATTCTTATTCTTTGTTGTGAGATTGAATTGCGATTTACAGATTCTTTCGAAGTTCAACAATCAAGCTAAGAGATAAAATAACCTCCAAATTACCACTGATGCAAGTATAAATGGAAGACCCTTTTTCTGTTCATTTGCAATATCATTTCGAAGTATTTCCAAACTCTCCACTAATTCGTTATGATTTATTATTTTTTCTTCCTGATTCATGTTCTCTCCTCTCGTTATATGCATTCAAAAGATTTGTGTATTCCACTGCTCTTCTCTTGCAAATAATCCAATCAAGGAGAACGCAACCAATATATAACAATAAAACAATTCCAACGAAAATGACCCACTGAACAGTTTTTCCCGTATTTTCAAATATGTTCATGCCATAAAAAAATATAATTTCAACAGGAATAAATGTTAAGAAAAAACCTGACAATCTAAAAATAAAACCGTTCTTTTTGAAAACTGCATCTGAAAAAAATAGTGTAAAACACAAAACTGCATATAGGCATAAACCTAATAGCTTAAATAGCAACGTTAGCTTCAGACTCTTTTCATCATTAATCCAACCTGCAATCATCAAACATAAAACAAGCCATGAAAAGCTAAATGCTAAACCATTCCTTATTATCTTAAAAAAATCTCCCACTCGCTTAACCTTCATTTTATCTCTCCACACCAATCAGTTTTTTTAATTCAGTAGCATATCGTCTTGAAATTACTACAATCTCTCCATTACAAAGCGTCGCCATAATGCTTCGTGTCAATTCCGGTTTAAGCTTCCTGATTTTCCTCAAATTTACTATGACAGATTTTGAGCATCTGAAAAAATCTCTGTCACATAGTTTTTCCTCTATCTCGTAAAGTCTCATATTCGATGTCAAAATCTTATCCTCTGTATAAATAAAAGTAAGATTATTAACCGATTCAAAATAAAGAATATCCTTTACACTAATATATATTTTCTCACCATCACAACTACCGCACATGCGCTCATCATAATTGTATATGTAGTTTTCAAGCTTCTTCACATTATCGTCATTCTCTATACAATGAATTTCAACAAGTATATCCGGTATTTTATTATTTTGAGTAATGATTACCTTCATCCTTACCTCTTTGTCAGTTCAAACATGTTTTTCTGATATCATCATTATACGTGTTTCACAGTATTCTTCAATATTCGAAGGTGTATGCGGTACATTTTCATAGTGTAAGATGCCACTCCTATAACTTACTTTCTGCAAGATCGTAATGTTCTGTTATGTATTTTAGACACGCATTCTCATCTTTTTTCACAATACTTTCTAATATTTTTGCATGAAGCATTACAAATTTCATTGTCGCCGCTCCATCGGATTCGCCTATTACCTTCTCCACCGACTCGTGGTAAACCTCGGCTATCGCTTCCATCACGCTTACAAATAACGGGTTTTTCGTTGCATGTATCAGAGTTACATGAAATTCCTCATCCAGTGTTATAAGCTTATTTCCAGATGCAGACTTCATCTCATCTACTATTTTTTCCAGACGCTTTTTATACTCATTATCTAGCCCATTTTTGAAAATTAGTTCCATAACAGACCTTGCCATCACTCTGCGATAATCCATAATATCCTTCATTGATATGCTGCCTAAGGAAAGCATAACTGACACAATACACCTAATTGTGCGTCCGGAATCCTTGGATATATAGTTACCTGACCCATGTTTACTTTCTACCAGTCCCATGCCTCGCAGGATGCTGATTGCTTCCCTGGTTGAATTTCTTCCAATTCCCAATTTCTCTGCTATATCACGCTCAGAAGGAATCTTACTTCCCACAATAAGCCTGCCTTCCTTTATCATCTGAAAAATATAGTCAATTACCTTTTGATATTCCATTGTTGTTCCTTTTTTTGTCATACGTTCTCCTTAAATCAAGTTGGCAAATAATGAAGAAAATGTCACTGTCAAAATTCCGGATACTGCGATGGCCAGACCACTCATGGCTCCTTCCACCTCTCCTATTTCAATTGCTTTTGCAGTACCTATTGCATGGGAAGATGCTCCAAATGCAAGTCCTTTCGAAATAGGTTCTGTAATCTTAAATAATTTACAAATCAACTCTCCAAACATATTTCCGAGTACACCTGTAATGATGATGACTGCAACAGTGATTGTTACATATCCTCCCAATTCCTCCGAAACACCCATTCCTATTGCTGTTGTAATTGATTTTGGAAGAAGCGTCACATATTCTTCATGAGACAGATTACATAATTTTGATAATGCAAATACTGTTATCAGGCTTGTTACGGTTCCCGCCAAAAGACCAGATAATACTGCCTTAAAGTTTTTCTTTAGTAATTCCCATTGTTCATACAGAGGAATTGCCAGGCAAACCGTAGCCGGTGTAAGTAACCAACTCAAATACTTTGCGCCTTCGTTATAAGCATCATAATCAATTTTTCCAATAAGTAGAACAATGATTGAGATAACGATTGATATCAATAATGGATTAAACAGGCCAAGCTTCAACTTCTTTTTCAGCATCACTCCCATCAGATAGGATATCAGGCTAAGTGAAACTCCTGCAAACATAGAATTTTGAAAAAATTCGTTCATTTCTTTTTTTCCTTCGACTTTCTTATTATTGCCTGCGATACTCGTCCTGTGGCAATCATTACCGTTATAATTGTAATTACTGTAATGATACCTACTGGAACAATTATCGCTCTTAATGTTCCCCAGCTTGTCATTAATCCAACCCCGGCTGGAATGAACATAATTGGCATTATTTCAATTAAAAATTTTCCTGTGTCCTTTACCGAATCCAGCTTTATTAGTCCTGTCATAAGCCCTATAAAAAGCAGTACCATTCCATAGATACTTGCCGGAATTGGCAATGGTAAAAGAAATTTTAAAAGCTCTCCAATAAAGGAGATTGCAAGAATAATTAAAAATTGTTTCACATATTTCATCTTTAATCTCTTTTCTGTTTTTCTATTTCCTTTTCCATTTTATTCTTCTAATTTAGTCTTTGAATAAAATGGAACTTTATACTGTGAGAACCAAATAAATAACTGGTAGTACCACTTGGTTCTACCAGTTATTATAGGTCCATATATTTTTTTGTCAATTATTTTTTCTCTAATACTTTTGTTACCAGCTCTTCATCATAACCTAATGCAGTAAGTTTCTCTAATGATGAATTTATAGCGCATAGATATCGCTTCAAAAAGATATACTAACAAAAAAATACCAAATGTGTGGTAAGGAGGAGCAGATGTTAGCTAAAGTAGAAGAAAAGGCAATGGTTCAGTTTCTGGAGAAGTTTGATGACAATTCATTTTTGATACGTTTTCAGGATAATGAATATAAAATAGGTGATGAAGCCCCTGCATTTACAGTGAATTTTAAAAAAGAAATACCCATATCAGAGCTGGTTACAAGCACTTCAATTGCTTTAGGGGAAGCATACATGGACGGAAATCTGGAGATAGAAGGCGACTTGTATGAAGCACTGGACCATTTTCTCGGACAAATGGGAAAATTTTCAACAGATGAGTCTGCACTTAAAAAGTTGATGTTTACGTCGGTTTCAAAAAAGAATCAGCTAAAAGAAGTGGCATCACATTATGATATTGGGAACGATTTTTATAAATTATGGCTCGATGAGACGATGAGTTACTCATGTGGTTATTTCAAAAATCCGGATGACACATTATACCAGGCGCAGGTAAATAAAGTGGATTACATTCTGAAGAAATTGAATTTAAAAGAGGGAATGAAACTTTTGGATATCGGATGTGGCTGGGGCTTTTTGCTGATAGAAGCAGCGAAAAAATATAAAGTGCATGGAACAGGTATCACTCTTAGTAAAGAGCAATACAGTGAATTCCAGAAAAGAATTGTAGATGAAGGTCTAGAAGAACAGATTACGGTAGAACTGATGGATTACCGTGACCTTTCGAATCTAGGGAAACAGTTTGACCGTGTTGTAAGTGTTGGAATGGTAGAACATGTAGGCAGACAAAATTATCAGTTGTTTACGAAATGTATAAATAAAGTACTCAAGGATGGCGGTATGTATCTGCTGCATTTTATCAGCGCTCTTAAGGAAAATCCTGGTGATGCCTGGATAAGAAAATATATTTTTCCCGGCGGCACAATTCCAAGCCTGCGCGAGATAATATGGACAATGTCCGAGGAAAATTTTCACGTGCTCGATGTTGAGAACCTGAGACAGCATTACAACAAAACATTACTATGCTGGGAGAAAAACTATCGTGAAAATATAGATGCGGTAAGAGAAATGTTCGATGATAGATTTGTAAGAATGTGGGATTTATATTTGTCTTCTTGTGCAGCAACTTTTCACAACGGAATTATCGATTTGCATCAGATTTTAGCTACAAAAGGAATCAATAATAATTTGCCAATTACCAGATGGTATTAGAACAATAGCCTTTCCGCAGCAGGAAAGGCTATTGTTACTTGCACAGTTTTCTCACAGTGTTTGCTGTTCTAATGGTTAATTTTTCTGCAATTCCCGTACTAGCAGTCTTTTTCCACCAATTACATTTCTGATACATTTTCCTATCAAAAGTCCAAAATATTATGTTCTTATAGATTTGCATTGTTTCCAAATCTTCTGAAACTGGCCCCAGCATATTACAAATTTCTTCGGGTTTTTCATCATTTATTATAAAAATTAAGTTGTCATACTTATTCTTATCCCCAGTCCCCCACCATTCTGGATCATTTGCAAGTATATCCTGAAGTTCAACCTTAGAAATTACATAAACAGGAATGTCAAATGAAAACTTGCTTACAATCATTTTTTCAATTTCTTCTTTTAATTCTAAAGCACTCTCATTATTAGATGAAAAAAGAACATTTCCACTGTTCAAATATGTTGAGACATAGTCGTAACCCATATTCTCAAATTCAGACTTTAAATCTGACATATTAATTTTATTCTTGCCGCTAATATTAATTCCTCTTAGAAATGCTATATATTCCTTTGTCTTTACTAACATTTATTCTATCCCCTTACTCGCTAGTGCATTTCTCACATCTGCCTGTCTTTTCATGTCTAATGTAATAAGTACTTCCCTTCGATTGAAAATTGTTATCATTTTTCCCTCCTAATCTCCTATATGTACTCTCGGAATCTTTTTCAGATGGATTTATGAGATAGATTTTATTCTTTGTCACCTCATATATTTTCTGTATGTTTACAAACTGGATAACCTGTACAGCCCCAGAATTCTCCATATCTTCCGTTTCTCTTCTTCATTTGTTGTCCACAATCAGGGCATATTTTAACTGCCGAATCAACCATTGACATACCTGTAGTATTATTCTCTTGTGCCATAAGCTCAAACACCTGCTGATTCATCCTACAATCCGCCAATGCCCTGTGAGCGCCCACAGTTGAAATTCCATAATGTCTTGCCAAATCCTCAAGTCTTCTATGCTTCCATTCTGGAAAAACCATCTTGGCAATCTTTAATGTGTCCACATAATCATTGGTCAACATCTGACTAAAATATTTCTCGCAGTCCCTGTAAATGAACTTCATATCAAAACTATGTATGTTGTGTCCTACAAGGACATCATCCCCTATAAAGGTTATAAACTCTGACAGCACTTGGCCAAAATCTGGAGCTGTTGCTACCATTTCATCAGTTATATTATTCACCCTGCTTGCGGCCCATGGAATTGGTCTTCCAGGATTAACCAGCTCACTAAACTCATCAACGATTTTTCCTTTTCTGACTTTTACGGCAGATATTTCTATTACTTCATCATAATTACATGATATACCAGTAGTTTCCAAATCAAATAGGACATAATCAGGTACGTAGTGGCATATCTGTTTTCCTCTATTTTTTCCTAGCATTTATTCTTTTCCTTTGTAATATTTCATGCTTTTTCTCTGTTATCTCTTCCTAACTATTTCCTCAAGTTCAGCAATGCTTTCAAGATAATCTCTTTCTACATCACTAATAGTCTTTACTTTATATTTTTTATACTCGTTTTCAACCTTATTCATTGCTTGAAAATGACTAACTAAACCGTTTCCTTGAAGCAATTTTTGCTTCTTTTAGTGTTGGTTGAGTTCCTTCAAAACTCATTACCCCCATAAACTCCTTTTCCGCATCTACTCTGTTGTAAATCACCTCAGCTGCAGTTTCACCATGTACAGCATAATGAATTTTATTCTGAACTTTTTTAAAAAATTCTATCGAAATATCTGACTTGGGATCATAATCAATACTTGTTGAATATATCTCTAAAACTTGCCTATAGAAAACTTTCTCCGATGCACGAATATCTCTAATTCGTTCAAGAAGCTCTTTAAAATATCCACCTCCGCCAGCCTCTTTAAGACTATTATCATCTAGCTCAAATACTTTTCTTATATGTTTTGATATAACGGATCTGTCTCGTTGAAATAGTTCTGCCATTTGAGCTACCGACAGCCAAACTGTTTCATTTTCATATGTTACATCTACCTTTGTGAAGCCATCTTCTGTTGTATAAATAATAATATTATCGTTATTATCCATTAAATACTCTTCCCATATAAATATAACTATCCAAAATATTTTTGAAGTGACAATTTATTTTACCATTATAACACCTGTTGTTCTATCACTATTTTTATTCAAAAACGCTCCACAAGCATCAAAAAAATCCCTATATCATCTGATATAGAGATTTTTATAATCATTTCGGAATTCCATTTACAATTAAATAAATAATGAGTGATACTAAATCAACTCCCAAAACACCTAGAAATACATAGAAAATATATTTGAGGATTTTTTTAGTTCGCTTTCCATTATCTTCAGTTAATATTTTCTGATCAAGTACATCGCCTACCGTTTTGTGTTCTTTTTCCTGAACCGGTTCGATTCCTTTTAACAGGTAATCTGTTGTCACTTCGAAAAGCTCGCTCATCAATACTATTTTTTCCAAATCAGGTGTTGTCTGGTCACTCTCCCATTTTGAAACAGCCTGTCTTGAAACACCAATAGCATCGGCTAATTGCTCTTGTGATAAGCCCTTTGTTTTTCTTAAATTTTGAATTCTATCCGCAATATTCATGTTGCTGACCTCCTTTTATTTTTTCAAGAACGCTCCAGCGTTCTTGCTGCGGAATGCGTGTCAGCTTTGCTGATATCTTACTTTGCGCATTCCTGCAATCCGCCGGAGTCTTTTATCTCAGTTGGGAGAATGTACCCTCCACTTAATCCATTTATAGAAGTGGGCGACTCCCCAACTGAGATGAATAAAGGATATAATATATTGCGGTTGCCATTCCACCATTCTATACTTGAATCTTGTCAACTACCTGTTGCATTTGCGATATTTCAGCCTATTATTCAAATCGATTGCCACACTTTGGACAAAACTCAAAGTCCTCCGCTGTCTCATACCCACAATGTCCACATCTCTTATTAGAATTACCATAGCTTTCCCATCCAACCTGTGTCAAATTCTCAGGTAATATTTCTATCTCCTGTCCTCTTGCAATAGATTTTCCAATTTCCGGGTCTAGCTCGTAAGTGGTTCCGCAACAACTTGTCTGAACATAATAATGTTTATTCCATTTGAAGCATGGTATGAAAAAGAGTGACAATACTGTGTAGGTCATAAACACCTGATATCGTCCGTATTTTCCGCATTTGTCACAGATTATCGTTTGACTAAAGTCAAAGTTCTTTCTGCCATCCATTATTCCCATCACAAAAAACATGATGTACCTCTTTCTGTTTTTTCACTGTTTTTCATTATGATACCACTTTAGATGATACATATTCAACTGATTGCTTTTCCGCATCTACTCTGTTGTATAAATAATAATTTTATCGTTATTATCCATCAATATCATTACAAATATAATGCTCCACTAGCAAACGCTGTACATTTTCCGGATACATTAGTACTGTATATGGATTCCCTTTTTGACTAATTTTTTCGATTTCTCTGACACCAAGTTTTAGGCCTTTTTTATATGTCGATGTCAAATAGCCAGTTTCTGCTGTTCGGCCCACCTGTGCTTTGCTTTGAATCAATTCTGGATCGTCCTCAATACATGCTTCTATCAGGCTAAGGAACCTATTTCCATATTTCATATACTTATTCTCGCCGACACCGGAAACATTCAACATCTCTCCCTTTTTAATAACCTGATAATCGCCGACCCAAAGATATCCTTCCAATACCAGCTGCTCAATCAGTCTTCTTAAGAGCTTCTTGTTTGTTTTTGACAGAACTCCATATGTTTTAAATTCAAACGCACCAATTTCTCGTAATCTTGCAGTATTTGCACCTGTAACGATATCAATAATAATGTTCTTTCCATATGTTTCCTTAGTTTCATGCACACAGTTAATTATCTTCTTTGCGGCATCCGTCATGTCCATTGTTTCAAATTCTCTCAAACAATTTCCACAGTCTTCACACGGTTTCTGGGGATTCTCTCCAAAGTATTTCAAAATATAGTTACGTAAACACTCTGTTGTATAACAATATCTTTCCATAACTTGTAAACGTTTGGTATCTAGTTGTTTTATTGTTTCCTGATCTATTGGATCCAAATCTGACATTGGATTTGTCTATTCCCATTCCAAACGCATTTGTTGCAACTACGATACTCACATAGTGAAATACGAAATCATCCTGCATCTTTTTTCTCTCTGCCGAACTCATTCCTGCATGATACTTTGCAACAGATATCCCTTTGTTATTTAGCAAATCATATACTGCCTCTACATTCTTTCTTGTTGAACAGTAAATTATTCCACTTTCGTCGGGATGTTTAAAAATATAATCCAGAATATACTGTTCTTTATTCTTTGGCTTGTCCACTTGGAAAAATAGATTTTCCCTATCAAATCCGTTTACCAAAATATATGGATTGTTCAATCCCAAAGTGCAAACTATATCTTCTCTAACTGTTTGTGTTGCTGTTGCTGTATCTGAACACTCTTTGCTAGTTCAACAAATCCTTCCGTTGTAAGTCGTTCTGGTGCGACATAAATTATTTTATACTGACCTTGTCTGGCTTTATTTACAGTATCATAAAATGCCATTTCCGAAAGTGAGCTATTGATATATGCGGCGGAAATTCCAGCCTCATTCAACGAATTCACCTGATCCTGCATAAGCGAGATAAGAGGTGAAATTACTAAAGTAATCCCCGGCAACATCATAGCCGGCACCTGATAACATACTGATTTTCCTGCTCCGGTAGGCATAACTGCAAAGACATCTCTTCTGGCTAAAATACTATCTATAACAGGCTTCTGTCCTGGCCTGAATGATTCATATCCAAATAAAATCTTCAATGCCTCTTCTGGCGTATTGTACCCTTCTGTCTTCATATAATTAGTTTCATAAACATTTTCACTCATTTCTTTCATATCTATTGACAAAAACTTTTAGTTTGTGAAGCGGCGCACACTCGTGATTTCAGTCATGAGTTAGCCGCCCTTCGGGTAGCTAATATTATAGACTTAGAAGCTTACATATGGTATAATTATTACATGGATAAAGATACTATATTTTCAATGCCTACAGATGTTACGCATGGTCGTGGCTATGTCTATTCATTACAGTATCATATC
>JBGVKW010000069.1:0-3187 GCA_045123895.1 Agathobacter sp.
CGTGTAGCCGATATGTATGGACTTTCAATCCTTACTCTTTTATCATAATGAGAAGAAGTTCTGGTTATGATAGTTGTGTTACAAATTGATTTCGTAAAATCATGGCACGACAAATAGACCTCATTAAAGAGGTTTTTGCAAAAGTATAAAATCTATTTTTAAATTCGAAGAGGTATTCGTTGTTGTGGTTTCCCCAGATGACCACCACAGCATTTACAGACAGTAACCTTGATACCATAGAGTGTTTCCAGCATCTGTGGTGCTTCCATATCTTTTAGCCTTGACAGATACTGCTTACAGCCAAGGAGATTCCGACATAATGTCAGATGCTGAGTCTTACTTCGTGTACATAGTAATCCGTAGTGTCTGATTCTTACAAAGCGCTTTGGTGGCACATGCATAAGAAACCTGCGGATAAATTCAATTCCGGAAATGGTATATTCTTTCCATTTGCCTTCTTCACGATAATCCTTCACATAGTAAGTAACAGTATTTTCGTCCATGCGAATGATACGATGATTGCTGATGGCAATTCTATGTGTATACTTACCGAGATAATTAATGACAGACTGTGCACCATTGAAGGTTTTCTTGCAATGAGGAATCCAGTCTTTTTCATAACAGGTATTCAGCAATTCTTTGAAAGCATAATGATTGCGATATTTTTCACTACTTCCATGAAACTGAAGCTTCTTCTCATTCCACAAGCGTTTGAGCTCATCCATATATTTACCACGAAACAGCTTTGACAAAATCTTTACCGGAAGGAAGAATTCTTCACCTTTATCACGCCACTGATTTTTAGCAGTCAGGCCACCGCCAAGCAGGATAACATGAATATGAGGATGATAATTCATTTCGGATCCCCAGGTGTGTAACACACAAATATATCCCACCCTTGCACCGAGATGCTTTGTATCGGCTGTTAACTCATTGATAGTTGCAGAAACAGAATGATACAGTGCATCATACAGAAGTTGCTGGTTGCTGTAGATTAAAGAGTTTAATTCCTGTGGGACTGTAAATACCACATGGAAGTAAGGAGCTTCGAGAACATCTTCACGACGTTTATCCATCCATTTTTCTTTTGGGAGCGCCTGGCACATGGGACAGCATCTGTTACGACAGGAATTATAGTGAATCTGTGGATGTCCACAGTCTTCACAGAATTGTACGTTAGCACCATAAGCTCCGGTTTTGCAATTGATAATACAATGAGCCACCTTTGCTTGCTGAGGAGAAGGAGAATACTGCTCTAAATAGAGTGGATAAAACCGGTGAAATATATCCTGTACTGTAGGATTAACCATTTATTTCACCAGCTCTCTTATCAAAAGGGCTCTGAACACCTAATAATGCCTTGTTGCTAACATGAAGATAGATTTCAGTGGACTTAGGGGAACGATGTCCTAACAAGGTTTGAATATATCTTATATCAACACCATCTTCCAAAAGATGAGTTGCATAGCTGTGTCGCAGAGAATGCATGCGTATACTGTGAGGAAGGCCGGCAATCTTTAAAGACTTTTTGAAAACAAGTCTTGGACCGGAAGTTGTGAGATATTCACCAGTCCACTTGTTGGGAAAAAGAATTCCGGTAGGTCTTCCACAAGTGAACCAATATTCAGTAAGAATATCGAGAGCTCTCTTGGACAATAGTGCATAACGAGCTGTATGAGTTTTAGAGTCTCGTATATAAATCTGCATATTTTTTCTTGAAATATCTTCATAGTGCAAATGTAATACTTCTGAAATGCGTAAGCCGGAGGAATACATGATTGCAAAAATAGCTTTGTATTTTAAATCTTCCGTTGCATTTAAAAGTTTCTCAACATCATGAAAAGAAAGAACTTCCGGAACAGCATAATCGTTAATGGCTCGAGGTACTAAGTTATCATCCCATAGCTTACCTAAGACACGTTTATAAAAAAATACAAGCGAACCATTGTTATTGTTAAGTGTAGAAGCTTTGTCTCCTTTGCCTTGTAAATGGAGAAGATAATTTCTGGCATCTTCGCAAGTCAGTTCTTCGGGATTTTTTTTGATGTAATTCAAAAAACGAGAAACATTTTTCTGGTAAAGAGTAATAGTTTTAGGCTTAAGATTTCTAAGCTTTCCGACATCTTCGATTTTATTAATATATGATTCGTACATAAAAAACCTCCATGAAATAAAAGTAGTAATAATAACAGTAACTACCTATCATGGAGGCGCATTTGCAAAATAAAACTGCTTGTGAAAGCAGCCTAAAGATGATATTCTTTTCATAGGCAGTTGCTGGGACTAAGCCCGTGTTTGAAGTTTGTTTTTAGGTCGTGCTTTAACAATACTATCTTGGGACAATCCTGTCACTGCCTATTTTAGAAAAAGTAGAAAAACTGCGCCACAGCCTTGGCAGGCCATCGCGCAGCGATTTTGTTCAATTTCAGTCTTGCGGAGAGATTGAAAGCAACAGAAGATTTGAATTTTCTTAATGGAAATAAACCAGACAGATATGTCTAATCCTTATAAATACGGCATTTCTCGCTTTATGTCGTGTTGTTTACGGATGAAATGAGCTAATCTATCGATGAAAGGAGGAAGCAAATGGAACAGCAAAAAGTTGGAAATTTTCTAAAAGAACTTCGTAAAGAACAAAATCTTACCCAAGAACAATTTGCAGAACAATTAGGCGTGTCTGGAAGAACCGTATCCCGTTGGGAAACAGGTACAAATATGCCAGATATTAGCCTTTTAGTAGAAATTGCAGAGTTTTATGATGTAAGTATTTCTGAAATTATCGATGGAGAAAGGAAAAGCGAGAAAATGAATGAAGAAGTAAAAGAAACAGCATTAAAATTATCAGATTACACAGAAACAATAAACAAGACTATAAGAAAAAGACTATTTTTCTTAACAATTATTGCATTTATAGGAATGATAGCATTTGTAACGATTGAGGCATTGGGATTAGATACACCTAACAGCATATATGAAAATATTGCGGGTTGTGGATTAGGGTTAAACTTTGGAATCCTGATTGTTATTGCTATGTATTTATCTGGTATTCTTACAAAGATAAAAGAAAGACGGATGACGAGAAAAAATGCACGAAATATGTAGTGAGTAATCATAAAGTCGTTATTAGAAAGAATGCGAAACTTCTTTAGGCTACAATCAATAGCGGCGTAAACGAAAAAGCAGTCTT
>JBGVKW010000070.1:0-31698 GCA_045123895.1 Agathobacter sp.
TTGAATCAAGGTCAATATGGTTTTCTAGAAGAGAAAGAAACGCAGGCTTGTCAGAATTAAAAATTTCTTGGCAATTTTCAAAAGTATCTGCCAAAGAGAGCTGTTTGTATGTTATCATATGAATATATCTCCTTTAGGTGGTTTGGTTGATAGTTTTTCGACAATTCTATTTTACCATAAACCTAGAGGAGATATTTTATTTTTGCAACAAAAAAATGCCGTATTTATGCGGCTTACGGCGTTTTGCAAACGCCTAAGTAGAAAACATAATAAAAAGGGGAAAAGCTATGAAATACAAAACATATGATGAATTCGAGAATTTTAATTTTGTAGATACACATATAAATGATGTTGAGGTAGGTTTATCAACATTTAAACTTGGACTTGATGATGTAATTATCCGTTCTGAGAATTCTAAAAATAAAGATATTAGGGATATGAGAACAAATGGTCTTATTTTTTCTCTGGAAAATGCTTCAATTGTGGATTTTGTAAGAGAAGGTTTCAAGACATATGACGCAGATGGAAACTATCTTTCAGATACAGAAGATGAAAAAGTTGAAGAGGATGAATACAAGGACGTATTTGACCAGTTCATAGATGCAAGTGTTTATCTTATTGATAAGAATGACGACACTTACAACTTCATTATTGATGCAAATGATGAGAGAACTTATGTCATCACAGTTACAGCGGAAAGTGATGTGTGTGAGTGGGATAAATTTATGAACATAGAAATGTAATTAGTGTAGAAGAGCAATGATGGATAGAGTGATTTTTCATATTGATGTAAATAGTGCATTTCTGTCCTGGGAGGCAGTTGATAGATTAGAGAATGGCGCAGATGTAGATCTGCGCCTTATTCCGTCTGCGGTGGGCGGAGATATAGAGACAAGACATGGTGTTATTCTGGCAAAATCCATTCCGGCAAAAAAATATAAAATAACAACAGGAGAGCCGGTGGTAAATGCACTTAGAAAATATCCCAAGCTTGTGCTTGTAAAACCACGGCATGAAATCTATCGTGAAAAATCGAGAGCGTTTATGAGCATACTAAGACAGTACTCGGATGTAGTTGAACAGTATTCAATTGATGAGGCATTTGTGGATATGTCAGGAACCCGACTCCTTTTTGGGGAGCCACAGGAAGCGGCAGACACAATTAGAAAACAAATCAAAGATGAGCTGGGATTTACAGTAAATGTGGGTATTTCTTCAAATAAACTTCTTGCGAAAATGGCAAGTGATTTTACTAAGCCAGACAAGACCCATACACTTTTTCCATCAGAGATAAAGACCAAAATGTGGCCTCTTCCGGTAGGGGATTTATTTTTTGCAGGAAAATCTACAGTCAGCAAACTAAAATCAATGGGAATAAATACAATAGGAGACTTGGCGAATACTGATAAAGTGATAGTAGAACAGCTATTAAAAAAGCATGGTACAGTTTTATGGAATTTTGCAAATGGAATAGATGATTCACCGGTAGAAACGGAAAGACCGGACAACAAAGGGTATGGTCACTCAACAACACTTTCCTTTGATGTAACAGAACCCCAGACAGCGAAAAATATACTATTAAAATTGACAGACAAGGTGTGTCAGAGACTTAGAAGAGATGCAACAAAAGCAGATACAGTTACTGTGCAGATAAAGTACAGCGACTTGACAAAAGCGTCTCATCAGTGCGGACTTCCCGCAGCAACAAATATATCCAGCGAGATTTACCGTTACGTTTGCAAATTGTTTGACGAAAAATGGGATGGGACGCCAATTCGTTTGCTTGGCGTATCCACCAAGGTTGCCTCAGAAGACAGTGGTCGTCAGATGAGTCTTTTTGACAATACAGATTATGATAAATTAGAAAAGCTTGATAAGGCGATGGACCATATCAAGGACAAGTTTGGGACAGATGCAATAGTCAGAGCATCTTCGCTTTCAATTGATGAAGAAAACAAAAAGGGCTAAATAAAAGGAAAAGGGAGACCGGAAAATGAGCAAATTATTATTTTTTGACATAGATGGAACGCTTGTGGATTTTGGTTCAACCAAGATGATTGAATCTACAATGGAGGCGCTTGATAAGGCAAGAGCAAATGGGCATAAAGCTTTTTTATGCACAGGAAGAAGCTACAATCAGATTTATCCGTTTCTACTTGAGTATGGATTTGATGGAATTGTTGCAGCAGGCGGTGCATATGTTGAATATCAGGGAAAAGTATTGTATCACAGAATGTATGGTGAAAAGCTTATGGAGCTTGTTGTGGAAAAACTTGCCAGAGCAGATACTGCTATGATTTTTCAGTACAAGGATGGCTCTTTTACAAAAGAAAGTTGGGGCCAGAAGTTTGTAGATATTTTTAAAAGTCAGATGGATATAGATTTGATTCAGGATAATCCTGCTTTTTCGGATATCACATATGATGAAGATTTTGATACAATGGCAAAAAGGCACAGTGACGTGGAAAGTGTTATCTATTGTGACAGTCCTTTTGAAGCTGATGAGATACAGTCGATGTTAGGCGACAGTCTTCGTGTGATGCCGGCAAGCTACAAAGTTCCAGACCCTTATAGTGGTGAAATAATATTGTCAGATATCAATAAAGCCAAGGGAATAGAAGTAGTAATGCAGGCATTAGGGGTAGAAAGGGAAGACACCATAGGTTTTGGAGATGGAGCAAATGATGTTGAAATGTTAAATTTCGTGGGCGTAGGAGTTGCCATGGGAAATTCCCAGCAGGTAGCAAAGGAGGCTGCTGATATGGTGACTGATGATTTAGCAGATGATGGAATATATAAAGCAATGAGTGCTCTAAAACTTTTTTAGAAATACTTGACACAAATGTGTTACTGGTGTATATATAACACATAAACAGTTAATAAGAGGAGGAAGAATATGACTCAATTTGCTTTACAGACTAACGGTCTTACAAAGAAATATGGCAGAAGAGTAATAGTTGATAATGTTAATATTTCAATACAAAAGGGCGATATCTATGGTCTGATTGGAAGAAACGGCGCAGGAAAAACAACTTTTATGAGAACTTGTCTTGGAATGGCAACTGTTTCATCAGGTACTATATCTTTTTTTGGTGGCGAAGATATAAATGACGCCAGAAGAAAGGTAGGTGCGCTTATCGAAAATCCTGCTTTCTTTGATAACTTTTCGGCAAGAAAGAATTTACAACTTTTTGCAACTGCATTTGGAGCAGACAAATCTGAGGTGGAGGAAATTCTTGATTATATTGATCTTAAGCATGCGGCAAAGCGCAAGGTGAAAACATATTCGCTTGGAATGAAACAGAGACTTGCAATCGGAATTGCACTTCTTGGTAAACCGGATTTTCTTGTATTAGATGAGCCGATTAATGGATTAGATCCGGAAGGTATCAAAAATATCAGAGATATGATTGTAAAACTGAATCAGGAAAGAGGAATATCTTTTTTGATTTCAAGTCATTTATTAGATGAACTTGGACGTATTGCAACTCGATATGGAATTATTGAAGCTGGAAGATTAGTTGAAGAGATTTCAGCTGATGAGCTTAAAGAAAATTGCAGAAAGAAGATTATTATCGAGGTGGATGATACAAACAAGGCCGTTGAGATAATAAAAGGTTTTGTGTCTGAAGCTGAAATAAAAGTGAAAGATAATAGTATCCATATTAATGAAAACGTTGAAAAGATAGCAGATATTAATAAGGCATTAGTTTCAAACGGAGTTAATGTTTACATGCTCTATCCAAAGAATCAGAATTTGGAAAATTACTTTATGGAAAGGATAGGTGTTGCAAATGTTTAGATTACTTGGTTTTGAATTTCAAAAAGTATTTAGAGGAAAAGCGGTATATATATGTGCAGCAGTAATGTGTGCATTTACTGTTCTTATGGTGTATACATGCTCATTATCATATACAGGAAATGTTGCAGATGAGTGTGTTAGGAAGATATTTGGTACAGATACGCATATGTATATCCTTGCCGTTATCATTCCGCTTATGATTTGTACTGATATTGGTAACGGAACATTACGAGTTCTTCTTGGAAGAGGATTTTCAAGAAATACAGTCTGGTTAGCAGAGGTGATAACAGTATTTACTGTATCGTTATGTTTATTAGCATTAAATTTTGTTGTTGGATGTATTTCAATGCCAATTTTTGGTATTACTGGCTCTATATCTTCTGATAGTATTTTTATCGTAGTAGAGCAGCTTTATTCATATATTGTAATTGCATTTTTTATGTATTTTCTGGCAAAGCTGTTCAAAAAGAATGCAGCTGCTATTTCACTTGGAATTGTAGGTCCAATACTTATTACGTTAATTTTAGCTGTAGTTACAATGATTATAGGTAATCCGGGATTTGATGCAAATGATTACTTTATTGCATCATATCCATTGATATTTGATAGAATCATAAATGAGGGGGCAAAGCTTACTCAGACAAACCTATGTATGTTGGCTTATTTGCTAGTTTTTGGCATTTCGACGTACTTTATTACAAAAAAACTTGATGTATAAAAAATTTAAAATTAAACTTTAATACCGTTAATACTTTATTATTTTAGGTTTTTTGCATTTTTGTTGATAATGAAAAAACGTTGTGATATAACATTAACCATTATAAAACAAATGCATTGAAGGAGACTCTTTTCTTCAGAAACTGACAGGAATACAACGTCACCGACTGAGAGCGTTGTTTAGCGGAGGAGAAAAAGGGAACACTGCCGGAGCAGACCAGTTGAAATAAAGTAGGTTGGTACGGTTCATCCACGTTAAGGATAAAAGTGGAAGAGTAGGAATAGACTTATTCTTCAAAGCGGGTGGTACCGCGGAAAATATGATTTTTCGCCCCGGGACATTGATTTGTCCCGGGGTTTTTTGGATTCAAAAAATCTTTCCGTCCCGCTCACAAAAAAGAAGGAGTACAAAGAAATGGAATTTTTGACAGGAGTAACAAAAAAAGAAGATCTTGATCTTGCCCAGATTCTCACAGGAGACTTTGAGGGAAAAAACGTAAAAATCAAAGGTGCAATTCACACCATTCGTGACATGGGTGATGTGGCATTTATTGTTCTTCGTAGAAGAGACGGATTAGTACAGTGTGTATATGAGCCGGATAAGTCACAGTTTGACATTGATGAACTTAAAGAGGCAGACACTGTAGAGGTATGCGGAACATACAAAGCAGATGACCGTGCACCAAATGGTTTTGAACTTAGACTTGATACAGTAAAGGTTTTATCTGAGCCGGCTGAACCAATGCCACTTCAGATAAATAAGTGGAAGCTTAATACATCCCTTGAGACAAAGTTAAACAACAGAGCAGTAGCTCTTAGAAACCCAAGAGAAAGAGCAACATTTAGAATTCAGGAGGGAATCACAAGAGGATTTAGAGATTTTCTTTATGAAAACGGTTTTACAGAGATTCACACACCAAAGCTTGGAGCAAAATCCGCTGAAGGTGGAGCAAACCTTTTCAAACTCGAGTATTTTCACAGACCAGCTATTTTACAGCAGAGTCCACAGTTTTACAAGCAGATGATGGTTGGTGTATTTGACAGAGTATTCGAGACAGCTCCTGTTTTTAGAGCAGAAAAGCATAATACAAAAAGACATTTGAATGAATATACATCACTTGATTTTGAGATGGGATTCATTGATGGTTTTGAAGATATCATGGCAATGGAAACAGGATTTTTACAGTACACCATGAATCTTTTAAAGACATCATACAAAAAGGAACTTGAACTGCTTAAAATCGAACTTCCAAATGTGGAAAAAATTCCAAGAGTAAGATTCGATGAAGCAAAGCAAAGAGTTGCTGAAAAATACAACAGACAGTTTAGAAATCCATTCGATTTAGAGCCTGAAGAGGAGCTTTTAATCGGACAGTATTTTAAAGAAGAATATGACAGTGATTTCGTTTTCGTAACGCATTATCCATCTAAAAAGCGTCCATTTTATGCAATGGATGACCCGGCTGATGAGACATATACATTAAGCTTTGATTTACTTTTCAGAGGTCTTGAGATTACAACTGGTGGACAGCGTATTCACGATTACAACAAGCTTATGGAAAAAATCGCAAAGCGTGGTATGGAAACTGAGGGAATGGAAAGTTACTTACAGGCATTTAAGCATGGAATGCCACCACACGGAGGCTTGGGAATTGGTCTTGAGAGACTTACAATGCAGCTTATCGGAGAAGAAAATGTTCGTGAAGCAACACTTTTCCCAAGAGACTTAAGCAGACTTGAGCCATAATGTAAATTTTATAAATTTACATTGGTGATAATTAGGAGGAAAAAAATGAATCATCTTGGAACAAGAGAGTTGGCAACAGAGCGCCTTACTCTTAGAAGATTTGAAATAGAAGATGCTGAGAATATGTTTTACAACTGGGCAAATGACCCGGAAGTTACAAAATACCTCACATGGCCTACACACGAGAGTGTTGAGGTGACAGAGACGGTTGTAAAAGAATGGGTAGCATCATATGAAAATAAAGAATTTTATCAGTGGGCAATTGAACTAAATGACCTAGAACAGCCTATCGGTTCAATTGGAGCCATAAAAGTAGACGACAAAACAGATACAGTTGAGATTGGATACTGCATCGGAAAAGAGTTCTGGAACAAGGGCTACACAACAGAAGCGCTAAGAGAAATAATCCGATTTTTTATCGTAGAAGTTGGAGCAGGAAGAGTTGCCTCATATCACGATTCCAACAATCCAAATTCCGGAAAAGTTATGGCTTCAGCCGGAATGGAGTATGAAGGAACATTAAGAAAAGCTGACTATAATAACCAGGGAATCTGTGATGCGGTTTACTATTCAAAAATCAGAAGTGAAGCCCTTGATGAGGACGTGGAAGAGGAAGTAGAAGAGCAGATAGCGGTAGCCACAAAGGTTATGGGCGAAGATGGTATCATGAGAAATGTTATCTCAGATGAGACTATGGAATACGTAGGAATTCTTGCTAAACTTGAACTTTCACCAGAAGAGGCCGAGGCTGCGAAAAAAGATATGGCAGACATGCTTGATTACATTGATAAGCTTGAGGAACTTGACACAACAGGAATTGAGCCAATGAGTCATGTTTTCCCTGTAAACAATGTATTTAGAGAAGATGTAGTAACTAATGGTGACGGTAGCGAGGCGACACTTAAAAATGCACCAGTCGTTAAGAGCGGTGGATTTAAGGTACCTATGACTATCGGTGAGTAACGGCAAGGAGGATAAAAAATGTCATTAATGTCTTTAACTGCCGTAGAACTCGGCAAGAAAATAAAAGCAAAAGAGACAACAGCAATCGAGGCAACACAGGCAGCCCTTGATGCAATAAAAGCAAAAGAAACACAGGTAAACGGTTTTGTAACAGTAGATGAAGAAAAAGCTATAGCAAGAGCAAAAGAGGTTCAGGCTTTAATTGATGAAGGAAAGCTTGACGGACCACTTGCCGGAGTACCTGTAGCAATAAAAGACAATATGTGTACAGAGGGAATGAAGACAACATGTTCTTCAAAAATCCTTTACAATTTCGTACCAACATATTCATCAGAAGCAGTTAAAAAATTAGAGGAAGCTGGAGCAATTGTAATCGGAAAAACTAACATGGATGAGTTTGCCATGGGAAGTACAACAGAGACTTCTGCTTACGGAGAGACAAAAAATCCATGGAATCTTGAACACGTACCAGGTGGTTCGTCAGGTGGAAGCTGTGCTGTTGTAGCAGCAGAGGAGGTTCCATACGCACTTGGTTCAGATACAGGTGGATCAATCAGACAGCCTAGCTCATTCTGTGGTGTGACAGGAATTAAACCAACTTATGGAACAGTATCACGTTATGGCCTGATAGCATATGGTTCATCCCTTGATCAAATTGGACCAATCGCAAAGGATGTAACTGATTGTGCCACAATCCTTGAGACAATTTCATCATATGACGAGAAAGATTCAACATCAGTAAAGCGTGATGATTTAAAATTCACAGATGCATTGGTTGATGATGTAAAAGGAATGAAGATTGGTATTCCAAGAGATTATTTTGGAGAAGGTCTTGATCCGGAAGTAAAAGAAGCAGTTCTTGCAGCTGCAAAAGAGCTTGAAGCAAAAGGTGCAATCGTTGAGGAATTTGACCTTGGACTTGTTGAGTATGCCATTCCTGCATATTATGTAATCGCCTGTGCAGAGGCAAGCTCAAACCTTGCTCGTTTTGATGGTGTAAAATACGGATACAGAACTAAAGAGTATACAGACCTTCACAACATGTACAAGAAATCCCGTTCAGAAGGATTTGGTGCGGAGGTTAAGCGTAGAATTATGCTTGGTTCATTTGTACTTTCATCAGGATACTACGATGCTTATTATTTAAAAGCATTACGTGTAAAAGCACTTATCAAAAAAGCTTTTGACGAAGCCTTTGCAAAATACGACTGTATCCTTGGACCAGCAGCGCCAACTACAGCTCCAAAGCTTGGAGAAAGCTTAAGTGATCCAATTCAGATGTACCTTGGAGATATCTATACAATTTCTGTAAACCTTGCAGGTCTTCCGGGAATCAGCCTTCCATGTGGAACAGATTCAAAGGGACTTCCAATTGGTTTACAGATTATTGGAGATTGCTTTAAAGAAAAAAATATTATAAGAGCGGCTTATTCTTATGAGCAGACAAGAGAGTATAAGCACAGCCCATTAGCACAGTAGAAAGGAGAAAAAAGATGAAAAACTACGAAACAGTCATCGGTCTTGAGGTTCATGTGGAGCTTGCAACAAAGACAAAGATTTTTTGCTCCTGTTCTACAGCATTCGGAGGAGCAATAAACTCACACACATGTCCTGTATGTACAGGACAGCCAGGTTCACTTCCTGTATTAAACAAGCAGGTTGTTGAGTATGCAGTGGCAGTTGGTCTTGCCACAAACTGTACAATTACCCAGTACAGCAAATTTGACAGAAAGAATTATTTTTATCCTGATAACCCACAGAACTATCAGATTTCACAGTTGTATCTTCCAATCTGTAGAAATGGTTCGGTTGAGATTGAGACAGATGCAGGAAAGAAAAATATCAGAATCCATGAGATTCATATGGAAGAGGATGCGGGAAAGCTTGTTCATGATGAGTGGGAAGATGTATCGATTGTTGACTACAACCGTTCAGGAGTTCCACTTATTGAGATTGTATCAGAGCCTGATATGAGATCAGCAGAAGAGGTTATTGCATACCTTGAGACATTGAGACAGACAATCCAGTACTTAGGTGCTTCTGACTGTAAATTAAACGAAGGTTCAATGCGTGCGGATGTAAACATTTCAGTTCGCGAGGTTGGCTCTAAGAAGTTTGGAACACGTACAGAGATGAAGAACTTAAACTCTTTTAAAGCTATTGCACATGCCATTGAAGGAGAGAGAGAACGTCAGATTGAGCTTCTTGAGATGGGAAGAAAAGTCGTTCAGGAAACCCGTAGATGGGATGACAACAAAGAAGCATCACATGCAATGCGTTCCAAAGAAGATGCTCAGGATTACCGTTATTTCCCAGAGCCAGACCTTGTACCAATCATTGTGTCAGATGAGTGGATTGCAGAGATTAAGAAAAAACAGCCGGAGCTTCGTCCGCAGAAGCTTGCAAGATACAAAAAGGAATATGATATTCCAGAGTATGATGCAAAAATCCTTACAGAGTCAAAGCATATGGCTGATATTTTTGAGGCTACAACAAAGCTCTGTGGCAAGCCAAAGAAAGTATCAAACTGGCTCATGGTTGAGACAATGAGACGTCTGAAAGACAACGATATGGATGCTTCAGATATCAAGTTCTCACCAGTAAACCTGGCAAAACTTATTAACCTTGTAGAAGCAGGAACAATAAACTCAAGTGTTGCAAAAGACGTATTTGGAAAAATATTTACAGACGATATTGATCCTGAAAAATACGTTGAGGAACATGGTCTTAAGAGCATGAACGACGAAGGCGAGCTTCGTGCAACAATTGAAGAGATAATAAAAGCAAACCCACAGGCGGTTGAAGATTACCATAATGGAAAAGAAAAAGCTCTTGGTGCGCTTGTTGGTCAGACCATGAAAGCTACAAAGGGTAAAGCAAACCCTGGAATCGTAAATAAGCTTTTAAAAGAACTTATTTAATAATAGCAAATAATAATAGCAAAGAGGCCATTATCCCATAAGGGAGGTGGTCTTGCAATCACACCAACTGCCATACAATTCAAGAAGACATTATTAAAATAATTTGATAAAACTTTCCACATTAGATTGTGTTTGAGAGTTGCCAAGCGGCGTGGAGTGGACTGACTAGGATATTCACTCTCAAGTTTCCTGCGTCTAGTACAAGTAAATGCCGCTATCAGTTACGTCTATTATGCCGCGAGAAATCCAAAACGCGCTACGCTTGAACGAGGATTTCTCGGGCAAACTTTAACTGATAGCGGCATATAACTTGTACACGACTTGTCAAAATCGAGTGAATATCCTAGGCAGTCCACTCCACGTCGCTTGGCAACAAACTCAAATCACAAGTGGGAAGTTTTACATGCAAATCTTTGTCTTGTCGAGGTTGTGCCCAATTACAATCATTACATCCTGCCCTGCTTTTACTGGATGGATTGACAGGTCGTCCTTTGTTGCATTTAGTTCATACCAGCAGTCGTTTTCCTGGAAAAATCCCTTAAGTCGAAGGACATTTCCACAATCTTCATCAGAAAAAAGTTCATGCACTTTTTTACGGAGACTTTCTTCTCCTAGACCGTGTTCAAGGAAATATAGTGTCTCATAACCTGCATCCATAGCAGATATTTTCTTTACATAATCACAAATCTGATATCCTGAGTTTGCAATTTTATTAAAGTCATCTTCTGTATAATCAGACCATTTTTTGTTGATGATTAAACTAGAAAGTTCTCGTTTACAGTGATTTCCCTCGCTGATTTGTTTTACTAATTCAAGAGTCTGCATTAATTCGTCTTCACTAGCTAAATCAAGCTTACTAAGGACGATGCAGCCTGAATTTGAAAGCTCAGAGGAGAGAATGAATTTTTCTTCTTCTGATGAAATCTTTGTCTTTGCATCAAGTACGCAGATTACGTTTCCGATTTCAAACCAGTTATCCAGAGGACTTTCACGAAGTGTATCAAAGAATTCATCCATGTCAAAAATCCCTGAAGGTTCAATTAACACACGTTTGTAACCGCTCATTCCCATAGAGATGAGTTTTGTCTTAAAACGCCTTTTGTGGCAGTCGCTGTCACATCCACCGGCAACCATTTCGAGCTCGCAATTTTCACCTCTTAAATCTTGAAGCAAAAGCATATCAACATTGACTGCACCATAGTCATTTTCCAAAATTCCAACCTTTTGCCCCTGATTCATAAAATATCTTGCGTATTCTTTAATAAAAGTAGTTTTCCCTGCACCGAGAAAACCTGTAATCAAATCAACTTTAATCATATATTTTCCTTTTGCTTTAATACTTATTTTGAAACTTTCCACATGATTATAGCATATTATTTTTTATGAGGAACTAATTCTTGAGTTTAAATCCCTGTTTTAGTATAATTAAATACAAATACGTTAAAAGGGGTAATTGTACCTATGAGCAATGATGAATTTAAAGAAGTGGACTCAAATGACACTGAAGATGTAAAGGACACAAATGACTACGAAGATATCTGTTATATGTGCCGCAGAACTGAAAGTGTCGCTGGTAAAATGATACATATTCAGCCAAATCTTTGCATATGTAATGACTGTATGCAAAAGACTTTTGACTCAATGAATAGTGGCTTCCCAGGAATGGGAATGAACATGGATTTTTCCAAGATGCCTAATATCAGTATGATAAACCTTTCTGATTTACAGGGAGAGATTCCGGGAAGCCAGAAGATAAAGAAGAAAAAACCAAAAGAGAAAAAAGCCGCTCCGGTTTTAGATATCCATTCAATACCTGCTCCACACAAGATAAAGGCAAGCCTTGATGATTATGTGGTTGGACAGGAAAAGGCTAAAAAGGTAATGTCTGTTGCGGTTTACAATCATTACAAGCGTGTGATGTCAAAAGAGGAAGATGGTGTAGAAATTGAAAAATCCAACATGCTTATGCTTGGACCAACAGGTAGTGGAAAGACCTATCTTGTAAAGACTTTAGCAAGACTATTAGATGTGCCTCTTGCAATCACTGATGCAACATCACTTACAGAAGCAGGTTACATAGGTGATGATATTGAAAGCGTTGTAAGTAAGCTTCTTGCGGCAGCTGACAATGATGTAGAAAGAGCGGAGCACGGAATCATTTTCATAGATGAGATTGACAAGCTTGCCAAAAAGAAAAATACCAATCAAAGAGATGTCAGCGGTGAATCTGTTCAGCAGGGAATGCTTAAGCTCTTAGAGGGAGCTGAGGTAGAGGTTCCTGTTGGAGCCAGCAGTAAAAATGCGATGGTTCCAATGACAACAGTTGATACAAGAAATATTTTGTTTATCTGTGGTGGAGCTTTTCCAGATATCGAAGAGATAATAAAAGAACGTCTCAACAAAGAAGCTTCAATTGGATTTAAGGCTGACTTAAAGGACAAATACGACAAGGATGAGAATCTTCTTTTGCAGGTGACTGTTGAGGACGTGAGAAAATTCGGAATGATACCTGAGTTTTTAGGTCGACTTCCTATTCTATTCTCACTTGAAGCCCTTACAGAGGATATGCTTGTAAAGATTTTAAAAGAGCCAAAGAACGCTATCATCAAACAGTACAAGAAGCTTTTACTCATGGATGAAGTTGATTTGAATTTTGAGGATGAAGCACTTTATGCGATAGCAAAAAAGGCCAAAGAAAAGAAGGTTGGAGCTAGAGCGCTTCGAGCAATCATTGAGGATTTTATGCTTGATATTATGTACGAGATACCTAAGGATGATAATATCGGAGCAGTTACTATTACAAGGGATTATATTGAGAATAAGGGTGGCCCGGTTATTCAGATGAGAGGTGCTGCTTTATTGTCGGATAATTCCGGTGAAAACAATTAGTCATAAAGGTAGAAAAAGATATGAAAATTCTTCATTGTGCGGATTTACATCTTGATTCGAAGATGACTTCAAATCTGTCAAAAGAGCAGGCAAAAGACAGAAAAATGGAAATTCTTCGCACCTATTCAAGGATGATAGAGTACGCAAAAACAAATGATATAAGAGCCATTATTATCGCAGGGGACATGTTTGATACAAGAAGTGTGTCAGCAACAGCGAGAAATATTGTAAGGGATTCGATAGTAAACAACCCTGATATTGATTTTCTGTACATAAAAGGAAATCATGATGCAGACGGTTTTTTGTCAAAGCTTGATGAGATACCGGAGAATCTGAAGCTGTTTGATAAGGAATGGACCAGTTATACGTATGGTAATGTGGTGATTTCTGGAATTGAAATAGATAGCACTAATGAGACGACCATGTATAATTCACTTGTTCTAGACAACCAGAAATACAATATTGTCACCATGCATGGACAGATTGGAGAGATTAAAATAGATGAATTTGCCAACAAGGGAATTGATTACCTTGCTCTAGGTCATGTTCATGAGTATCAGAATGGTGAACTGGATAACAGAGGTGTATATTGTTATAGCGGCTGCCTTGAGGGACGAGGCTTTGATGAATGTGGAGAAAAGGGCTTTGTCGTACTTACGGTTGATGAGGATAAAAGAGAAGGCTCATTTACTTTTGTCCCATTTGCATATAGAAATCTTTACACAGTTTATGTGGACGCAACAGGTTCAATGACAACACAGGATGTGGCCAATAAAATGGAGGAAGAACTTGCGAATAACCAGCTTTCATCCAGAAGTATGGTGAAATTTGTGCTTGTGGGCGAAGTGGATGTTGACTGTGAGATAAATACAGACTTTTTGCAGGATATGTTTGATTCGTATTTCTATTTTGAAAAAGTCTATGATGATACAAAGCTTCTGGTAAATTTTGAGGATTTTCAAAAAGATGTTTCTCTTAAAGGGGAGTTCGTCAGAATGGTATTATGTTCTGATTTATCAGATGAGAAAAAATCAGAGGTTATTCGCTGTGGCATTTCAGCCTTAAGTGGAGAGGAGATTTAAAAGTTGAGACTTATATCTTGTCATATAAACAACTTTGGAAAGTTGTCTAACTTAAACATTAATTTTAATGAAGGCGTCAATATTATCAATCAGCCTAATGGTTGGGGAAAAAGTACACTGGCTGCATTTTTAAAGGCCATGCTATATGGTTTTGATACCAGAAAAGAGCAGGGAGCCTTTGAAAAAGAACGAAAAATGTACAAACCATGGCAGGGTGGAGTATATGGTGGAAGTTTAGACTTTGAGGTAGAGGGAAGAAGCTATCGTGTTAGCAGAACCTTTGGACTTACAGAAAAGCAGGACGAGTTTCATATCTATAACCTAAAGACCATGGTAGAATGTGATGATTTTTCGCCAATGCTTGGAGAAGAGCTGTTTGATTTGGACAGAAATTCTTTTAAGAGAAGTATTTTTATTGCACAGGCAGATTGCGCTTCGGGTTCCTCTGACAGTATAAATGCAAAACTTGGCAATCTTGCGGAAAATACTAATGACATCAATAATTATGAAACAGCTATTGCAAAGATAAAAGATACCATGAATAAGCTTTCTCCAAATAGAATTACAGGTTCTATTAAAAAGAGAGTAAACACCATTACCGGAATTGAGCAGGACTTGAAAAAGTACGAGTCTGCGGATTTAGCTGTCGAGGAATTATCGGTAAAAATAGCTGAAAAGAAAGAACAGAAGAAGGAACTTTCTGATATTAGAGCAGAGTATGGAAATGCTCTTCAGATTGCATCGGCTGATAGCAGGAGAAAAGCGCAGAAGGCAAACTATGATGCAATTATATTTGAGGTTGAGGAAAAGAAAAAAGCGTATAAAGAGTATACACTGTTTTTCAATGACCAGATACCGGATGACGAAGAACTGTCAGAGAAGCTTGCAAAGGCAAGAGAATTGGACAAGCTAAAGGGTGTAAAGAATAATCTTTCTTTTTCTGATGAAGAAAAGGAAAATATAAGCGAGCTTGAGGAAAAGTTTAAAAATGGTATTCCAGCAGATGAGATGATTGATGATATGCAAAGGAAAGTATCAAAGGTTGCGTCTGTCAGAAATGAATACAGTCGAATGGAACTTAAGCTTTCACAGATGACTTCACTTGCAATGCTTACTGAGAATGAAAGTTCTCTAGAAGATAAGCCAAGAAAGACAAAACTTGTTCCAATAGGTATCATTCTTATTACATTAAGCCTTATAGCTGCTTCAGCCGTTACTCTTTTTAGCCTTAATGAAAAATATAATGCACTTGAGATAATTCTTCTGGTACTCGGTGCAGTTGCTATTGCTTTCGCATTAGCTGGTGTTGTTGTGATGGGCATGGGAATAAAGAAGAACAAACAGCTTGAGCGTGCATATATTAGAAAAGTAGCAGAACTAGAAGAACAAAAGAAAGCAAAAGAGACACCTATTCAGGAGATGAAGGAACAGTTAGAGTCCATCGAGAAGGGGATAGGTGCGTTAGAGACAGAAGTAAAGGATTTCTTTGATAAATTCCAGGAAGAAGTAGAAGTTGAGAATTATCAGGAGAATCTTTTCGAATTAAAAACAAAGCTTCATGAGTATTTAAGATATAAAGAACAATCTGCAAAATATAAGGAAGCGTGCACTAAATGCGATGAACTCGAAAGAGAACTTGCGGATTATATTGAAGCTCTCGGAGTACACAGTACAATGGATTTTGCCGATGAGCTGTCGAATGTAAAGGCGAAAGTTGCGGAATGCAGATTCGCTGAGAAAAATTACCTGGCAGCCGTAGAGAAGAAAGAGAATTTTGAAAAAGAAAATGATATAAGTGATATCTTACTTCCGGCAGAGTGTCCGTACACTATTGATGAGTTGAATGAGATGATTTCAAAAGTTGAGGTTAGTCTTGAGGAGATAAGAGATTCCATTACAGCCTACAACAGACAGATGGATGATTTGCAGGAACAACTTGATATGAGAGATGAAAAGGAACAGGAGTACAGAAATGCTTTGGAACTTCAGGAAGAAGAGAAGCATAAGTACAATGTTCTCGAATTGACGGATGATTTTCTCTCAAAGGCTAAGGAACAGTTTACTGCAAGATATATGGCACCAATAGCAGATGGTTTTCAAAAGTATTTTGGAATTCTCACAGAGGATACACACAGAAACTGGCAGGTTGATGCTAACATTAATCTCAAGGTAAACGAAAAGGGACAGCTTAGGGATGTAAGAACAATGTCTGCGGGCTATCAGGATTTGATTGGTGTTTGTATGAGATTTGCTCTGGCAGATGCCATGTATCCAAAGGAGAAGCCATTCCTTGTATTGGATGATCCTTTTGTAAATCTCGATGACGAGAAGATGATAAGAGGAAAGCAGCTTCTTATCGAACTTGAGAAGGATTATCAGGTGATTTATTTTACGTGTCATAATAGTCGTGAATATAAAGAAAAATAGAGAGGTATTTTGATGGAATTTATTGTATCAAAGGATGAGACAACAGCTCCTTTAATACAACCGGATAAAATATACACAATAAACGAAAAATTTGAGATATGGTATTACGATGATGATAAGCTCCCACCGATTTCAGTGGGAGCTTATTCTTATGCAGCAATTCCCAAATGTCTGATTCCCATCGAAAATGAAGAGAATTTTGAAAAAAGTGGAATAACACGTTTGCAGAGAAGTGTTATTCCGGGATTATATGGAGAGGGAGTAATGGTTGCGGTAATAGATACTGGAATCAATTATGACCTGCCGGAGTTTATCAATGAAAATAATACTTCAAAGATACTTCGTCTTTGGGATTTGGAAAATGATACGGAATATTCCAATGAGCAGATTACAGGAGCACTCAGTGTAAATCAGGATGAGTCAGGAGAAATTGCTTCAGAAGAAATAGAAAAGGACACTAATGGACATGGAACCTTTGTGAGCTCCGTGATTCTTGATGCAGTACCGAGGGCAGAACTTCTCGTTGTGAAATTAAAAAGAGCAGATAAAACACTAAGGGATTTCTTTTTTATAAAAAATGAAGAAGTATATGCTGAATCAGATATTATGATTGGCATATCAAAAGTCTTAGAATATGCAAATCAGCAAAGAAGGCCTCTTATCATCTGTCTTGCAATGGGGTGCAATAATGGTAGTCATAATGGCAGTTCATATCTTTGTGAGTATTTGGATTCCATAACAAGAGAAATTGGAAATGTAGTAGTTGTGGGAACGGGAAATGAAGCCCTAGAAAGACATCACTATTTTGGACAAAAAATAGACAGTTACGAAAACGTGGAGATATATGTTGAGCGTGATATGGAGGGATTCTATTTTGAATTTTGGACACTGGCTCCGGATTTGTTTACTTTATCTGTTACCTCTCCGGCAGGGGAGTCAAACCCGGCAGGAAGGCCAATGAGGACAGAAAGCGGAAGATATACGTTTTTATTGGAGGGAACAAAGGTACAGATTGAATACAGATTATCAGGAAGAAGTTCTGGGGATTTACTAATATTTGTCAGATTTGAGAATGTGGTAAAAGGAATATGGAATCTTAGGGTTTTTCCGCTCAAAGTGATAAATGAACAGTTTCACATATGGCTTCCAGCTGAAGGTTTTCTTGATGGAAAGGTGGAATTTGTAATGTCAAATCCCGACACAACACTTACTATGCCTTCCGATGCAAACCTGGTTATTTCAACCGGTGGGTATAATGCAGGAAATGATTCGCTCTACCTTGATTCTGGAAGAGGATATGATTTGAGCGGAAGGGTAAAACCTGATTTTCTCTCGCCGGCGGTTGATGTATTTGGTGTTGACCTTAGAGGAAATCAAATTTCAAAAACGGGTAGTAGCTGCGCAACGGCAATTGCTGCGGCTGTTTGTGCGCAGTTTATGGAATGGGCCATTGTTAGGAAAAATTTTGATGTGGCAAATGGTGTGGATGCAAAAAATACTATTATAAGAGATTGCAGGAGAGAAAGAGATGAGGACTATCCCAACAGAATATCGGGTTATGGACTATTAAATGGTTTTCTAAATTTGGATGAATAAAATATGTTTTTATGTTATAATTACTATTAGGGTTTTTTGTCAATTTCAGAAACGGGGGAACTATACATGTCAATGATTGTTATTGAGCAAAAAAAGAATGATCATTTTGTAAAAAAAGGTGACAGAATATCAGAAGTTAACATTATCCTCAAAGGGAAGGTGAGGATGGCTTCTAAGAATGATGAATTTGTTCTTAAAAATGGAGCAGTTATCGGTTTGATGGATTGTGCAACAGGGTATTATTCATGTGATTATTATGCGCTTGAGGATACTCTTTTGGTGACGTATTCCTATGAGACGAGAAATGATTTGTACACTATTTTTGAAGAACAGCCACAGTACATGTATGCTTTCCTTCATGCTACACTTGTAGAGACGGAACTTCTTTTTTCCAGATATAAAAAGCTCGAAGATTTGTGTCGTCAGTTATATTTGTTTTCAACAAAACAGATTCGAGAACTTAATTTTATCTGTAAGCAAAACAATATAGAGCATGATTTAAATGGGGTTGAATTAAAAATTTCAGGATTAAAAGTTGATGAACCGATAGTTAAGTGGCAGATGGATTATGCAAAGGCTTTATACATGCAGTCCCATGAACTTATGAAACAATTTTATTCGCAGTACAAGGAACTTGCAGTAGGAGAAATATTTTTAGCTTCTTCTTTTATGAACAAGGCTATAATCGGAATAGATACCATGAGAGATTATATTAATCATGGTTCGGATTTGTTTATTAATGATAAAAAAGAGGATTTGCTTGAGCTATGGTTTGAAACAGCAAAGAAAATTGCTATTATAAAAAAAGACTGCGTAGTAGTTGAAAATCTCGTAAAAGAGTTGCAGTCTTTTATTTTGGAGAAGAAGCTTCTTAGTGAAAGCTTTGTAAAAGAGCGCTTCCTGGAGTTTTGGAAATTTGATTTTGAAGCATTTGCGATTGAAGCAGAAAATGCAAAAGCAAAAGATGAAGAAAATGAGCAGGACAAAGAAAAAGTATTTGAAGAACCAACTGATGTTGATTATTTTGAATATGTTCTAAGTTATGCAGGATATGATGAACAGAGAAAAGAAGAGATAAGAAATTCAAAAATAGAAGATGTATTTTATGAAATATATGAGCGGGTATTTTTTAATTCTATAAAGACGGAGAAGCCAAATAATTTGATAATGCTGTTTTTAGTTTTTGGAGTAACAAAACCTGAACTTGTGGATGAGGAGACGATTGATAATCTAACAGAGCTTGTCACACAGATAAGAGAAAATAATGCTCCAAATTATTATACAGTTTATCAATGGCTATTCGAGATTTATGAAGGAAAAAAAGAAACCTCGCACAATGAATTTGGATTGGATTATCAGGCTTCTTTACGTGAGCTTCGAAAAGCGAACAGGATTACAGAGGAAGATGAAAAGATTTACAAATTAGACCGTGAAAGAATGGTAAAGTTTGAAATAGAAAATCTTTTCAAGGTTGGAAACAGAATTACAAGTGGAAGAAATCAGGAATTTTCACCGGTATTTGACAAAAAATATATGTCAAGAACACCACAGCAGATATGGATTTCACCAGAAAAAATCCAAGCTGCATTTGATAAAATTCTCAAAGTCGATTATAGTTGTTTCTATAGAGAAGTTTTGTTCTATGATGAGAAGGTTGAAAATGGAAGATTTTACATTCAAAAAGAAGTAAAGCCTGACATGATATTATTCCCGAATGTTGGTAATAATATTATTATGTGGCAGGAAAATGTTGGCTCTGACAGAGAATCAGCGGCGAGATTTTTACTTCCAATTATGTCTGTGATGAATCTAGATGACGCTATCATTGAAAATGTGGGAAGATACAGATGGGAAATGTGTAGAAAATTACAGGGTGCAAGATGGAACGATATAAGTGAACATTCTCTTACATCTGAATATTTTGACTATATTCAGTACTACAAGAAAAATCATGAACTATCTTCGGCGGTAAAAGAGAAGATAAAAAATGCAATTACAAGACATAAAGGTAGTTGCAGAGAAGTATTTACCGTAGATTATGTTAACTGGGTAAAATATGAAAGCCAGGGCAATTTCAGGGTGAATAAAGTAGTAAGGAATATTTTTTCAAAATACATACCGTTTTCATCTGAGATAAGATACAAGCTGATGGAAAATCCTCTTTATCGTACAGCATTTTCGATATATGAGAACATTACTATTAACAGGGAAACAAAATTTAAAAATATTTTAAAAAGATATAAGGATTCGGGGGGCGAATTAACGCAGGAAATGAAGGATACACTTCATTTTTATCAAAAATAGTGAAAGGGATAATACATGGCAGAAAAGAAAAACTACTTACAGAATTATGCAGAGAAAAAATTGGACATTTGTGTAAAGAATGATACTATTTCAGATAATTTATTTAAAGAATATGGTGTAAACAGAGGTCTTCGTGATTTAAACGGAAAAGGAGTTCTTACCGGACTTACAAATATTTCAAAGATTGTATCATTCAAGCAGGATGAAAATGGAAATTCAGTTCCATGTGATGGAGAGCTTTGGTATAGAGGATACAATGTAAAAACTATTACTCAGAATCTCAAATTGGATGAATTTGGATTTGAAAAAGTTGCATATCTTCTTTTATTTGGTCAGTTGCCTGATAAGGATGAGCAGGAGGAATTTACAGAGATCCTTGGTAGAAGCAGAACACTTCCAACAAACTTTACAAGAGACGTTATTATGAAGGCTCCTTCAAAAGATATCATGAATTCCATGACAAGAAGTATTCTGACACTTGCATCATATGATCCAAAGGTGGCAGTTGCAGATATTGATAATAACATCAGACAGTGTATTTCACTAATAGCTATCTTTCCAATGTTGGCTGTATATGGATATCATGCTTACAATCACTATGATAATGATTCGAGTATGTATATTCACAGACCGGATCCAAAACTTTCAACTGCAGAGAATTTTCTTAGAATGTTAAGACCTGATAATAAATATTCAGAGCTTGAGGCAAAGGTACTCGATATGGCTCTTATTCTTCATATGGAGCATGGTGGTGGAAACAACTCTACATTTACAACAAGGGTCGTTACTTCAGCAGGAACGGATACTTATTCTGCTGTTGCTGCAGCAATGTCATCTCTTAAAGGACCAAAGCACGGTGGTGCAAACATCAAGGTTATGGAGATGATGAATGATATTAGAAAAAATGTTAAAAACTGGGATGATAAGGATGAGGTAAGAGATTACCTTGGAAAGATGCTCGATGGAGAAGTGTTTGATAGAAAAGGACTTATCTATGGAATGGGACATGCTGTTTATTCATTATCAGATCCAAGAGAGCAGATTTTTAAATCATATGTACAGAGATTATCAGTAGAAAAAAATAAACAAAAAGAGATGAACCTCTACAGTACAATTGAGGAGGTTGCTCCTGAACTTATTGGAAATAAGAGACATATCTTTAAGGGTGTTAGTCCAAACGTAGATTTTTACAGTGGATTTGTATATGAGATGCTTGGAATTCCTATGGAATTGTATACACCTCTTTTTGCCATTGCAAGAATTGTAGGCTGGAGTGCACACAGACTGGAAGAAATTGTTGGAATGAATAAGATTATTCGTCCGGCTTATATGAGTGTAATGGATGAGATTGAGTAGCACATTTTATGTGATGTACTCTTGAAATCTTTTAAACAGGAGGAAAAAATGAGTTTTACAGAGATAAAAGGTGGTGTTTGCTCTGCAAACGGTTTTAGCGCTGCAAGCTGTGAGGCAAATATCAAATATAAAGACAGAACAGATATGGCAATGATTTTTTCTAAGGAGCCATGTGTGAGTGCGGGAACATTTACTACAAATGTTGTAAAAGCAGCCTGTGTGAAATGGGATCAGAAAATTGTTTCATCAGACAAACCAGTGCATGCAGTTGTTGTCAATTCAGGAATTGCAAATGCCTGTACAGGTCAGGAGGGCTGGGATGCTTGTGAAGCAACAGCTAAGGGCGTAGAGAAAGTACTTGGTGTTTCAAGTGATTCTGTTGCAGTTGCATCAACAGGTGTTATTGGAATGCAGCTTCCAGTTGAAAAGCTTGTTGCCGGAGTTGAAAAGATGAGTGAGATACTTTGTGAGACAAACGAAGCGGGAACTGACGCGTCAAAGGCTATCATGACAACTGATACAGTGAATAAGGAAGTAGCCGTTACAATTGAAATTGGTGGAAAGACCGTAACTCTTGGAGGAATGGCTAAGGGTTCCGGAATGATACATCCTAATATGTGTACAATGCTTGCTTTTCTTACTACAGATGTAAACATTGATAAAGCTCTTCTTCAGGAAGCGGTAAGTGATGTTGTAAATGATACATTTAACATGATTACTGTTGATGGGGATACATCAACAAATGATACATTCCTTGTATTGGCAAATGGACTTGCCGGCAACGAAAAAATTGTTGAGAAAAATGAAGATTATAGTAACTTCAAAGCTGCCCTGTATTTTTGTGCAGAGAAACTAGCAAAGAATATGGCAGCAGATGGCGAAGGTGCAACTAAACTTTTTGAAGCAAAGGTTGTGAATGCAAAAACAAAGGAAGAGGCAAAAATTCTTTCCCGTGCGATTGTTGGTTCTAATCTTTCAAAGGCTGCTATCTATGGATGTGATGCAAACTTTGGTCGTTTCCTGTGTGCAATGGGTTATTCAGGAGCACAGTTTGATCAGGACAATGTGGAGATGTTTTTCGTTGGAGAATCAGGAAGTGTAGAAGTATTCAAATATGGAGCTCCAGTTGAATTTGATGAAGAAAAAGCAACTCAGATAATGTCAGAGAAAACAGTGACAGTTTTGGTTGATATGCACGAGGGTGACAAAGAAGCAACTGCGTGGGGCTGTGACCTTACATATGATTATGTAAAAATAAACGCTGATTATAGGTCATAGAATAATCATTTTTTAAGAAAAACTTTAATTAATTACTTGACAAGTGAATAATTGAATGATAATCTTACAATAACTTTAAAATATTAAGTGAACGATGGCGTTCAGATATAGCATAGCTATATTTGGGCGCTTTTTCTTTTTTATGGATTATTTTTGAAAAAATCTTTTATAGAATATATCACTTAATTCACATTTTAAAGAATGATAAAAGCTTTAATAGGAAGGTGAAGAGTTGATGAAAAATGAATTAGACGCTATAGATCAAAAAATCATTGAATTACTTCAGGAGAATGCCAGAATATCTATAAAAGAGATTGCATCTCAGGTTTTTTTATCTTCTCCTGCAGTAACAGCGAGAATTGAAAGACTTGAAAAAAATAAATATATCAAAGGGTATCATGCAGCCGTAGATTCGGTAAATATGGGTTATAAAATCAAAGCATTTGTAAATCTTGATTTGGAGCCTTTCCAGAAAGAAGAATTTTACCCATTTATTCAGGCAATTGAGAATGTCATTGAATGTAACTGCATCACGGGTGAGTATTCTATGCTTATTGAGGTAGAATTTAGTGATACAGAAGATTTGGATGAGTTTATCAATAAAATACAGAAGTTTGGAAAGACAAGAACTCAGATTGTTTTCTCTACACCCGTTGAACATAGAGGTGTACCGGTACGTGCAGGGTTTATCTCATATTAATATTGTGATATAGTATAACGTAGTTATGTTATAGGAGGATTGTGAGAATGAAACTGGGATTTATCGGATGTGGAAACATGGGAAAGGCAATGATTCGCGGAATTATTGAATCTGGAAAATATGATAGAAGTGATATCATTGCTTCTGCAAAAACTTTAGCATCACGAGAAAAGAGCAAAGAAGAATTTAATATTGTAATGACAGACAATAATAAAGAAGTTGCAAGTGCTTCGGATGTGTTGTTTTTAGTAGTAAAACCTCAGTATTATGAGGAGGTTATTTGCGAGATAAGGGATGTTGTTTCTGATAAACAGATTATTGTTTCCATTGCACCCGGGAAAACCCTTGAATGGTTTGATAAAGTGTTTAATAAGCCATTGAAGATTGTTAGAACAATGCCTAATACACCTGCTATGGTAGGTGAAGGAATGATGGGAATTTGCCCAAATGATAGAGTTTCAGATGAAGATATGCAAATTGTAAATGACATCTGTGCATGTTTTTCCAACACAGAGATTGTATCTGAGAATCTAATGGACGTTGTGACTGCTGTAAGTGGTAGCTCACCAGCTTATGTATTCATGTTTATTGAAGCAATGGCTGATGCTGCAGTTGCAGGTGGAATGCCAAGAAAACAGGCATATAAGTTCGCAGCTCAGGCAGTACTTGGAAGTGCAAAAATGGTCCTTGAGACAGGCATGCATCCAGGTGAGTTAAAGGATATGGTTTGTTCACCGGCAGGTACAACAATTCAGGCGGTTAGGGTTCTAGAAGAAAAAGGCCTAAGAAGCAGTGTGTTTGAGGCCATGATGAAATGCCTTGATATCTCTCGAAAAATGTAGTAAAATTACCACATTGAGTCAAAAGGAGAGATACAATGAGTCAGGAAAAAGTTGATAGATATAAAAAAGAAAAAGCAAATCGTAAAAAAACTAATTTAAAGAGAAAGATTAGAAACAGAGTTGCAAAAGTTGTAGCTGTTGTTATTCTTGTTGGTTTAGTTGGCTGGTGCGGATATGCAGGTTACAATTATTATGAGGACCACAAACCAGTTAATAAATATTATGCTGATTTAAGTGCTGTAAATGATTATATGTCGGATCTTACAGCAGATACAGAACAGTAATTTTCACCTCGCAGTTTACTGCGAGGTTTTTGCTTTTGCAAGAGAAGAATTGATTGCGTCTAGCAGTACAATTGATGTGTACTGTTGATTATCCTGATATGTAATGTTTTCAGTTGACTGTTTTTCTATTATCTGAGAAACAAGCTCATCCATTGCCGGATTAATGAGTGGATACATCGTTTCTACAGTTTCAGACTTGTTCACCAAAGAAATGGAATTGATATTATTTGAATCGACACATACACTTACATCAAGAGATTCATTTCCCAATGCTACCGAGGAGGTGTACACACCAGGGGTATATTTCCCGGTCTCTACGCTTTCTGGTTTAGGTGTATTGGAATTTGAGAAGGATGTTATTAGAAAGATAGCTAATAGTGCAATTATTCCAATTAAAATACCTGTAACAAGGATATGTTTCATTTTGACAACAACAATTTTTGTTTTTGCGCTCATGGGAACCTCCTATTAAAATCTTTATTACTAATGGTATATTGTATGAAGGTAAATAAAATAATATGATATGTCAATAATGCACAAAAAAAACATGTTATTTTTGTAAAGTTTGTTAACACTTTTGACTTGGTTACTGATATTATAATCAATGTAAAAACCCCCCAATACATTATATAAATTTTACTATCCCCATAGTAAAATACCTTCTCCTAAAAGAACAGCAGATCGATGGCTGTTCTTTTTTTTTAGAAAACCAATACAAGAACTATTGATAAATCAGGTCGTTATGTAGAAATCATGACCTTGGAATGTATATAAAAGGAGCAGCAGGATGTTATATATAATGCGACACGGAAAGACTGACTGGAATGAAATGAAAAAGCTTCAGGGAAGAACAGATATTCCTCTTAATGAAAATGGCAGACAGATGGCAAAATTGGTTCAGGCAGACTGTAAAGAAATTGGATTTGATATCTGCTATTCATCCCCGCTTCTCAGGGCTAAGGAGACGGCTGAAATTGCACTTGACGGACTTGGTGTTCCTATTGTTTTGGATGAACGCCTTATGGAGATGTCTTTTGGTGAGGCTGAAGGTTGTACAAACTACTTTGAAGGACAGGGACAGCCAATCAATTTACTATTTCAAAAGCCGGCAGAATATGAACCTGTTGAAGGAGGAGAAAGTCTTAAACAATTATTTGATAGAACTGGTGATTTTCTAAAAAATGTAATTGAACCAGAACTAAAACAGGGAAAGAAAATTCTTATAGTGGGGCACGGAGCGATGAACTGTAGTATTGTAAGCCAGATAAGAAATATTCCTCTTGAAAAGTTTTGGGAAGTGGGTATTCCTAATTGTAAATTGATAAAGTTAGTATAGGTGAAAATACTATTTTTTTCTTTTGAAATAAAATTTAAAAAAAATTAAAAAAATTTAAAAAAAGTTATTGACATATGTTAGAAGGTCATGTAATATATGTCTTGTGCTTGAGAGAGCACAGCAAAAACTTAACAAATGCGATAGTGGCGTAGTTGGTAACGCGCGACCTTGCCAAGGTCGAGACCGCGGGTTCGAGCCCCGTCTATCGCTCTAGTAGAGAAATGCTGAACACCTTGATTTAAAAGGGATTCAGCATTTTTTGTTATGTATGAAAACTCAAAATATGGTTAAAAGTTGGTTAAAAAATTTCGTGATTCAAGAGCTTTCTTTGCGACTGCTAAATTTGTACCAGTATAATAGTTTTTCTCTGCCACTTCTGGAGTATTTCCAAATAAAGTGGATGCCATAATTACGTTTCCATTTGTAGCATTTACTACATCCGTAATATTATTTCTACGGAATGAATGTGTTCCCTTTATTACACCTGCTACTTGTGTAATATTTAATTTTTTGCACATCCGACGGTAAAATCCATATACAACATTATTTGTAATAACACCATTTTCTGTATCAGCTGGAAATAAATATTCTGATTCTGGAAAAAACCTGTCATGAATTGTTTTTAATCGGGATAAAAAGTCTTTTAGATTATCCGTAATGGGAAAGTTTCTAACTTTGTAGTTTTTTGTGTGAGAAACAATTTTAAAGTGTTCTTTTTCTTTTCCATTTTTCTTTACTGTAATTTGAGAACGTTTTATCTCAATGTAATCATCGTGAATATCCGCCCATCGTAGTGGGGGAAGTTCTCCTCTACGAGTTCCAGTTAGAATTTGCATTTCTAATGTCCATGCTGGAATATAAGAAGGCTTTTTGTTTTGGTGTTCATGAATATATTCTAACATTTCTGTTATCTCAGCATTTGAGTGAACACGTTCTGTCACAGGAACACTTTCTATAAGTAAATCAGAAAACTTTTTAAAATTAATTCGACTGTAGGTGTTATCCTTAATCCAGTATTGTTCATAAGCTAAATCATATATTGACTTAAGAATTGCTTTCATAGATGCAAACCCTTTTTTTCGAAGGTCATATCTTTGTAAGTTCAATAATATAATATTCTCAAGGTCATCTTTTGAAACAGAATCCAAGTATTTTGATTCAATAAAGGTATCTTTGAAAAATCTTTTATATTCTGACCTGTTTCTTGATATAGTATTTTGAACTGAAACTATTTTCTCTGGATTTTTAACATATTTTAATTTTTCTTCCTGTACAATTAAAAAAATGTCTTTAAATGTTTTTCTTGCTTTTCCTGATATTCCCTTTTCAAACTGGTATACTTTGTTTTCAAGTTCATCTAATGACTTAGCAATAAGTTGTTTGCGACCAGCTTTTTTTGTGGTGTCTTTTACATATATCCTATAAAATCCATCTTTTGAAGGTTTTTTAGGAAAAGAATAAGTTGATAATATTTCCTCTCTTTCTTTCATTGAATAAATTTTTCGTACATCTTCAAAAGTAAGCTTAGCATAGTCAGTAGAGGTTTTCAATTCAATGCTTGATTGGGAGGATGTGAAATCTTCATTTTTCATTTTGGTACACCTGAAAAGGTGTTCCCAGCGTTTACTTTTCCTTATCGTTTACTTTGTGGAAAGGGAGAGCCTTTTTCCTTTCATTTATGATATTTATTGATTTGATGAAATTTCATTAATAATATTTAAAAAGTTTTCTGCACCAGAATTTCTTTTTTTATCAGGTTCATGTAATGGGAATCCAACACGTGCAAAAGTGTATCGTAAATCATCCAGATATATGTGTTCATATATAAGCGCGTTATCTATATTTGAATATATATTATAATGCTGTTTATAGCCTGGATAACGACCTTCCTTGTAGGCACGAATACATACTAAATGTGCCTTGTAATATTTATTAAGTATCTCGGTTATTCGCCAGTATGAATAGGGAAGATAAGAATATACTCTAGTAAATTTTGCATTTTCTCCAAAGTCCAAATCTTCCTCATCTTCATTTTCTATATTATTCATGTTAATTCCTCCTTTTTTAATGATTTTTAATTCTAAAATGGTAAATCCATTTGTTCTGTAGTTGATATTTCATGAAACTGTTCATTGCGATTCATATATTCCTTAACTGAATCATATTTTGTAATTGTCATATCTTCATGATAGACAATCACTTCATGGATTCGTCTCAAGAAGGCATTCCATGATTCACAACTATCTGATTGTACTTGTAAATATTGTTTTTCTAATTCCCAGTTTGATATTATATATACGGTTTCATAACAAGCATATTTATTAGAATATCTTGCACCTAATTCAATTGGATAAATATCACAGTATTGAAGCATATCAGATATACGAAGTTGAGAACGGAATTCATCAAATGCAAGAACGGGCTGGCAACTATACCCATCAAAGGGATGTTCGTAATCTGTTACTCTGTAAACATTTGAATCTCCATGTTTATCGAGTACACCTCTTGTTTTTCCTGTACCTGTTGCTCCGCAAATATAAATAACTTTTAAATCTGTTCTTCGAGTGTCTTTGTATCTTTCTGTTAACAACATGGTTCGAAGCTTATCCAACTTTTCAATCATTAATATGTAATCATTATTAATCTCAAGAATTTCCGCATTGGAATAGCCATTTTTTACCATTTCATATAATTCTTCCATTTCAGGCTTTTTCCCTTTTTGTATGGGTAGTGTTCCCCATTCTTCATATGTACCCTCTACACTTGTTTCTGATTTTTGAGTGTTTTCCCATTTACCAGTTTTTTTTATGTATTCAAGATTGCTTTCTGCTGAACCATGAGCTACTTCTATATGAGCTATTGGGAACGATTTTTTGATTTTAGACCAGCGGACTCTTGAATTAAAGACAACATATATATGTGTATGGTATGTTCCTTTTTCTCCTATTTCATCAGCCATACAAAAGTATTTTAATGTAGTAAATGCTGATATTAGTTCTTCCTTTATTGCAGAATGGGTATATCCACTATCAATAGGATTATTTATTGTTAGCTGATATGCATTTCTTTGGATGTTAGAAGAAACTTTATTCTCTTTTTCCATTATTATTGATACCTCCTTTGTTTTTCAATTTCAGTATATATTGGTTACACGGAAGATTCATTTGGTAAATGAATCCCCAAAAGGTAGATATACTGTTTATTTTGTTCATTTGGTGCGAACATGTATTCTTGAGTTTAAAAGCCTTTATTTATAAGGAATAGCGAGTAGAATTTTTTTGTTTGTTCCCGAGGGGGTAATACTTACCCCCTCGGGAAGATGTACATTTTGTAATGTTCCGCGCTTTGCCGTTGGCAGTCGCGCTTCACATTGCAAAATGCACATTTATTCACGTAGAATTATATTATTTGCCTAAGTGACTCAATTTCACCAAAACCATTATCATTGGTAGCAAAATAAACTGAAACCATATCAGAACGAATTTTTACTGCGACAAATCTATCAGCTGGTATAGTTATTCCAAGTGAATGAAAATGTTTAGTAAGAGCCTGTTCTGCAATTTGCTTAACATACATAATTAATCTACGATTTGAAGAGTCATATCGTGTTGGAAAATATGCCCGAAATACATATTCCACCACATTTGGTGATGGATGATTTATATGGGAATAAAAAACTGTTTCCCAATACTTTTGAAGTGGTGAGAAGTAGTCATTTACTATATCGTCACGGATGACGTAGCCATTGTAACCGATTAATACATTGTAATTTGCTGGTGTTTGCACAGTTGTTGTTTCCAGTGCTTTATATATAGAACTTAAAAAATCTGTGAGAATTTTTGTCGCCTCTTGTACACTCTTTCTTTCTACCAGCATAATGATAAAAATAGTGATACAAAATATGGTAATCACTACAACTGCCACAATTAATAAAGAACCAAATAACTGAATAAACATGAATTATTCCCTCCTCTTTAATCATCTGTTTTCACAAAATTGATTGCGTCAGCCTTGAAGCTGTCTGCATATGAATTCATTTTCGAATTCCAATACATTTTGACAGTGGCATTTTCAAATTCAACATAAATTTTTTCACCACGTTCACGTTTTTCTGCCAATAGTTCAGCAGAAATTAGCGGTTTTGTTCCTTCTACCTTAATTTGGTATCTTTCAAAGGACTCCGTATTAACAACTGTATATTTGTAACCTGTGATAGTATCAGTGGGCTTGTTGTTTGAGTCATACAAAAAAATTGCCATGACATACAATAAAATATACACCCTTTCGCCCTCAATAACTTCAATCGGAATATCCCGATTAATTAATTTTGTCTTTTCGTTCATAATGAAAACCTCCTTTATTTGGTTAACTGAATTATAAAAGAGCAGTTTTGCAGCATATTCTAAAATTGGAGTATGTTTTTGTATATATTGCAAAATTGCGTTTTAACGAAATTGTGCGATAACTGCACATATTACTTCCTGCTGTGTTTTAGGCAAATGTCTAATCATTTTAAAAAGATTATAATTTGAGTATCCTTTTCCATATAAAATGTCATCTGCAGAAACATTGAACTTAGAGCAATAATTATCTAAGATTTCAAGTGTAGGAAGTGTTCTGCCAATTTCTATATTAGTTAGAGAAGAATACGATATATTGAATTCCATTGCTAAATTCTTTCGAGAGATTTTATTATTTTCTCTTAAGTCTCGTAAGCGATTGCCTACTTCATATTTGTTATTCATATTATTTTTTTTCAGCGCTGGTTTGTCTCCTCATTAATTTTTTCGAATGGCCTTCCGATAAAAATAAAATACGATTTTTCTTTATGTAATCCTAGACAATCTACCTAGTATGTTGAGGAGGGATGATAAAAAAATTTGAACTACCTTTATAAAAATTTGTGCAATGGACCGAAAAAAGAAAATTATTTTTTGACAATTTACTATTATTCACTTTAAATTGTGTATGTTGTTCTAAAATCTTTACAGAGGATTTGATAACTTTATAAATTTTCATTCAATTCTTTGGTAATATATTCATAGAGAAAGAATTGATTTGAAATTTTTATACTAAATATTAATTTATTGATGGTTTTTTCTGATTTAAATTACATTGAATTACAAAGTGTATAGACGTATAATAAGAATAAATAGGAAATATTTACTAATGTTTTATAGAAGGATAGTGAATTTGTATCAGGAGGAAGGCATATGAAGAGAAAAAATGCTATAGATAATCTTTTTGTTACTAGTTTATTTGTTGTTCTTATATCAACAATTATATTTATTGGTTGTGGAAGCAATACAGAAGATACAGAAACTACTGAGGTAGTTAAGGTAACTGAAGATAGTGAAGTTGAAGACGAAGAAACAACTGAAGCCAATGCCAATAGTATTTTATCAGTAGTAGACGACATCGAAAACTCAGGTAGTGAAGTAGCAGATAGCATTA
>JBGVKW010000071.1:0-16764 GCA_045123895.1 Agathobacter sp.
TTTGCTGACATCTTCCTCTGCGCATTCCTGCAATCCGCCGGCGGCTTTTATCTCAGTTGGAGATTGAGACTCCCACTGAGACAAATATCATTTCTACTCACCACTTAAAGAAGTGGGAGTCTTCTCCAACTAGAGATAAAAAATAAAGACAGGTAACAATCTATTTCACTGTTCCCTGTCTTTAATATAAACATTATTTCATTTTTTATGCTTTTGAGTGATCCTGTTTTTGGATGACCTGTTTTACCGCTGTCGCCTGATTTGAAACATGAACATGCATTGCATATGTCACCTTTTCAGTATCTCCAGCCTCAAGTGCATCTAAAATAGCATTGTGCTCCTTAATAAGCACTGGATAATTCTCTGCATTTTTTAGATACTCTACTCTATATCTGTATATCTGTTCTCTTAGATTATTGAGAAGATTTATAAGCTTTGTATTGCTTGTTGCTTCATAAATTACATCATGAAACTTAACATCAGCCTCTGCAATCTTCTTAACTTCACCACTTTGCAGACTCTCAATAAATTCATCTCTGGCCTCTTTCAATCGATTCAGCTGTTCCCTATCGATTCTCTTACATGCAACCTTTGCGGCAAGTTCATCAAGTGCATCCCTCACCTCAAGAACATCTTCCATATCCTTAAGAGTCATGCTGGCAACCTCAGCACCCTTTCTTGGAACGGTAACTGCAAGTCCTTCCTGCTCAAGCATTCTTATTGCTTCTCGGATAGGAGTTCTGCTTACGCCAAGCTTTGATGCCAGCTGAAGCTCCATCAGTCTTTCTCCCGGCTGTAATTCGCCTTTTAATATTGCCTCTCTTAATGTGTTAAATACTATATCCCTAAGAGGAAGAAGCGCATCCATATTCAGTGTTAAATTATCAGTCATTTGTTTCTCCTATTTTCCTGTTTTTAGTCAGATTTATTTTAACCTGTTGTTGTAAATCGAAGTAAGATATATCTGTTTTGCAAGCCCTGATTTACACATTGCATCCTTCGCCTTAGTCGCTGTTTCTTCATCTTCAAACAAACCAAAGACAGTAGGACCACTTCCACTCATCATCGCTCCTATTGCACCATTTTCGAGCATATTCTCTTTTATCTGTGCAATTATCGGATAATTTGGAATAGTAACAGACTCTAATACATTTCCCATGTGTGATGATAAAGCACCTAAATCTTTATTTTTTATATCACCTATCAGCTGATCTATATCCGGATGAATAGTTTCTCCATCAAGCTTTAAATTCTGATATACAAACTTTGTGGAAACACTAATCTGAGGCTTTGCTATTAAAACGGGACATTTTATCATAGGTGGTAAAGATGTCAGTTTCTCACCAATCCCCTCTGCTAGGGCTGTCCCTCTCATTATGCAATAAGGAACATCCGCGCCTATTTTTACACCCCTGTCCATCAAATCTTTTCTTGAAAGACCAAGGTCAAACAGCTTATTCATTCCATACATCATGGCTGCTGCATCTGTACTTCCACCAGCCATTCCAGCCGCTACCGGTATTCTCTTTTCAAGATTAATCGATATACCTTGCTTAATATCAAACTCATCCATAAGCATCTTTCCAGCTTTATATACCAGATTATTCTCATTAACCGGTAAATATGACAGGTTTGATTGTAGTTTTATTCCTTCCTCTTTGGTCCTTGTAATATTAAGTTTGTCATATAAATGAATGGTTTGCATAATCATGCGAACCTCATGATAACCATCCTCTCTTCTTCTGACTACATCTAGACCAAGATTAATCTTTGCCAATGCTTTTAATGAAATCTTATCCATCTTGTATTACCTCTGTTTTTTGTATACAAAAAGAGTATATCATAAGAGAAGTAAAAAATTAAGTTTTTTTTATCATTCTATTAATATGTCTTATTATTCTGCCGACATACATCATAGGAATAGCAAACGAATGGATTCGATTAATAAAAAAGTGTAACCAAGGAGGGTAAAATATGAGTGTAAATTTAATTTCAAGTATAAGCACAAATCAGCCATCAGCTACAAGTGCAAAAAAAGATGTCAAATCGAAAACAGATACTGTTTCTAATGCTAAATCTGAAAGTAAATTTGATGAAACTGCTGCTGTATATGAAAAATCAGACAGTTCTAAAAGCATAAATCAGAAGGTTAATTCTACTTCTGACCGAACCGCCATTGTGGAGGCATTAAAAGCAGATGCCGAGGCTCGTTACAACCAGTTAATGGAAATCGTTAGAAATTCCATTAATGGACAGGGAAATAGTTTTGCAAATGCTAATGGATTAAAGAGTCTTTTTGAAAATATTACAGTTGATGCCGAGACGATTGCCCAGGCAAAAAAAGACATTGCAGAGGATGGATATTGGGGTGTAAATCAAACCTCTGATCGTATTCTTGATTTTGCAAAAGCACTATCTGGAAATGACCCTGATAAAGCAGAAGAACTTCTTGATGCTTTCAAAAAAGGCTTTGAGCAGGCTACAAAATCATGGGGCGATAAGCTTCCTCCTATTTGTCAGGATACATATGATGCTGTAGTTGAAAAATTCGAGAGCTGGCGCAACGAAGCTAGCCAGCAATAATAACTCTTACTATATTTTAAAAATGCCTCCTGTCGTATTGACGGGGGGCATTTCATTTTTATCAATTATTCTATTTTCACTTTACAGTATATCTTGAATAAATAAGTGTTGAAAAATACACTATCGACGAGATAATTACTATCATAGGACCAGTCGCTACATTGGTATAATAAGATACACCAAGACCAACTATTCCCGAGAACAAAGCAAATACCACACTAAACAGATGATACTCTCTCATATTTACAGAAATATTTCTCGAAGATGCTGCCGGCAAAATGAGAAGCGCATTAATAATCAGTATTCCTACCCATTTTATCGAAAGCATTACAATAAGAGCAATCAAAACTGCAAACAGATTTTCCATCAGTTTAACAGGAATTCCTTTACTCTTTGCAACTGTTTTGTGAATACAAATTGCATTTAATTTATTAAATCCTAAAATCCAGAATGACATTGTTACTACAAAAATCACTATCAGGTATCCTATCTCTTTATTTGTAATACTAAGGATATCTCCCACCAAAATACTTGAATACTTACTAAAATTCCCGCCTTTTGACAAAATAGCAAGACCAATCGCTACTGAACACGACGAAAAAACAGAAATAATTGTATCAGTGGATGCCATATTCATACTTCCTATCTTATTTAGAAGAAGTGCAAAAATAATTGCAAAAATTACCATTGAAATCGAAGTATCCGGTACTCCAAATACGACTCCAACTGCAATACCGGTAAGTGCAGAGTGTCCTAATGCATCTGAAAAATATGCCATTTTTTTATTCACAATCATCGTACCAAGAAGTCCGAACAATGGCGTTATAATCAGTACCGCCACAAAGGCCTTTCTCATAAAATCATAGTCAAAAAAAGAAGTCAGATTCATACACTTTCCTCCTCTCTTACCCAGGATTTTTCTCCCTGAGAAAAAACCTTTTCAAATTCAGGGCTAGAATATACCTCTTTAACAGAACCCTGTTTTAGCACAGTTTTATCAAGAAGAATTACCTTATCAGCATATTTTGATACATAATCCAAATCATGTGATATAAGAATTATTGATAAATCATAGTGCTTTTTGAGATAGTCCATGGTTTTGTAAAATAGTTCCATACCATTTTGATCAATTCCAGAAACAGGTTCGTCAAGTAAAAGCAAATTAGGTTCATCCATTATCGCCATTGATAATAGCACTCTCTGAAGCTGTCCTCCCGACAAATTACAAACCTGTTTATCAATCAAATCTTCTGCTTCAAATATAGATAATACTTCTTTTATTTTTGCCTGTATCTTTTTACTTTTGGGTAAAAAAACAGGATATTTATACTGATAGCTTGCAATAAGATCATACACACTTACCGGCGTATTCTTTTCAATATTAATTGCCTGTGGGACATAGCCAATCTTAAGTTTTGCCATTTTCCCATCCTTTGTATCTCTAAACTCAATACTTCCGGTATGAGGAATGTCATCAAGAATGGCTTTTATTAGTGTGGATTTTCCTGCACCGTTTTTACCAATTACAGCATTTAGAGAGCCACAATGAATATGAAGATTTACATCCTCTAAAGCTACCACCTGGTCAGAAAATTTAACTCCAAGATTATTTATTTTTATACAATGAAATCCACAGGGTTCTAGTATTTTCTTCATTAGGATTCCTTTCTATTTTATTCCATATGCTTCTCGTAGTTTATTAATATTTTCAGTCATTCCTTCAACATAGCTGTCTTTATCATAATCCCCCTTATTCAGTGGGTCAATATAGACAACCTTTACATTCTTTTCTGAACTTACCGTACTTGCAACCTTTTTACCATATAGTTCTTCTGCCAGAATAACAGATACATTATTTTCATCTATCGACGAGATTACTTCACTTATTTCACCTGCACTAACTGCTCTTTCTTCATCCAAATCCAGTGTGTAGCATACATTCATATCCATCTCACACGCAACATATTCGTATGCCTCATGGAAAATAATGACGTTCTCTCCAGAAGTTTCCTTTGCCAGACTCTCAAATTCTTCTTCCAATCCAGCTAACTTTTTATCATATTCTTTAAAATTGCTATTATACTTTGCAGCATTCTTAGGATCAATTCTGCACAACTCGTCCTTTATATGAGAAACCATCTGTCTATAACTGCAGACACTCATCCACGCATGAGCATTTCCCTCTTCTTCATGCTCATCTTCTTCAAGAAATACCACATCCTCAGTTGCAGTTACAATTTCAAGTTCTGGATAACTATCTGCAACATCTGATATAAAGCTCTCTATTCCACCGCCGTTTATCACAAAAACATCTGATTGAGACAACAGTTTCATATCTGATGGAGTAAGCTGAAAATCGTGAAGACAACCAGTTTTTGGTTCACTTAAATTGCTAAGTTCAACATTGTCTACTCCGTCAGTCAAATTTAGGCAAATAATATACATAGGATAAAATGACGTAACAATCTGAATTTTATCTTCCGTTTTTTCCTGCTTTTGGGCATTCAGATATATGCTTGTAAATCCATAACTAAGCACTAATATTACACAAAGCATCACACATACAAAGGTGTATTTATTCTTCATTACTTTTTGCCTTTCCTGCTTCCACTCTTGTTTCCACTTTTTTTTGCTTTCTTTTCAGCTTTCTTTGCCGCCATCTTTGCAGTCTTTTTTGCTACTGGTCTATCTGTTTTTTTCCATCTTACTTTTTTATCTTTTTCAGACTCTAAATCTGAATGTCCAGTTGCACTTCTTGCCGCTTTTTTTGCAGCTTTCTTTTCTTCCTGTTCCTTTTTCATTGCAAGAAGAGTTTCTTCATCAAATACTAAAGAATCTATCAGATCCCATATCTCCTGTCTTCCCTCTTTTGTTTCCGCTGAAAACGGAATGATTATAGTATCAGGTTCAACCTCAAGTGTTTTTTCAATAAGTCTGAGCTGACTATTAATCTGATTCTTTTTTATCTTGTCAGATTTGGTTGCAATAATGATTGGCGCAAAGCCCTGATTAACCATCCACTCATACATAAGAATGTCATTGTCCGACGGTTCATGCCTTATATCAATTAGCAAGAATACTGCCTTTAGTTTCTCTGAAACATGGAGATAATTCTCTATCATCTTTCCCCATTTTGCTTTTATTTCTATATTTGCATTTGCATATCCATATCCTGGAAGATCTACAAGATACATTGCATCATTAATATTATAGAAATTAATCGTCTGGGTTTTTCCCGGTTGTGAAGATGTCCTTGCAAGAGATTTTCTATTCATCAAAGCATTTATTAGTGACGACTTTCCCACATTTGATTTTCCGGCAAAGGCTACTTCATTAAGCTCATTTTCCGGTATTGTACTTGTAATTCCACAAACAGTTTCCAAATTTACGTTTTTAATAACCATAGTTTATCCTTTCAGATTGCATTTTTTGAAGTTGCATTGCCATATCTTCAACTAGAGATAATCTAGTAGGACAATGAGGCGGAAGAATTTCTTCCGCCTCATATTATTTCGAAAATGCTATTTCCTTAACCTGACCGAAATTCTCAACTGGAATAATTTCCATTCCATCTGTTATCTCCTCCGAAATCTCATCAAGGTCTCTTGCATTATCAACAGGAATACAAACCGTCTTTATCCCAATGCTCTTTGCTGCAAGAAGTTTCTCTTTCAATCCACCAATCGGAAGAACTCTTCCTCTCAACGTAATCTCACCAGTCATTGCCACATCTGCTCTAACCGGAATATTTGTTATTGCTGAAAGAATAGCTGTAGCCATGGTAATTCCAGCTGATGGTCCATCCTTGGGAACTGCACCTTCCGGAATATGTATATGTATATCATGTTCCTTGAAAAAATCAGGTTTTATATCATATTGATCACTTATCGAACGAATATAACTTATTCCTGCCTGAGCAGACTCCTTCATTACATCTCCAAGTTTTCCGGTAAGCATAAAATCACCTTTTCCAGGTAAAACATTTACCTCCACCTCAAGTGTAACTCCTCCAACTGAAGTCCATGCAAGACCTCTTACAATTCCTACTTCATCCTTTGTATTCTTCTTCTCAGGCAAATATTTTGGATTACCAAGATAATCTTTGAGATTTGTCTTTGAAATACGAATATTTGAAACCTCGTTCTGATAAATTTCACGGGCAGCTTTTCTACAGACTTCACCGATTTTTCTCTCTAAAGAACGAACCCCGGCTTCACGTGTATAGTTCCTAATAATCGCCTTAAGCGCTGTATCAGATATCGATAATTCCTTTTTGCTTAATCCATTTTTTTCTCTCTGCTTGTCAACAAGATGTTCTTTTGCAATATGGAATTTTTCATTCTCTGTATAGCTTGAAACCTCAATTATTTCCATTCTATCAAGTAATGGCTTTGGAATATTTGACGCATCATTTGCTGTTGCAATAAACAAAACCTCTGATAAATCAATAGGAAGTTCAACATAATGGTCTCTGAACTTTGAATTCTGCTCACTATCTAAAACTTCAAGCAAAGCAGCCGATGTATCACCTTTATAATCACTACTTACCTTATCTATCTCGTCTAAAAGCATAAGGGGATTTGAAACACCAGCACTCTTTAATCCATTTACAAGTCTTCCTGGCATTGCACCCACATAGGTCTTTCTATGCCCTCTAATCTCAGCTTCATCCCTAACTCCGCCAAGACAAATTCTTACATACTTTTTATCAAGTGCCCTTGCAACAGAACGAGCTATACTGGTCTTTCCAGTTCCCGGAGGCCCCACAAGGCAGATAATTGGACTCTCACCCTTGCTTGTAAGATTTCTTACCGCAAGAAATTCAAGTACACGTTCCTTTACTTTTTCTAGGCCGTAATGATCTTCGTTAAGAACATCCTCTGCGTGATTTAAATCCTTGTTGTCAACAGAAACATTATTCCATGGTAAATCCAGCAAAGTTTCAATATACCCTCTTGCTACGGCACTCTCCTGGGAGCTTCCACTAATATTTCTAAATCTGTCGATTTCTTTTTTCAGTTTTTCCTTAACCTCAGAAGGTGCATCTAATTTGTCAGCTCTATTTTGAAATTCATCAGCCTCGGAATCTGCGCTTTCTCCCAATTCCTGTTTAATCAGCCCCATCTGTTCACGAAGTACATATTCCTTCTGATGCTTATCAACACGCTCTTTTATCTTTTGATGAAAATCATTTTTAATTACTGTTACTTCAATCTGCTGCATCAATAACACAACAAGAGTTTCATAACGGTCAGAAATAGCTACTTCATCAAGCACCTTTTGCTTTTCGTCAAATGAAATTGGAAGGTTGTTTGTCACATAATCTATGAGCTTTTCTATATTATTGCTGTTTCTGACCTGTCTAAGCAGTTCCTTTCCTGTCTTTGCAGTCACTTTTGCATACTTTTCAAAGGTCTCCTTTAGACCAGCAAGCATTGCCGCCTTCATATCATCAGGAAGTTCATCTATATCTGACTCAATCACAGAAACCGTCGCCTCAAGATACTCATTTGCATCATTAAATTCCACAAGTCTTGCTCTGCTTGTTCCATCAACAAGTATTCTTACAACGTCATTTTGTAAACGAACAACCTGCTTAACCTCAGCAATTATTCCTACTTCATACAAATCCTGCAAAACAGGCTCTTCTTTTTCAATGTCCTTTTGTGTTAGAAGGAATACCCTTCTATCCTTACTCATAGCCTCTTCGATGGCTTTAAGCGACTTCTCTCTGCTGATATCAAAATGTGCTATCATTCCAGGTAAAATCGTCATTCCACGAAGAGCTACAACTGGCATAAAATATGTCATATTTTCCACTAATCCCACCTAAATTTATGATGCGACTTCCTCAATTAATGCCTCTGGCTCAGCACCATCAATTGAGAGATTCGTCTCAACTATTTCTTTATCTATTACGCATTTACTAATACTCTTGTCAGAAGGAATTCTGTACATCAAATCAAGCATAACAGCTTCCATAATCGCACGAAGTCCTCTAGCTCCAGTCTTTCTCTCTAATGCTTTATCTGCGATTGCCATAACGGCATCTTCAGAAAATTCAAGTCCAACACCATCTAGTTCAAATAATTTTGTATACTGTCTTACTAAAGAATTCTTTGGCTCACGAAGAATTCTGATTAATGCATCCCTGTCAAGTGAATCAAGTGATACAGTAATTGGCACACGACCAATAAACTCAGGAATAAGTCCAAACTTTACAAAATCCTGTGGAAGAGCTCTCTTAAATGTCTCACCCACATTCATATTATCTTTTTCTTTAACAGCAGAATTAAATCCGATTGAAGATGTATCCATTCTGCTTTCAATTATTTTTTCAAGTCCATCAAACGCACCACCACAGATGAATAAAATATTAGTTGTATCAATTGGAATAAGTTCCTGCTGTGGATGTTTTCTTCCTCCCTGAGGTGGAACAGATGCAACAGTACCCTCTAAAATCTTTAGAAGCGCCTGCTGTACACCCTCTCCCGAAACATCTCTTGTAATTGAAACATTTTCAGATTTCTTTGTAATCTTGTCTATCTCATCAATATATATTATTCCGTGCTCAGCACGCTCAATATCATAGTCCGCAGCCTGAATAAGTTTAAGAAGAATATTCTCAACATCCTCTCCTACATATCCTGCTTCTGTCAATGTTGTAGCATCTGCAATTGCAAATGGAACATTAATAATTCTTGCAAGAGTCTGAGCAAGAAGTGTCTTTCCTGAACCAGTTGGTCCCAACATAAGAATATTACTCTTCTGTAATTCAACTCCCAAATCATCACCTGCAAGTACACGTTTATAATGATTATATACTGCAACAGACAACACTTTTTTTGCCTGTTCCTGTCCAATTACATACTCATCCAGGAAGCTTTTTAATTCTTCCGGTTTTAGCAGATTAATATCCTCTTTGGCGCCTCTATTGGTGTCCTTTCCACTTAAGGCTTCTTCTTCGAGGATTTCTGCACATATATCTATACATTCATCACAGATGAATGCTCCGTTCGGTCCTGAAATCAAACGGGAAACCTGCTCCTGTGGTTTTCCACAAAACGAGCAGCGTACTTTTCCATCATTTTTTCCTGCCATTACTTCTCTCCTTCTATGTGGCTTGAGGGCATCCCAAACGGGGTACCCTCGCATTTTTATTTTCTATTCGTAATAACGCTGTCAATAATACCGTACTCAGCAGCTTCCTGTGCTGACATATAATGATCTCTTTCTGTATCTGCTGCAACCTGTTCGAATGGTTTTCCTGTATTTTCTGCAAGAATCTCATTTAAGCGTTTCTTTGTCTTTAAGATATTTTCTGCAGCAATTTCGATTTCTGTTGCCTGTCCTTTTGCTCCACCAGATGGCTGATGAATCATAATCTCTGCATTTGGAAGTGCATATCTTTTTCCCTTTGCTCCGCCGGCAAGAAGAAAAGCACCCATACTTGCAGCAAGACCAATACAGATTGTTGATACATCACATTTAATGTACTGCATTGTATCATAAATTGCCATTCCGGCAGTAACCATTCCACCTGGAGAATTGATATATAAATGGATATCTTTATTTGGATCCTCAGACTCAAGGAATAAGAGCTGAGCTACAACAAGACTTGCTGTTGTCTCATTTACTTCTTCCCCTAAAAAAATGATTCTATCCTTTAACAATCTTGAATAAATATCGTAATTACGTTCTCCTCTACTTGTCTGTTCAATGACATAAGGTACTAAACTCATATTAAAATGCCTCCTTTATAAAAGTTCAAAAGACCGGCCCAGAATACAGCTTCTGAGCCAGTCCATTTAATTCCATTTTTAGCAGGAATCTTATTCTTCCGTAGACTCTTTCTTAGTAGCATCAGCTTTCTTCTTAGCTTTTGCACGCTCTTTTACGTTGTCCATAATAAGTTCAACTGCTTTTGTGATTGCGATGTCTTTCTTCATAGACTCTTTCTGTGCATCACCCATGTACTCTTTAAGTTTATCAGCTTCCATTCCATAAGCTGAAGCCATCTTCTCAATTTCTGCATCAACATCAGCATCTGAAACTTCAATATTCTCATCCTTAGCAATCTGCTCAAGAACAAGACTACTCTGGATACGAGATGTAGCTTCTGGTTTAACCTGCTCTTTGAGCTGTTCAACAGTCATTCCTGAGAACTGTAAGTACTGCTCCATTGAAAGACCACTCTGTGCAATTCTCTGAGCGAACTCATCAATCATTGTTTCACACTGTGTCTCGATCATTGCTTCTGGAATATCCATCTTTGACTTGTCAATAATCTTCTGGATTGCCTCATCCTCTTTTGTCTTCTTAGCTTCGTTTTCTTTCTTCTCTGTAAGATTTTTCTTAATCTCTTCTTTGTACTCAGCTAATGTATCAACGCCAGCTACATCCTGTGCAAACTCATCGTCTAACTCTGGAAGCTCATTTCCCTTAATCTCGTTGATTTTTACTTTAAATACTGCAGCTTTTCCAGCAAGTTCTGTTGCCTGATACTGCTCTGGGAATGTAACATTAACCTCTACATCATCTCCAACATTCTTTCCAACTAACTGGTCTTCAAATGTATCGATAAATGAATGTGATCCGATTTCTAATGAGTAGTTCTCACCTTTTCCACCATCGAATGCAACACCATCAACAAATCCCTCGAAATCGATAACTGCTGTATCACCCTGCTCGATAGCTCTGTCTGTTACAGAAACTGTTCTTGCATTTGTCTTTCTCTGATTCTCAAGTTCAGCATCAATCTCTTCGTCAGATACAGTTGTGTCAATCTTTGTAACTGTAACTCCCATATATTTTCCAAGAGTAACCTCAGGTTTAACAGCAACCTCAGCTGTGTAGATGAACTCTTTTCCTTTTTCAATCTGAACTACATCAATTGTAGGACGAGAAACGATATCAACTCCGCTTTCATCAACTGCAGATGGATATGTCTGCTGTAAAAGAATATTTGCTGCATCCTCATAGAAAACTTCTGCGCCATACATTTTCTCTACCATTGCTCTTGGAACTTTTCCTTTACGGAATCCAGGAACGCTGATATTATTCTTCTGTTTATTATATGCTGCGTTTAATGCTTTCTCTAATTCCTCAGCCGAAACCTCTACTGTAAGTTTCGCCATATTGTGCTCTAAATTCTCAACCTGTACACTCATGACTATAGTCATCCTCCTTAATAATTATATGTAAATGTTGTTCACATTCAAACTCAGTCATTGAAAGATTATATCATAATACTTCCCAGTTTTCTAGTCTTTTTTATATTCTTTTTTCATAAATATTTTTTCCCATTTATTGTAAATATTAAATTGTATATTCTGTTTTTTTAAGGAGATACTAGATTCAGACACATGAAATTCATGTGTTTTCAACAAAAGGAGGTATTTATTATGTCTAATTCGAAAAAGTCTTCTGTACCTGAAGCAAAAGATGCAATGAACCGTTTTAAAGAGGAAGTGGCCTCAGAACTTGGTGTTCCATTAAAAAAAGATGGATACAATGGTGATTTAACAACAAAACAGGCTGGTTCAATCGGCGGAGAGATGGTTAAGCAGATGATCCAGAAGCAGGAAGAACAGATGAAATAACTTCTGCACTAAAAGGCCTCCCGACTTTTTCGGGAGGCTTTTTACTATAACTTAAAAATTATTTTCTTTCTGATTTCTTCGGACTTTTCTTCATCCAAAAGATACTTAACAATCTCAAGTGAAAATGGTATTGCGGTTCCAAGACCACGACTTGTAATCACATTTCCATCTACGGCCACTTCTTCTTTTAACACATTTGCTCCCAAAAGTTTATCCTCATATCCCGGGTAACACACCGCATTTTTACCTTCTAGAATCCCATTTACTCCCAACACACTAGGAGCTGCACAAATTGCTGCAACAAGTTTTCCTGAAGACGCAAACTCTTTAATTATTTTTACCACAGTATCATCCGCTCCAAGATTTGTTGTTCCAGGAAGACCTCCCGGAAGAACAATTCCATCATAGCTGTTAAAATCTGCCTCTTCCTTTACTGTATCTGTTTCAAATGTAATCCCGTGAGAGCTTGTAACCTTCGCCTCTCCTGTAATGGAAATAGTTTCAATCGAAATCCCAGCCCTTCTTGCTATATCAACAACTGTCAGACCTTCAATTTCTTCACATCCATTTGCCATAAAAATACCAATTTTACTCATGAATAGTCACCTCATATCTGATATAATAATCTTTAAGAAATTCTCAAGTAATTTCGAATTAAATTATATCAAATTATCTATTTATTTTAAAGGAGTCATCATGGAAATAGAAAGAAAATATCTTGTAAAAATCATTCCTGACAATTTATCCAGCTTTTCAGCAAAAAAAATTGAGCAGGGATATCTGTGTACCTCTCCCGTTGTTCGTATTCGACGTTCAAACGACGACTACTATCTGACATATAAAGGAAGCGGACTTATGGTTAGAGAGGAATACAACCTTCCACTCACACCGGAAGCATATACTCATCTTCGCGAAAAAGTCGATGGGCGCCTGATAACAAAAACCCGCTATCTAATTCCATTAGAAAACGGGCTTACTGCTGAACTTGATTTATTTGAAGATTTCCTCGCCCCACTTTGTCTAGTCGAGGTAGAATTTGATTCAGTAGAAGAAGCAAATTCTTTTGTCGCACCTGACTGGTTCGGCGAAGATGTCACACATTCCGGTAAATATCAAAACAGCTATCTGAGTCGATTAGAAAACTCATAATGCTGTCTGGTTCTGACGGCGTGCTTTAAGTCTTCATATCTCTTCATAAGCTCGCCTTCAGGAATCACAATATCCATTACAACGGAAATATCATCAATTAATCTATCTGTGATTTCATCTCTCATTGAAACTAAAACATTATATTTTTGTTCAAAAGTCTCGGCATCTAAAAACTCCAAAAGTTTTGAATTTACTCCCTGCTGTTCTTTCTCGTCCGGCTCATTTTGACAAACCAAAGCCTCATCTGGTGAACCTGGGATTGAACTAACATCCACTTCTTTTTCTTCATATACCGGTGATTTTCCAAATTCTATTTTCTCAAATCTGTATTTTTGTTTTACATCCGGATACTTTACATGATCTACCTCACTTACAAACATCTCAAGAGGCCTTGCATATACTTTAAAATCATCATACAAAGCCTGGTAAATAACCAGTTCTTCTCTTGTCTCTGAATGAATTGCTACTGATACAATCTGATACAGCTTATCCTTAAAATGTCTGTAAATCTCACCTGATTTAGGTCTTCTTTCCATAACGTAGTATTACTCCTTTTTCTAAAAACTATTTAACATATCCATGGCCTCTGCCATAAAATCTCTTTCAAACTGAAGATTACCAGAATACCCTTTAACCATTAAATCATCAACGCTTCCAAGTATGCTTTCACTTGCAAGAATCGCATCTGAATCACCAACCAATGTCTGACAATTTCTCGAATGTTCTACCACTTGCTTTTCCTGTTTTTCTTTGTGGTTATGCATCTGTTCGATTTCCTTAAGAGCTCTATCCTCTGCCAGCTTCGAATTATTTGCCTTTGCTCTTCCTATAATATCCTGTTGCACTGGACGCTGCTGCTTGGCATATGGTTGTTGCACCTGGCGCTGTGGCTGTGCGTATTGTTGTTGTACCTGACGCTGTGGTGCTGTATATGACTGCTGCACTGGGCGCTGTGGCGCTGTATATGACTGCTGCACTGGACGCTGTGGTGCTGTATATGACTGTTGCACAAGGCGCTGTGACTGTGCATTTTGCTGCTTTGTTTTATTATTTCCTTTTGTTGCAGAATATATAATTATTCCCATTACTATAATCCAAATTATAAAACCCATATTTTCCCCCTAATTACAACTTATTCATATTATCAAGTATCATCTTTACTGTTTGCTCCACTTCCTGATCCAGATCCTTACCTATCAAAAGAGGCTGTAATTCATCAACAATCGCTCTTGTCTTCTTATCAAAACAACCCTCATACTTATCACTTACCGCTTCCGCTTGCTTCACACAATTTGTAAGTTGAGAAACTATCTGTCCTAGAAATTCCACTTCATAAAATCGATGAATTTCATTTATTTTCTCTGGAAAAGTCAGTTCTGCCAAATCAGCATTACTCTTATTCAAATAAAAAAAGGAAAGTGCAAACAAGTCTGGCTTTTCTCTTTCTAATCCCTCATTGGTCAAATATATTAGATTCTCAATTTCACTTTGCAGAATAATTGTCCGTTTGTCACTTGTTCCATATTTTTCCCCAAGCTTTACAACGGAGCTCAATGTCGTCTGAAAATCTGTATCGGCCTTACTGATTAAAAATTCATCGTCAAAATCCCCCTGCATCTTCTTGCAAGACTTTACCAATTCCTGAAACCTGCTTTTTTTTGCATTATACTCATTTTTTACAATATATGCTTCCATTTCCTTTAGATAATCAGATAGCATATTGAGTTTTTTCTTCACACTGTAATATCGATTTGCAACACCAACCGAATTCTTCTTCGTCTTCTGATATACCTTCAACCACTTATCTACAACCGACATATCCGCCCCTGCGGTTTCCATTGCTTTTCTTAACTTTTTCTCAGAATCATCTAATCCAAAAACCATATTCACGCTCCTATCATTAGACTCGCTTCTATATAATTCTACACCAACAGATTTCCATAAACAAGAAAAACACAACCTATTTTACAAGGCAAATCAATTGTGTTAAACTTTGAAAGTAATTTTTGATAAGCTTTTGAGAGGTAACTTATGTTTTCATACGATGATGCACTTAATCTCGAATATTATAAAATGACCTCCTACACCGGCTGGATGGGAGGAATGCGTTTTCTCATAAAAAAAGAAGAGACAGCAGACGAAGAAACTCCCTCTGTTTTCCATGCCTGGGTATGGCCTGGTCCATATATTTTTGACCTTACCGACGATTCCCTTAAAATTGATAAAATATTTCCCTTTACCGAGGAAGGACGCCAGCAGACTGTCGACTGGATTAATGAAATATACAATGAAAGACTCCGTGAATGGCCAAAGCGAAAAACTGATAACAACTAAATTTTAAAAATCTCTGATAACAACTAAATTTTAAAAATCTCTTGACTATCGCAAAAAATTATTATACTATAATCCACGTAAAAAGCACATGGGCTTGTAGCTCAGCCGGTTAGAGCGCACGCCTGATAAGCGTGAGGTCGGAAGTTCGAGTCTTCTCAAGCCCACTTAAAAAGCATCGCAGTTTGCGATGCTTTTTCTTTTTCTAATATTCATTAATAACCTCTACAAATGAGTTTGTTGTATTTTCACAATCCACACTTTCTGTACAATTCTGTGTATACATATTCAGTGCATCATTATATTCACTTTCAGAACAGTTAATTCCATCTGGATAATCCATGCTTTTCATATTAAATATGTTCTCACCATTTTCTGTGTATTTTGTTCCTACAAACACACGTAAATATTCATCATTATCTCTATCATATTTATAAACAATATCACATGGACTATATTTACTTAAAGAATCATCAAGAACAATATCATCACTAATATACACATAATCATTGCCATATGTAATACTACCCATTTCAGACTTCAAGACATTCTTATCTTTGTCAATTAACAAAAATAATGACATAGAATTATACTTACTACTACCTGATGAACGGCTTAAAAACACCTCTGGAACACCATCCCCATTAATATCTCCTAAACCAAAATAATCATATAAACCTAATTCATCTTCGGCATTCATCATAGCATCTATATATAATACTTTCCATTCTGCGTTATCCGAAGCTTCTTTTGTTTCTTCTGAAGTAGCTTCTGTTTCATCTTCCACAACGTTGTGCGTGCTTCTATCAATTTTATCCTTGTTTGAAGCGACTGATTCTTTAGTTTTCTCAGACTGTGTGCCACCACAACCTGTGATAACAGCTGCGCTAAGAATTGCGCAAATAATAGCACTACATATCTTCTTCATTTTATTCTCCTCATATACTTTTATTCTCAAATAGGCGTTTGCAAAACGCCGTAAGCCGCATAAATACGGCATTTTTTTGTTGCAAAAATAAAATATCTCCTCTAGGTTTATGGTAAAATAGAATTGTCGAAAAACTATCAACCAAACCACCTAAAGGAGATATATTCATAT
>JBGVKW010000072.1:0-14304 GCA_045123895.1 Agathobacter sp.
ATATGAATATATCTCCTTTAGGTGGATTGGTTGATAGTTTCTCGACAATTCTATTTTACCATAAACCTAGAGGAGATATTTTATTTTTGCAACAAAAAAATGCCGTATTTATGCGGCTTACGGCGTTTTGCAAACGCCTAACTACTACTATATAATACGAGGAGAATACAATGTACGCTGATGAGAACGTAATCAAAATCAAACATGAGGTTTTGTATGAGGTTGCGAAGGCGGCTTTTGAGGGAAAACTGGACGAGAAAAGAGATGATATTCCATATACACTTATTCCAGGACCTAATCCTCAATTTCGTTGCTGTATTTATAAAGAGAGAGAAATTATCAGGCAGAGGGTAAGACTTGCAGAAGGAAAAGCACCTGGCCCGGTCGATGACGGGAATGTGATTCAGGTGATAAGTTCGGCATGTGAGGATTGTCCAATATCTAGTTACACAGTTACTGAAAACTGTCAGAATTGTATTGGAAAAGCCTGTATCAATGCATGTAAATTTGGAGCAATTGAGGCTGGAAGACATCGTTCACATATTGACCCTCAAAAATGTAAAGAATGTGGTCAATGTGCAAAAGCGTGTCCGTATAATGCAATAGCACATCTAAAGAGACCTTGTAAATTTTCATGTCCTGTAAATGCTATTACATATAATGAGCATGGAATATCGGTGATTGATGACGAAAAATGTATCAGATGTGGAAAATGTATTCACAGTTGCCCATTTGGTGCTATTGGTTCAAAGACATTTATTGTAGATGTTATCGAAGCATTAAAGGATGAGAAGAAAAATGTATATGCAATGACTGCACCAGCTGCAGAAGGTCAGTTTGGACCAACTATCACAATGAACAGTTGGAAAAAAGCTATGAGGGCAGTTGGTTTCAATGATTTTATTGAGGTTGCCCTTGGAGCAGACATGACGGCTGCGTATGAAGCAGATGAGTGGCTTGAAGCTTATGAGAATGGACAAAAGAAAGTTACATCATGTTGTCCTGGATTTGTTAATATGGTAAGAAAACATTTTCCAGAGCTTGCAGATAATATTTCTACGACTATTTCACCTATGGCGTCTGTTTCCCGAATGATTAAAGCAAAGGATCCTAATGCACTTACAGTATTTATCGGACCTTGTATTGCCAAGAAATCAGAGGTTGTTGACCAAAAGATTGAAGACAACGTTGATTATGTACTTACATTTAGTGAGATTCGTGCCATTATGAAGGCAAAAGGAGTAACTCTTGAAGCGGATGATACATCATATCAGGAAGGATCTGTTTATGGAAAACGTTTTGGTAATTCCGGTGGTGTAACAGCTGCTGTTGTTCAGGCAATTAAAGAGAAAACTGGTGAGGTGGATTGCTCTGTTTGTGTTGCAAATGGTGCAGATGAGTGTAAAAAGGCACTTCTTCTTATGAAAGCGGGCCGATTACCGGAAGACTTTATAGAAGGTATGGCATGTGAGGGAGGCTGTGTTGGCGGTCCAAGTTCATATAATGATATGATTTCAACAAGAAAGCACAGAGATGCCCTTCTTGAAAAAGCAGATAATCGAGAAATAAGAGCAAATATAAGTAATTATCATATGGAAACATTTGATATGCATAGACATTAATGTGTAAAGAAAAAGGGGATACAAATAGTATCCCTTTTTTAATCGATTTAGTATGAAATAACAATATAAGGATTCTGGAGAAATAATATGATTATTTTGTATAAAATGTGTTATAATTCATTACAGGTGACAAAAGAAGAGGAATAAGAGGATGAAAAGGAAAAAATTAGTAATTGGAGTAGCAATAGCACTTGTAGTATTTTTAGCAGCAATAATATATGTAATGTTTTTTGATCATTATGTTGATTTTAAAGGACTAAAATCAGATAAGATAAAAGTTGAATATGGCGAAGAATTTAAAATGCCAGATGTTACAGCGATTGGTAAAGGGCATTTTTTAAATAGAAAAGGAACTGAGGTTGAGTATAAAGTCGAAGGTAAGGTTGACGATACAAAATTAGGTGATTATGAATTAAAGTATTCTGCTACTTACAGAAATAAGACTACTACAAAAACTGTAGTTGTATCAGTGGTTGATACGAAGGAACCGAAGTTATCACTGATTGGAGATGAAGAGATAACTGTTGATGCAGGTACAGAGTATACAGAGTCAGGGTGCGAGGCCGTAGATATTTATGATGGAGATATCTCATCAAATGTAAAAGTATCAGGTAAAGTAGATACTTCAAAGGTTGATGACTATGAGATTACCTATCAGGTAAAGGATTCAAGTGGAAATGAAGCCAAGAAAAAAAGAACTGTGCATGTTGTAGATCGGGTGGCACCTGAAATAGCTTTAAATGGAGATGCGACTTTTTATATTGAAAAAGGTAAGGAGTTTGAGGAGCCAGGATTTGTTGCCACAGATAATTGCGATGGAGATCTTTCAAAAAAAGTAAAAGTATCTGGCGAAATCGACATGACAAAGGCTGGCGTATATACTTTGACATATAAGGTCTCTGACAAGTCTGATAATGAAGGCGTTATCGAAAGAACGGTAAGGGTGTATGAGCCAATGAATGCTAATACGGTTAATCCTGGAGATAAGGTGATTTATCTTACCTTTGATGATGGTCCGGGAGAGTATACTCAGCAGCTTCTTGATATTCTGGATAAATATAATGTAAAGGCAACTTTCTTTGTTACAAACAGATTTTCAAAGTATACTTATCTAATTGGAGAGGAAGCACGAAGAGGACATACGGTAGCTATTCATACATCTTCACATGATTATTCGAAGATTTATGCTAGTGTGGATGGTTATTTTTCTGACTTTAATACGATGAATGATGTGATTACGCAGCAGACTGGAAAGGGAGCATGGTTGTGCAGATTCCCAGGAGGAACATCAAATACGGTTAGTAGTAAATATTGTTCAGGTATTATGACAACTCTCTCACAGGAAGTAACTGCGAGAGGCTTTAAGTATTGTGACTGGAATGTTGCAAGTGGAGATGCTGGAGAGACAACAGATACACAACAGGTAGTAGCTAATGTTATTGATGGATGTAAAAATCATAATGTTTCAATTGTGTTACAGCATGATATTAAAGGTTATAGTGTTGCAGGAGTAGAACAGATTATCCAGTGGGGATTATCTGAAGGATACACATTTTTACCTATTACTGAAACAACACCACTTGTTCAACAGAGAATCAATAATTAATGATAAAGTATTAGTGGGGCGCTTTTTATGAAAAGATCAAAGGCTATTTTTGTTCAAATAGTATTTTATATATTATTTGCGTTGCTTGTTCTTACTTTTGTTCCAAACTCTGATAGTCAAAAGTATCAGTCATTAAAGGATTGCAGACTATATGAGGATGATTGGAAAGCCTGGACGAAGACAACAAATAAAGAGTTTGAAAAATTGCCTGTTTTTTATGAAGCGAATGGTAAGGAACAGGATTTATGGATTAGTAAAAAACTAGAAGATATTTCAGATGATAATTGTATTGGATTCTTTTCCTTTCAACAGCAGGTAGAGGTATATTTAAACGATAAAAAAATATATTCTTTTGTGCCGGAAGAAAATACGCAAAGTACTACACCGGGAAATAAGTGGAATTTTATTCCTCTAAAGGCTTCGGATGAAGGAAGTAAGATTACTATTCACATCTTCCAATGCTACAATAAGGGAAGAATTACAATTCCTGACATTTATATAGGAACCCAGTCTGGTATTCTTATAAATTATTTGGCAGATCAGATGGTAAGATTATATGTAAGTATCGCTATGATATTTGTGGGAATTCTTATCGGTTTTTTTGTGCTAATGAAGGGGAAAAACACTTCACTTGCGGAATCACTTAAATGGCTGGCTTTATTTGCAATTTTCAGGGGAATATGGGGATATATTGAAAGCAATACATATTCGTACTTTACCTCAAGACTTTTGCTTATTAGTCAGTTGTCGTATATGAGTTTAAAGATTGCAGTTCCATTATTCTTGCAGTTTATCAATGAGCTGGTATTTAGTGGAAAGAATAAAAAAATGAGAGCTCTTTGTGTTATTTCTATAGGAGAATTCTTTGTTACTACATTTTTACAATTTGCAGGAATTTGTGATTTTGCCACAACTATTTTTGTTACTCATGGAATTTTACTGTTTGGAGGAATTTATAGCTGTATATCAATTGCATATTCAGTATACCAGAGAAGAAATAATTCTAAGGAAGTAATAAAGATGTATTCTAGAAGCATATCAGCTTTTTTGTGTACAGTGCTGATTATTATTTCATCACTTATTGATATGTTTCGTTATTACACTACAAATTCCCCGGATGTTGCCAGATTTTGTAGATTTGGAGACATAGTATTTGTTTTGGTTATGGCTTTTGGAGTGTTTAAAGATTTCGTCTATCTTCTTAAGATGGGACAAAATGCCGCTGTTATTAAGGAACAGGCATCTCTTGATTCTATGACTAAGCTTTTGAATCGAACTTGCTATGAGAAAGATATTAATAGAGGAAATAAAACAACATGGCGTAATAGGGGTATTATTGTATTAGACCTGAATAATTTAAAATATTTTAATGATAAAATGGGCCATGATGCAGGTGACCAATACATAATTTTTGCAAGTCATCTCATTGAAGAAATTTTTGATGAATATGGAAAAGTGTATAGAATTGGTGGAGATGAATTTTGTGTTATAACAAAAAATCTTTCTACTTCCAAATTTGAAGAACTTCGTGAGGCTGTTGAGCAGAGAATGTCACACTATAAATTGACTACGGAGAAATCTATCATGGCGATTGCTTGTGGATTTGCACAATTTAATCCTGATATTGATGAGTCTCTTCATGATACGATGAAACGTGCAGATGAAGAGATGTACAAACGTAAAAAGACACTAAAAGAACTGTAAGCATTGCTTACAGTTCTTTTTGCAGATGATTATAGCTCTTCAAAGTTAATCTCGTTGTTATAGAGAAATTTTTTTACCAGTCTATCCCATTGTAATTCTAGTGTCTTGTCTGTTGAAAAAATATTATATGAAATTCCTGTTGTAAGAGTAAGTAAATCATTTTGATATCTGAGGTTTAGAAATACACCACTTATATCATTTTCAGAAAAACTGCTCTCAAGAGATGAAAGTGTGTTTTTAAGATTTTCTGGAGAAAGAAGAAAAATAAATTTAAAATAAGACGGTGTCTTTTTCCCTTTTATCAAATCAAAGCAGTTGCTTCGTAAAAGTCGAAATGGAAGGATTTTGTATCCGGTTAATCCCATGGATTGTGTTTCTTCTAAGGTATAGAAATTTTTTTGTATGTGTCCGTCTATCACGTATGAAGCACAATTGTTTATTACAGCTTCCTGAAGAAGAAAGTTGTCGAATATTTCACTTTTTAAAAGCTTATTCATGAAATCTTTTTTGTTTATTAGTTGTAATGCAATCATTTTGTATCCTCTTGCAAATATTATTTCATATTATTAATATTACTGTAGTTGATTATACCGTGAAAAATGATAATATGTAAATCAGAATATTAAAAATGGAAGGAAAAAGTATGGAGATAGAAAGATTATTTAAACAAATAAGAGAGTCTGTGTCACCATTTATGGGTGTGGAAGCTTCTAAAAAAAGATTACTTGAAAAAGGCTTTTTGGAACTAAAATATGGTAGAGAGTGGAAAATTAATAGAGGAGGTAGATACTTTATTAATCACCATGATACAACTTTGTTTGCGTTTACAGTTGGGGAAAAGTATAACTCATCGGGTATGTTAAGAATTGCGGCTGCACATACAGATTATCCATGCCTTAGAATAAAACCAAATCCAGATTTTATGACAGATGCATATGCTCAGGTGAATGTTGAAGTTTATGGAGGTGCAATACTAAATACATGGTTTGACAGGCCACTTGGTGTGGCAGGAAGAGTGGCACTTCGCACAGATGATGTTTTTCAACCTAAAATGGTTATGTATAAGTCTAATAAGCCTCTAATGATTATTCCTAACCTTGCCATTCATTTAAACAGAGAAATCAATAAAGGGGTGGAGATAAATAATCAGATAGATTTGATGCCAATTGTGGATTGTTTTCCGCAGGAACAGAGAACAACAGATTATTTCATCAGTTTTCTTGCAAAAGAACTTGGAGTAAATAAAGAAGATATTCTTGATTTTGAATTAAATACTTTTTCCATGGAAGAACCTTCGCTGGTTGGAATTTCAGATACAGTTATTTCGGCTCCAAGAATTGATAATCAGATTTCGTGCTTTGCACTTTTAGAAGCAATACTTAGTGCAGATAGGGAGGAAGGAGTAAATTTAATAGCTTTATTTGACCATGAAGAAATTGGAAGTGTCAGTAAACAGGGCGCTGCTTCTATTTTACTTCATGATATTATTAGAAGAATTTACAGAAATTTGGGAGAAAATGAGGAAATGATTGACAGAATAGTATATGATGCTATGCTTCTTTCTGTAGATGTTGCGCATGCGCTTCATCCTAATAAGGTTTCGAAAATGGATATAACTAATAAGCCTGTAATGGGAAATGGATTTTGTATAAAAGAGGCATGCAGTCAGTCATATGCCACTGATTCTGAAGCTATTGCAATATTATGTCAGATATGTAAAAAGAAAAATATACCGTATCAGAAGTTTGTAAACAGGTCAGATATAAGAGGTGGCGGAACACTAGGTTCAATTACATCAACACTGCTTCCGGTTAAGACTGTGGATATTGGGGTACCAATACTCTCCATGCATTCAATAAGGGAACATATGGGGACTTCTGATGCAAAATCGCTAGTTGATGTAGTAACTTCCTTTTTTGAATTGTAATTAGGAGATAATAATTTTATTATTTGAAAAAATAATATTGCGTAACAATAGTTTTCATGTTAATATGATGTAGTATTAAAAACTACGTAGTGAGTTATTAAAAACTTTACAACTATGATATTTCAGAAAGAAGGAAACAGACATATGTATAAGATAGTAATTGATAGTTGTGGTGAATTACCAGAAAACCTAATGAATGATAGTCATTTTGAGCATGTAGCACTTGAAATTGAGATTGATGGATATAGAATCAAGGATGATGATTCTTTTGAACAACAGGATTTTCTTAAGAGAGTAAAGGAGTGTCCAACAAGTCCAAAATCATCTTGTCCTTCTCCGGAAGCTTATATGAAAGCGTATGAAGGCGATGCTGAAAATGTATATGTGGTTACTCTTTCTGGAAAACTTAGCGGTTCATATAACAGTGCTGTTTTAGCTGTTGATTTATATAAGGAAGAACATGAGAATTCAAATAAGAATATTCACGTTTTTAATTCGTGTTCTGCATCAATAGGAGAGACTCTTATAGCAGTTAAGGTAAAAGAACTTGAAGAGGCAGGAGAGTCATTTCAGTCAGTTGTTGAAAAGACAGAGGACTATATAAAAGAAATGAATACATTTTTTGTGCTTGAATCTTTAGAGACTCTTAGAAAAGCGGGAAGACTTAGTAATTTAAAGGCTTTTGTTGCAAATACATTAAATATTAAGCCTGTAATGGGGGCTACTGACGAGGGGACAATACAACAGCTTGGACAGGCTAGAGGTCTAAAAAAAGCCCTGACAAAGATGGCATCCATGGTTGTTGAAAATACAAAAAATTGTGAAGAAAAAATTCTTGCAATTTCTCATTGCAACTGTCCTGAAAGAGCTGAGTTTGTGAAAAACGCTATTCTTGAACTTGTGAAATTTAAGGATATAATGATTCTTGATACAGCGGGTATTTCAAGTATGTATGCTAATGATGGAGGCGTTATTTTGGCAGTTTAATGTCAAAGGAATAAGAAATGATACATTACGAAGAAGTAATTAATAAAATTGAAAATAGTAGGAGATTTGGAAAAGCACCGGGAGTAGAGGTTTCGTCAGTAGTTCTTGAAGGACTAAAAAGAGATGGCAGGATAAGGGGGAATATCCCTTTTATCCATGTTGCAGGGACGAATGGCAAAGGCTCAACCTGTGCTTTTTTGTCAAATATCCTAAAAAAAATGGGATATAAGGTAGGTACATTTACATCACCGCATCTCATAGATTTTGAGGAACGAATTGTAATAAATAATAAGAAAATTTCTAGAGAAAAAGTAAGTCAGCTGGGGCAGGAACTTCTTTCCTACGATTTTGGTGTGGAACTTACTATGTTTGATTATTGTCTTATCATGGCAATAATGTATTTTGAGGAAGAAAAATGTGACTATATGATTTTAGAAACCGGTCTTGGCGGAAGACTTGATTCTACAAATGCCATAGGAACACCGATTCTTACAGTGATTACAAAAATTGGTTTTGACCATATGGCAATCCTAGGAGATGATCTGGTGTCTATTGCAAGCGAAAAAGCTGGAGTGATAAAGTCTGGTACTAGCCTTGTTGTTGAAAACCAAAATCCGCAGGTCATGGAAGTGTTTAGAAAGAAAGCCAAAGAAGAAGGTGTAGAATTAAACGAGGTTTCAAAGGAAGATATCAATCAGATAAAAAATCTATCAATCTCACTATTAGGAGTTCACCAGTGGGAAAATGCAGCGGCAGCAAAAAAAGGTATTAATTTGTTAAATCTAGAGAGGTACGATGGAAAAACTGTAGATGAGGCAATAAGGCAAACCCATTGGAAAGGAAGAATGGAAAAATTAAGTGATAAACCTTTTTTGCTTGTGGATGGTGCTCATAACAGTAATGGTGTTTGGGCTCTTAAAACAAGTCTTGTTGAATTATATCCAGACGAGAAATTTGTATTTTTTATGGGTGTGATGGCTGATAAGGATTATCCGTTAATGATAAAAGAGATGCTTCCTATTGCAAAGGAATTTGTAACTGTCACACCGGAATCAGGTAGAGCTCTTCAGGCAAAAGAGTTGGCGGAGTATATTTCAAAAGAAGGTGTAAAAGCCACAAGTATATCAGATGTGGAAGAAATGTTATTAAGACTTGATAGTGATTATAAGAACATTGCATTTGGTTCTTTGTATTTTATTGGGGAAATAGAGGAAAAGATAAAAATGAAAAAGTTATAGTTAAAGTCAATTATAGAAATTGTAGTTATGTTTTCTATAATTATTTGTTAGTAGACATTTATAGTCTATTGTAATAGAATAAAATCATACTAGACTCGATATATGATAACAATAGGTTATATCCGAGCCGTAAAGAAACGGAGGAATGATGATATGGAAAAGAAAGATATCGATTGGGCAAACCTAGGTTTTGGATACCAGCAGGCAGACTACAGATTTGTAGCGAATTATAAAGATGGTAAGTGGGATGAAGGTGAGCTTACTACAGATTCGAATGTTACACTTAATGAGTGTGCAGGTGTATTTCAGTATGCACAGACTTGTTTTGAGGGTTTAAAGGCATATACAACAGAGGACGGTAAGATTGTATGCTTTAGACCTGACCTCAATGCAGAGAGAATGAAAGATTCTTGTGAGAGACTTCAGATGCCTGTATTTCCAGTAGATAAATTTGTAAAGGCAGTTGAGGATGTTGTAAAGGCAAATGCTGCATGGGTTCCTCCATACGGTTCAGGTGCATCACTTTACATCAGACCATATATGATGGGAACTAATCCTGTAATTGGTGTAAAACCAGCAGATGAGTATCAGTTTAGAATCTTTGTTACACCAGTTGGACCATATTTCAAGGGCGGTGCTAAGCCAATTACTATTCGTGTATCTGATTATGATAGAGCGGCACCTCATGGAACAGGACATATTAAAGCAGGACTTAACTATGCAATGAGTTTATATCAGATTGTAGATGCTCATGAAAAAGGATTTGATGAGAATATGTATCTTGATCCTGCTACACGTACAAAGGTAGAGGAGACAGGTGGAGCAAACTTTATTTTTATTACAAATGATGGAAAATTTGTAACTCCAAAGTCTGACAGTATTCTTCCTTCAATTACAAGAAGATCACTTATGGTTGTAGCAGAAAAATATCTGGGACTTACTGTAGAGCATAGAGAAGTAAAATTTGATGAAGTAAAGGATTTTGCTGAGGCTGGTCTTTGTGGTACAGCAGCCGTTATCTCTCCAATCGGAAAGATTTATGATCATGGTAACGAGATTAGTTTACCAAGTGGTATGGATGAGATGGGACCTGTTACAAAGAAGCTTTATGATACGCTTACAGGAATTCAGATGGGTAAAATTGAAGCTCCAGAAGGATGGATTCATCAGATTCTTTAATAAATAGAATAATCGACTGCATTTATGAGATTTCGCTATTGAAATGTTATAAATGCAGTCTTTTTTTTGTTTTTTTTAGATAGTTATGATAGAATTAGCCTATACAAAAGATGATAGGAAATATAAAATGAGCGATTTTGATGAATTCTCAAGGAAGAGAAGAGAGGCATATAGGAAAAGAAGAAGAGAAGAAATAAGAAAAAGACAGATAAAGATAAGGATGGCAATTATTGGTGCTGTTTTATTTTTTGCAGGGATGATTGTTGGAATATCAATGTATAAACATCATCTTGAGGTTGAAAATAGACTCAAAGAGGAAGAATTAGCTGAAAAATACAATCCGGTAGAGCCAGAGCTTATTGTACGTTTGCTTGATATTAATGATTATTCAAGACCTGGTAAAGCACTTGAAAAGGTAAATGGAATAGTAATTCATTATACGGCTAATCCGGGGACTACTGCGGAGCAAAACAGAAACTACTTTAATGGTCTTGCTCAGTCGAAGGAGACAAAGGCAAGCAGTCATTTTGTGATTGGTCTTGAAGGTGAAATAGTTCAGTGTGTACCATGTAATGAAATTGCATATGCATCAAATGGCAGGAATAATGATACAATTTCAATTGAGTGCTGTATAGAAGACGATACAGGAAAGTTTAATTCAAAGACATATGATTCATTAATCAGACTTACAACATGGTTAATGGGTAGGTACGATTTAGATGTGGATGATGTAATACGTCATTATGATGTGAGTGGTAAGAACTGCCCTAAATATTATGTTGAACATGAAGATAAATGGAAAAAATTAAAAAAAGATCTTGTAAAATATATTGATGAAAATGGCGTTAGAAAGAATGATGAATCAGATGAATAAGGAAATTGAAAGAGTAATAAATAATCTTCTTAATAAAGAAAATCAAAGAGGAAGTCTTAGCGATTTAAGAAAAATTGCAAAGGAAAATGAAAGCAAAGATTTGCTGGCTGATTTTTTTGCGGCGAATACACAAGTACTTGTCTCTTGTTTAGAAAGTGAAGATGCAAAAACAAGAAAGAATGCGGCGCTTTTGTCAGGAGATTTGCAACTGTCAGATATGTCAGAAAAAATCTTTGAATGTTATAAAAATGAAAATACACTATTTGTAAAAAGTGCCTATTTAACAGCTTTATTAAATATGGATATAGAATATCTTGTAGATGAAATATCACGAAGTTATGATAGTATAAAGTCTCTTGAAGTGGAAGAAGAAAATAGAAAGCATATAGAGGAAGAACTGAGAGGGTTAAATAAAATCCTGATTAAATATCGTGGCATCACAAAACATAAAGCTATTACAAATGGAGTGGAAGTTGAGGCCCTACTATTTTGTAATCGCATCCACAGAGAGCTTGTGAAACGTGCTGTAACTGTTGGGGAGGCAAAAATCCATCCATTAGGAGTTTTGGTCAGAACGAAAAATCTTGATGAGTTATTAAAGATTAGATTGTACAGAAATATTTATTTTCCAGTCCATACTGATAAGTTCGTATCAGCTGATGCAAGAAAGGGTGCACAGCAGATTTTTGAGTCGGATATTTTTGTAATATTAAACAGTCTTCATACAGAAGGGGAACCATTTTATTATAGAATAGACTGTCAAAGTTTATCAGAATATCCTAAAAAGCTTGCGGCTGCATTAGATCAAATCTCCGCAGGAAAATTAATAAATTCTCCAAGTAATTATGAAATCGAGATTAAACTTATACAGAATAAAGAAGGAACTTTCTTCTGTTGTATGAAACTTAATTCAATAGAAGATAAGAGATTTGCCTATAGAAGAAATGCTATTTCAGCATCAATTCAACCTTCTACAGCTGCACTGATTATGGAGATTGCGCAGCCATATTTGAAAGAAAACGCCCAGATTATTGATCCGTTTTGTGGCGTGGGAACAATGCTTATTGAACGTGATAATAAGGTAAGGGCAAGAGAAATGTATGGTACTGATATTTTTTCAGATGCAATTGAAATGGCAAGAGAGAATACTGTACTTGCAAAGAAAAGAGTTAATTATATTCATAGGGATTTCTTTGATTTTAAGCATGATTACAAATTTGATGAAATTATTTCAAATATGCCAGTTCGTGGAAAGAAAACTAAGGAAGAAATGGATATATTATATGGACGCTTTTTTGATAAGGCAAAAGAAATTTTGGCTCCAGATGCAACCGTAATAATATATTCGAATGAAACAGGATTTGTAAAAAAACAGTTACGTCTTCATAAAAATTATAAACTTATTTCTGAGACGAACATGATAAAAAAGACGGATTTTAACTTATATATAATAAAATATACGGGGTAAAAATGGGGGCAAGCATGGATACAAATGATTATGCAGGATTAATTGAGTCAAAACTTCTTCAGAAGATTCAGGACTATTTTTGCGAGGCAAACGGAGTATATTTAGCATGCATAGATAAGGATGAAGGAGTTGTAACAAAAGCATATGGCAGAGTTGAAGATAAAGAATTTATTTTCGATTTAATTAATAAAGATATCTATATGTCTCTTCTTAGAAAGCTGAAGGAAAGTGATATAGAAAGTATCATAGAAGAACCTCTTGAAGTAGACTATATGAAAATGAGTGGTATCTCAGTAAGAATAGACGAGGATATCTTTTTGATGTGGGTTGTTATTGGCGTTATTGGTGACAGGGTTCCTGATGAAATTGAGCTTCCTGAGGATATTCTAGTGACAACTGTGGAAAGATTTGAGGCTTCAATAGATTTTCTTGAGATAATATCCAGACAGATATTACAATCAAAGAAAAATGAGAAGACTGCAAATATAGCAATGAAATCGTCCATTGAATCGGAAAATCAACTGAAGATTCAACTTAATAGAAGTGATACAATGAATGGAATAATCGAGCTTCTTGAATCTGATAGTTCATTTAGTGAAATTGTTGATCAGGCTCTTGAAGAAGTTTGTAGTTGTCTTGAAATATCTTCTGCAGTTCTTATCAGACCAAACTTGGAAAAATTAAATTGTGATATTATAAGTCGATTTGGTGAAGTAGATTTATCACTGTTAAAATTGGATGAAATTCCGTTTTTAAAGGCCAAGCCTTATATGATTTCTTCGGATTCAATGAAGCCGGGGAGCTTTGATGCTTTTTTTCATAGGTTTAATATTACAGCTGCAGTTTTTCATCCAATAGAGGTAAATGGTAATATATTAATGTATCTGTGCTTTTTTATGGTTAATAAGCATAGGGTATGGAATGTTATGGACATCAAATTTTTGAATGATGTAAAAAGAGTTGTTCAGACTGTTCTGGCAAAAAGGATTACAAAGAATTCACTTGCAAGTTCATACAATTCTCTTGAGGCTATACTGGAGAATACCGGTTGTGGAATATATGTGGCAGATATTGATAGAAAAAAGGTTCTTTTTATGAATCAGTGTTTTAAGGAACTTTACAAAAATACTATAGAATCTGGTCAGTTTGAAGAGGAGATGTTATTTGATAAAGTTTCAGAAAACTATTTTGAGGAAATATATGAGCCGAATGAAGAAAAGTGGTTTGATGTTCATAGAACAAAGATTTCCTGGGTTGATGGAAGCGAAGTCAGACTTTGTACCGTATATGATATAACCGATAAGAAAAAATATCAGCAGAAGATAGAAAATCAGGCAAATAATGATTTCCTTACTGGCTTGTATAACAGAATGAGATGTGAACAAGACCTCGAAAAGTATATCAGAAGAGCTGAGATAACAGCAGTACAGGGAGCGTTAATTTATCTGGATATTGATGATTTCAAACATATTAATGACGGACTTGGACACCCTAGCGGTGATATGCTTTTAAAAGCAGTTTCCCATAGCATGACAAAAATTAAGGGGATTTCAGATAGATGTTATAGAATGGGTGGTGATGAGTTTATTATCATTATTCCTGATACCGAAAAGGATGATATCTATAGAATTGTTAAAGATATACAGAGTATTTTTGTAAAGCCATGGATTTTAAAGGGAGAAGATTATTATTGCACCTG
>JBGVKW010000073.1:0-31541 GCA_045123895.1 Agathobacter sp.
AAAAAATGACCTGGAAATGAGAAGATGTTACGACTCATTTCTAGGTCATTTATAATACTTTATTCTGTTATATAGGATAATGGAGTTTGCCCTAAACAGGATAAACACCTTTGCCCTTTAACATGTTTACTATTCAAACTCATTATGTCCCAAACATCACTTAACTTATTTTGTTTAAGTTTCGGTCGAATATGGGGCATATTTCTATATCAATTACACTATTTATTTTGACCTACTGAATGGTTGTTGCCAAACTGTTGCCATGGAAATATTATAACTTGATGATACCTGAATGACAAGTTAATTTTCATTTTTTGCAACTACAAACTACAAATTCTCTCCCCCCTCAATATCGTCGCTTTCAAACATATTCTTGTGGTATGATTCATTTTCATCATCTTCAAAATCATCAAAATCAAACAAAACCGATCTATTTCCAATCAATGCCAATAATTCCTTACGCTCTTTTCTTTTCTTTATGTCTTCCATTTCTTCATACAGTTCATCTACATAATCAATCAGCCAATCATTGACTTTTCCCTCACATAAATCAGCTAAATAATCATTTACTAGTGCATCATCCATTTCCAAAGATTCCATATCATTCAGTAATCTAAAAACACCAGACTCGCGCTTATTCTTATACATATAGAGCAGTAGCTCTTTTATTGAATTTTGTTCAATAACCATCTGCTCATAAAGAGATCTTCTCTGAGTTGAAAAAAAGACCCTAGCAGCATTTGAATACGAATCAATCTCATATGTATACGTACCAATTTCTCTTGCCTTATGTTCTATTAATTCAAAATAATAACTAGCCAATTTTCCCAATTCATTTATGTAAAAACGTTTGAATACTTCAAACTGGATCAAAGCACATGGCTCATCAAAATTGAATTTTCCATTTTGTTTTTTCAGAAAACTAATAAATAACTTTCTCAACTCACTGCTATTTTCTCCCGGTATATAATTCGCATATCGGTAATTATTATAATAATTAGAAAAAACTCCCAAAAGACTTCTTCCATTTTTTGAAAGTTGTTCTGTAGTATATTTCTCAATTTCTTTTTCTAATTCCAGATGGTTATGTCCTATTAGGCACTTTGGAACAGATTCCTTATCAGTTGGATTTTGTAGAACAAGACACAAATAAATTTTTTGTAATCGTTCTATTCCAACTGCTCCGGTATACAATATGATATTAATCTCATATTGATTATTTAATCCAGTTATCGACATTGTTTTCTTTGCTGATTCATATATAAATTCTCCAGAAATCTCTAACTCGCGCCCCATGTTAATACTTTTGAAATCCCATATTTCATCTACCAACATCTCATCACCACCTTTACTATCATCTTATATTCAAAGAAATCTTTCAAAAAAATCCTGTATTCTCTTCTTTGTGTATTTATTCTCAACCTCTTTTAATATGTATATCGACAATTCATTTAACGAACGAGTAAGTGCTACATAAAGCTTATTCTTCGTCTTATTCGCCTCGGTATTATTATCGTTAAATAAATATGCTGCCAAGTCATTTGTGAGAATGAATAAACACTTCTCCCCCTCCATTCCCTTTATGTAGTCTATTGATTTTACAAAAATCTTATCTTCTTGTTTTATTGGACTTTCGTCTTCAAAAATATTTATGATAATGCCATATCTTCTTGAATCTATTTTTTCGCACTTGCTCAGTAATGCCATTGCATCTTTTTTCTTTCCCGTATTCCTGTACTTTTCAATCATCTTCCCAGCATAATAATACGCTACTTTTTTTACTGTCAGAGTATCTTTGGTTGGATGATTCTCAGACAACAATGGTTCAAGCTCTTCCGCTAAATTCTCTCTTATATTATTTTTCTTGTAGTCATGCGTTTCATATACCCCTTCCTTCTGAGACATATACATCAAATCATATTTTTGACTTTCAATTAACGTGCGACAATCAATTTCACTTTCATAATATATTGACAATTGTCCGGAATCTTTTTCAGATTTCTGTTTTTCATTTTCATCTACTAAACGATTTGACAGTTCTAAATGTAATTGCGGACATCTATGACATTCCGATATATATCTAACATTTTGCTTGTATATAGACATAAGATTCCTTAAGCATTTAAAACCTTTTAAATCCTGTTTTGGATCTCCCATCAGCAACATGGGGATTCCCATTCTACTTAATTCTTCTATAATTTCTTGCATATGCTTATCTATATCCTGTACTTCATCTATACAGATTGCTCCGCAATATTTTGCAATTGCATTTTTAATGATTACTCTGCCATCCTTTATACTTTTTGTGTCCTTTGATTTTTTACATAACACCCATTTAGCATGTTCAGGAATTACTGTTTGGTGAAGTACATTCAACTCATCAAGTCTTTTAATCTTTGCATTTTTATACTTTGCATCTTGAGGTAAATCTGCAACAGATATTTTTTCATATTTCTTTCCATAAAGTAAATGATAATACGGTTTTATTATTTCTCTATACAGAAATGAATGAATCGTACTCACTATTATATTTTGCGGGATTTGTACATAATGTTCACATAATTTTCTACGAATGCAATCTACGGCACTATTAGTAAACGCAACGCAAAATATTTTCTTATCCTCATCAATTTGATTACGAAGAAGTATTATTTTATCTGACATCTTTGTAGTCTTTCCTGCTCCGGCCCCAGCTATATTTATTTCCACTTTATAACACCTCTTCCTGCTCTTGAGAAAGAAAATCTAATACATCTTGAATATGTTTGGGCATTTGAAATCCTTCTAATCCACCACTAGCTAGATCCCTACAAATAGTAAACATATCTGATGCTTTTGCATTTTTCCATGCTTCTGTAAGCTGCTCAGCTGTCATATTACTCCAACCGAAAACTTCTCCATATTTTTCCTTCAAAATATTAAAGTTGTCACCAGTATTTACAATTTCCGGTTCTAGGGTATAATACTCTGTCGTCCTAACACATATTTCTTTATCATCATTATACTTATCATGTCGTTTCTTTGCATCAGGTTGGTCATCATAATCTCGTATAATGCCCAATTTATTCCCTGAACCTTCATTGATTTTTTTCCAAATATTCATTATTTTCTCAAATCCCTTATGGAATGATAGCAATTCAATCTCACTCAAAGATACTTGCGAGTCAATATAAGATCGAATTAGTAATTCTTCTGATATTCCCTCAAACAAAACACATTTCTTAGAGAAAAAAAGCTTAAAAAGATCCAAATTTGGATTCTTTGCTAAATATGCTATATCTTCATCTTCTAATTCGTCAACAAACGAAAATGCTTTTCCCTTATGTAAAACCACCACATTTTTTAAATTCATTTTATTAATAAATTCAGTACTATGCGTGGAGTAGAATAACTGAACAGTTTTATTCTTATCTGTAAATGCTTTTAGAAAACTGACCATCAATCTAGTATTGTTAATGCATAAATGTGCTTCTGGTTCTTCAATCGTCAAAACATTCAGAGCAGTATCCGAATTTTTGCCAATCAACGAATTAATCAGAACAAACAACAATACTAAGTTACGATGTCCCAACCCCTGCATTGACAGCTCTTCTTCTGAATACCCTAATCTCACACTGTTTAAAATGGATTGCATTGGTGGCATATTAGGAAGAATATTAATATGCGAAAAAAACTTCTTTGCCGCTTTTAGCTCCGATGTATCTTGCCAGTTTATTATGTCATTTATATCACTAATTTCTTTTAACGCCTCAAAGAAATGGCTATATTCTTTTTCTATTTTTAATTTATCCTGATCTGAAAGTCCATCCTTCAATAAATCAACCAAAAATTTTGAACCTAATTGATTTTTAGTTCTTGAAAAATCGTCTCTTTCTGCCTCAAGAGCCTCATATTTAAACTTCTTTAATGTGTCATATGATATATTACTGCCATCAGAAACCTTTATTGAGTAATTATAATATTCTACTGGTAAGAGATTCATTTTAACCTCATTCAAATTCGTATCGTTGATTTCATTCACAGATACAATTTCCTTTACCATTCTGAATATATCTTCACAACTCTTAGGTGCAAACTCATATTTTATACCATATTGAATTTTCCCATCTTCAATTGCATATGATAAATCCTTGACATAATATTCCTCTGCACCACTTGCCTGAATATTAACTTCAACACTCACTATTGGCAATAATTCTACAAATTGCTCAATAGTAATCTCGTCATTCTTAATTTTATTCTGGCTTTCAATAATTTTATTGTAATAACACTTTTTAGTTTCATTATTTATATCAGACCATGATAATTTCTTACTGATATGTGTATTATCATCGGTTAAAAAAGGAAGCGTAATTGCTTTTAAGAAATTACTCTTACCACTATTGTTTTCTCCTATAACTGCAACTGTTTCTGCTAAGCCTATGTCTATATTCCTTAAATTCCTATAATTGCATATTTTAACATGTGTAATCTTCAACTCTTCACTTCCTTTTACATAATACAGCCATCAATTGTTAAGTAGATATATTTTTAAATAATGACTTCTCCAATCACTCTCTGTACTTCCTCCGACTGTATCAACATCCTCATCTTCTCATTTCCATTCTCAATCTCTGGCTTTCCACACCTAAGACTATCCAGATGTTCAGATACACAACAATCCTTATACCAGCATTCACCCATAAGCTGCCCCTTAACGGACCACTTCTCATTTTGTGTAAATTCACCTACCAACGATTTCATCACCCGCTCTGTAGAGTATCTCTTGAATCCAGACAAATACTGCATTGTCGTCTGATTCTTGATCTTCGACAAATCTATTCTGTGATCTTCTATTGCTGCAAGAATATCTTCGCGCATTTTTATCTTATCCGTCTTACCGGTTCCAGTCCAAGACACCAACTTATCAAATGCCAATATAAAGTATTCAAAACAAATCATATCAAGAATAATAATCTTTGCTTCTGACTTTTCCACTAATTGTTTCAACTGGCGATACTTATTTCGAATATCCTGATTATCCGGCACATAGTCAAATGCTATGTAATATTCATCTTCTTCCTTTGCATTCAATGATGTCAAGGAATACAAGATGCCTTGGTTACTCTCTTTACTTTCAACTACAAGTGCATTATCAAAGAAAAGCTGATTGACTAACTTCCAGAAGTGGAGTCCAGCACCTGTGTCCTCTGTCCATAAATACTTCATATCACAACTCCTCTTCTAAAGTAATCATATTACTCTCAAACTTCATTACCTTAAAACTCTTATCTGAGACGTTCAGTCCATCGCAATTTCTTAGGAATAACATATACTGATTCGAAAATTCAAAATTGATGAATCGTCTTACCTCGTCATCCATCAAAATATCAGCATTATCAATAACAACAAAATTGTTTCTGCACTGTTTCAATTTCTCTAATACATCCTCAGATTTATAATTGAATAGTTTAATTGCATTATATTCTTCGGTTTGCTTCAAGTCCTCCAACATGTCATAAAGTACCGTCTTTCCAGTACCACTATCTCCGCCAACAAGAGTAATACGATCTTCGAACACCAAATCATATGAAAAAGGATCTGCTTGAAATGCTATTTTATTATAAATCATTCGCCTCTCTCCTTTCATATTCCTTACTCCACCACGCATTGTATCCAGCACTTCCTGTCACAACATCCGCATCATTAAATCTAATAATTGCATCATCCGGAATATCTGCAAGAGATGGGCGTGACATATAAATCTTTATATTATCCATGGCAAATATCACCTTAAGCACATTCGGTCCACATTCCTCTACGCACACCACTTTTTCCGGGTGCTTTACTATATTGAGCAATGTCTTACATCCAGAAGAAAGATTACGGATAGTTCCCAATCCATACTTGGTTTCTATATGCTTGTCTGGTGTCAATTTTGCATCATCGACTTGCTTAATTAATGCAACTTCATTATCAGACATTTCTTCATTACTTGTATTTAAGTTAAAGAATAAATCATTCTTGATAATCCAATCCTTTGAATCCATTTTTTCTGTGTATATATCAATCATTCGGTGTCACTCCTTTAACAAATTATATTCTTGATTATTTACACTGACTCACTTATGAGGACAATTTATTCTTCAATTTCAATCCAGCATGTCCTGCAAATAATTGTGCCTGCTGCAAGCCTACATTACTTTTTACAAACTTCTCTGCAAGTTTATTCTGTGTTTCTTTGCTCATGTATATTTTAAGCCTATCTGTTGTCCTTGTAATTGCAGTATAGAAAATATTATGTGATATTCTTTCATCAACATCCTCTGTAATTACAACCTTCACAGATTCATATTCCAAACCCTGTGCTTTATGTATAGATACCGCATAAGCAATTTGAAATGGTACGATTTCTTCAGAATAATCAGCATCAGAATCACGCTCAACTCGCCTTTTCACATTAAACTCAACAATGGATTTATCATCATAAGCACACTCAACAAGTTTAATACCAGCAAAACCAGCATCTGTCTTATCAATGACTTTATCAACCAATACTTGAAATACTATTTCATCCGTTTTCTTGTCAATTGATAGTATACGGCCTTTCAAATTGTTATATAAGACGTTTCCAAATCTTCTACTCTCATTGAACAAAACTTTATCTCCGACCTTATATGTCCAATTTCCCCACTCAATCGGCTTAGACGGGTTGATTTTCTGCATATATCTATTAATATTATTGACTCCATATAATCCATCATATCCTAAACATAAAATGATTTCCTCATCATCTTTTTCAAAAATAGACTCATTTAAAGTTGATATAAATCCATTTGCTTGTAGTCTTTCAAACATATTTTCATCAAATTTCCTCACGCAAGTCCACATATAAAGCAGAATTGCTTTATCCTTTGCCCTGTATGGAGTTGATAGCTCATAAACAGATTTTTTATCTACAAAATATCTTGCAAAACTAAACCAATTTCCAAACTTTATTGCTTCTATCTGGTATATATCTCCAAGCAGCAAATATGCTTCAGCATTACACTTTTCAAACAGATTCAAAACATCTTCATTACACACTGTACTACACTCGTCCAAAATAACCAGATCATACCTTTTCCAGCTATGTCCATTTTTCAAATAGTCATATACAGTATAGCAATCACAAGAAGAATTTATTCTTCTCTCCAAATTATTTTTCGCAGCATTTGTGTTAGCAAGCAAAAGAATATTTTTATCCTGGAATAATTTCGCGATATACTCTGCTACTCTTGTTTTACCTGTTCCTGCTGCACCATAAACCATTCCTAATCTAGAATTCATAAAGATATTTTTTAATATTTTTTGCTTTTCAACATCATCAATTTCATTCATAAATTCTGCTTTGTCTGCAAGCATATCAGAATAACCATCAACACCTTCCGAAGTATATTGCTGCAACTTTTCTATAACAGATTTGGTTATCTCATAATAATTCTTAACATACAAATGGTTTGCAAAAGTCTCAATTTTTCTTAATTGCTGTTTCGTACTTTTATACAAGTTTCGATTAAATTGCTCCACCTCATACCGATAATAATCCAACTGATTATCATCCACAGTTACATATAATGTATTGCTATCATAAGCTTCTTTATTCACCATTGCCGACACATATTGATGTTCACAATCATATATCTCTAAACATTTATGCAATCTTGATTTTAGCAAATTATGTCCGCATAAACTTGAAGCATAGGGCATTTCATCAAACGGTATTGCCTCATTCTTCAGATATAAATACGATAGACGATTATTTGAACGATCTGCCAACTGGTCTCTAATTACATCATTCTTCAGATAAGCGGTGATGTATCTTAAAATATTACTTCCTGATTTTTCACCAATGATAATCTCTCTTATTTTATCAAAAGAGTCTTCCAATTCAGTTTTTTTACTCAGTTCCACTTGCTGAATATAAATCTCATAGTCCTCCTCATCTGCCAAAAGAATGTCCAGCAGATTCATCCCAGTTCTACTAAGAAATTTCATCAATGCTTTGTAATACACATTATCAGCTCTCACTTTAATATCATATCCACAGATTGCAGCTAACTTCTCCAATTCGCATGGACGTATCGAAACATTCCAAGCTATGAGGCACTTTATGTCAATATCAACTCCGTTAAAATCTACATTTGCCTGTGCGAAATCACATTGAATAGAGTAGTTATCCGGAATATCATTAAATGAATATGCAACAAATCTATCAAATTTAGTTATTTCTTCCTGTGCATATGACAGTGTATATTCAAAAAAACCTTTTCCATTTACCGTTCGATATTTTTTCTTTGTAACGTAATATCTATCGTTAGTATGTTTTGTTCCATCTTCCAAATGTATACCCTTCAATGCAATATAAATTTTTTCATAATATGGATCTAATTCAGAATTCTTCTCCTGCGGATACTCGTCGAGATTACTCATCAGAACTAATCCAAACTTTTCTCTCATCTGATCTCTTAACTGATATAATTGAGATAAATAACCATCCATTAAACGAATAGCCCCATCCTCTGCAGGTACATAATGAGATGTCGTAATCTGGAGTGAATGATGTAAATTCCATATATATCCATATTCATTATTCTCTTTGAGCGGTTTCATATATTGGGTATACCATTTATCTTTTCCTCTAATTGGTACTTGTTTATTAGGATTTTCATGAGCATATATACGTGCTGCAATATGTTCTAAATAAGTGCGAAGAAATTGAATTACATAGTCTGCAACTTTTTGAGAATCTTGCAATACTTTATAGTCATCAATTATTCCACAGATTTTTGAATCAATATTATATATACTCTTTTCAATAATATCTATGTAATCCAATTTAACTCCTCCTAGAAATAATACTTTATTTAATCTTTTCCATAATGTGCCGAATCTTCCGCCACCTTCATCACATTATACTCTGGCTCATATTGATAAATCTTTGCAGACTTAGCTGCTTCATTTCCTATATCTTCTGTTACGGAATACTCCTCAAAATTCTCCACCTGTTCCATAACTTTGTTGAATACTTCCGGACTATACTGAGGCGGATAACCATTCTTAACTAGACATATCTTTATTTCAAATTTTAAATCATTCCGAACATTCTGATTATTGAGCCAATCTGCAAATGAGGATTTTGTATCAATAATATCTTTTATCTTCTTAGCTAATGCTTTGCATTTATCATTGACTACAACACCATCTACTTCTTTATCTGTACCGTACTCAAAGTTATATTGGTCACGCAGTGAAATCAAAATGTCATAGAATGCTTTTTCTTCAAAGGTTAAACCGATTTTACGAAAACTTTCTCTGTTTTCGTTCATTTGACGAAGAATAGCTAAAGCCTGTTCTGTTGCAATCCTAATAATATCCTCTGATGCCTTTTCCTGTGTTTCTCCAGCTTCTTCCGCTGTAAGATGTTTACGTCTTTCATGATACTCCGCAATAGTCTTTTCCAACATTTCTTGGAACGATTTTGCAGCTAACTGATTGACTTTTCCGTATTCCTTAATCTGCTTACGAAGCATTTTTATAAGAAGTTCTAACTTGGTTGCTGGCATTTTGACATCAGATAATTTTTCAAAGTATTCTGGTGAAAAGATATCTTCTTCCTCGCCACTTTCAAGAACACTTTCCACCTGATTGTATTTCAATGCTTCTTCAACCATTTTGGAAACTGCACGATTCATGGTATCTGTATCCACTTCACTTGTTCCACTCATTTTACGAACAAAACCAGCTATAGCCATAAAGCATTGTGCAAGTGCAGATTCTTCTTCACCAAGATTACCGGAAGGCTGGCAGATATCAAAAGCACTTCTCATTCGTTTTACTGTTTTTAAGAAGTAGGTTTTAAATGAAACCTTCTGAGATCCCTTGTTTCCTTCTGTTTGTAATTCCTGCGTTGATGCAAATACATACTCAGCCGCTTTAGCAAGAAGTCTGTAACGTTCAATCGGATCACAATCTGGATTTAGGAAAGGTGATAAATCAAAATTATTAAACAGTGTTTTTAAAATTTCTAATTCTTCTCTGAACACTGATGTAGCTTGTTCGACATCATCAGATGTAGGAGCAACAGAAGTATCTCCACCATAAACCTTCATTGCTTCACGCATATTGTCGCGAATGCCGATATAGTCGATTACCATACCAAATTCTTTTCCAGGATATTTTCTGTTTACACGACTAATTGTCTGTATCAACAAATGCTTCTTAAGAGGCTTGTCATTATATAAGTATGTAAGACAAGGAACGTCAAAGCCTGTAATCCACATATCTACAACAATAACGATATGGAAGTTTGATTTTTCCTGTTTAAAAGCAGCGTCAAGTTCTTCAGAACGCTTATCATTTTTAACTCCGCCCAAATAGTTATACATATCTTTCTCATCGTTACTACCGACACTGGATACCATTGCGATAAATGGCATTGGCTTCAATTCTTTCAATTCTTCTTCGGTTACAGAAACTCCATCAGGTGATTTCTTTTCTTCAAACCATTCAGGATATTTATCCTTGAATTTCTGAAGTAACGCATATGCAATCTTTCTGTTTGAACAAACAACCATTGCTTTCTGTATTCTGTCCGGAACACCTGCACAGGAAGAAATATAGTGGTCATGGATATCTGTAGCAAGACGTTCTAATCGGGAAGGTTCCCCAAGAATTACTTCCATAGAACTCATTGCTTTTTTACTTGCTTCGATATCCTCATAAGTTGCACCATCATCAGCACATTTTTTATAGTAATCTTCAATCTCTTTTACTTTTACCTTATCAAGTAAAACCTTTGCAATACGAGGGTGATATTTGATAGAAACAGTAAGACCATCTGCAACGGCCTGGTCCATTGTATATCGGTCAATTTCGTCACCAAAAGTCTGATATGTCTCTGCAATAGGAGTACCGGTAAATCCAACAAAAGTAGCCTGTGGAAATGCTTCTTTCAAAACCTTTGCGTATGGCTTTGAAACCATAGCTTTCATATTTTCATCAGCATCCTTGCTGAATTGAATCTTCTTAGAATGTTCAAGCTGAGTTCTGTGTGCCTCATCAGAGAAACATATAATATTCTGTCGGTCATTAATAAGACCGATTTTATCATCTTCCCGGTCACAGAACTTCTGAATGGTACAAATGTAAAAACCACCACTTTGCCTTGCGCCAAGTTCCTGTCTTAACTGTGCTCTGTTTTTTACAACAGATACTTCACCAAGGTTCAAAAATTCCGTACTCTTTGTAAAAAGCTTTGCCCCCTGCTTTTGAAGTTCATCCCGGTCGACAATCAGGATAATTGTCGGTGATCCGATTTCAGGTATATCTGTACAACGAAGCGCAAGCTGACGGGCAAGAAAAGCCATAGTATATGTTTTTCCGCATCCTGTCGCACCAAAATATGTTCCACCTTTACCGCTTTTTTGAACAACAGAATTAATAATGCTTTGCTTAAGTAATCTTGCAGCAAAGAACTGTGGATAACGACATACAATTTCAACTTCGTCACTATCGTAAATGCTATCTTGAAAATAAATATAATCTCTGAAAATCTCCAAGAATCGCTCAGGTGCATAAACTCCCTTTATCATTGTTTCGGTTTCTTCAAAAGGCAGAGTAGATACAGTATCTCCATCATTCACACGTCTCCAGGCATAAAAATGCTCATAAGGAGTACGAACTGTTCCAAGTCTTGTTTTAACACCGTCAGAAATACAAGCCAAAGGACAGTAATGTAAAAGATGTGGAATATCTCTCCAATAGCGGATATTAATTTGCTCCCATGCATCATAAATCGTAGCATTTGCATCAGCAGGATTTTTCAATTCAATAACGCACAATGGCATACCATTAACAAATAAGAGTACATCCGGTCTACGATTTTCTTTCTGACCATTGTTTGTATATTCTACTGTAAACTGATTTACCACACGGAATATATTCTTATCCCAATTTTCAAAATCAATGAGCGGTATCATTCTCGCTAGTCCGTCTTGCGGTGTAAACTGTACCCCGTCAACCATCCAGCCATATACCTTGTGTAAAGTAGCAAAGTCACTTTCGCTTCCGACAAGGCGAACATTATCAAAAATCTGAGTAACCTCATCTTCTGTTAAGTCTGAATTGGTATCGGATATAAAGTTCTTGAAATCATCAGCAATCAGCACATCTCGTTTGGTTACGCGAGAGATATTGTTACCAGAAGAATAAAGCCAACCCTCGTCCTCCAAAAATCCAATGAAGGCATACTCATATTCTGATTCACAATATCGGCCATTATAATTTTTTAATCTAGCCATGGATTACGCCTCCTTTGTTTTTCTCGCCTCTTCGATAGAGCCCTTAATAAGAATCGGGCAGATATCTTTTATTTGTGCTTTTAGCTTTTCATTTATGTCTTTGCGTTCTTTATACACTTTATAGATGTCTGCTATAGACTTCTGAACAGTGATATCTGCTATAGGTATTTCAACTTTAATTAAATCATCCCATGTAAATGTTTCTCTTGCAGAACCCCAAGAGTGAAATCTTGCATATCTATCAAATTCTGTTCGGTTAAAAAACATCGAAAGATATTCAGGCAAAAGCTTATCCTCATCTACGGAAAATACTTCATTAACTGATGTAACCACAATATCTTCATCAGTATTATTAAAAGCATATGCAAAAACCTTTTCGTTGTGTGTGGTCTGTACAAAACTAATTTGACGAGGCTTAACCACTTTGTAATTATCCAGTTCATTTCGGTTTACTTTTGAAGTAGGTTCTCGAAATTCTTTAGTAGTGCTTACCCCCATAACATTCTTAGTTCCGTTAGGACCATTTCTTACATCATGTCGTTCTATATATGGTCCAATAGGTTCACAAGGCATTTTCCGTCTTAAGTCCTCAATATACGCATCACAAACAAGCTTCAAATCTTCCAATCCACGCTCATAACTTTGCTGATTTACAAGCATAGCATTGTAGATGTCAACATACTTTCGTTGAATTTTGATATCTGGCAAAGGAACAATAATATCACTCATATCATTAAAGTTAAATTCTGGTCTCTGACTTCCAAAATTTCTGAATGTTACTTCTCTACAAAACTCTGCACGTCTAAAGTAAATATATAACCACATAGGATCTATAATTTTCTTGCCTTCATCAGTAAGATAAAACACCATATAGAGATGAGACACTATGCACAAACCTTCTGTACGATATGCAATAGACCCTAATTCGAGTCGAGTAGGATTATAAACAAAAGCACCATTATTAACTATCTTATACGGCTTTAAGTCCACGCCATCCGTATTTCCTTTGGGTACAGCAAAAATCCCTTGGCTATTTACGCCAACTATCAAATCAGTGCCATATTCTAAATCCTTATTATTTTGAGTAGAACGTTCAATATAATCCCCTAATCGAATATTAATCAATCCCATAGCCAATCCCCCTAAATGCATCTTCCAGCATCTGCTGGGATTTCTTTTCCTGCTCCATAACATCTTTCATTTCCGCCTGAATGCGAGCTATTTCCTTTTCATAATCAATATCCAAATCATGGTCAATAAATTCTATATATTTGCTCGGAGTAAGTGTCCAACCTTTACTTTCAATCTCAGTAATACCCACACTACGATAAAGTTCAGGCACTTCATAATTCGTACCGTCAGTGCCTTCGCTCTGCCATGTATGGTAAATATCTGCTGCTCTTTCAATCTGCTCCGTTACCAAACGTACCTTCTTTTTGTTCTCGCCTTTAACTGGGTTTTCCCTCCACTGACGTAAATCCATAAAAAGAATTTCATATTCACGATTACGAAGATTTCTACCGTGATATTTTCCGCCTTTTTTATTCTGATTCAGTATCCAAAGTGTTACACTGATATCCGTAGTAATGAACAATTCTCTTGGAAGAACAACAATGGCTTCCACCTTATCATTCTGAATTAGTTTTTTACGGATTTCTAAAGTGTCACTATCGTTCAACGCACCATTAGCAAGAAGAAATCCGGCAACTCCGTCAGCTTTCTTTAAGTGGGAAAGCATATGTAAAATCCAAGCATAGTTTGCATTACTTTCCGGTGGTGTTTGATAATCATTCCAACGAGCATCATTTTTTAAATTATCGTTATACCAGCCTTTAAGGTTAAATGGGGGATTTGCCATTATATAATTAAAATACAGCCCCTTATGCAAGTCATGAGTGAATGAAGAATCAGCTTCATCACCAAGATTATGGCTAATACCACGAAGTGCAAGATTCATTTTTGCAAGACGATATGTCGCTGGTTCTTTTTCCTGACCATAAATATTGATGCCATTTAAATTTCCCTGCTTTGACTTTACAAGTTCAGCACTCTGAATAAACATTCCTCCTGAACCACAGCAAGGGTCATATAAAGTTCCATCATAAGGCTCAATCATAGTTGCAATCAATTGAACCACGTCATGCGGTGTATAAAATTCTCCTTCTTCTTTTGTAGCATTTACTGCAAATTCTTTAAGAAAGTATTCGTATACACGACCGATAAGATCTTTTTCTTCACCAAATGCCTTATGGCTGATTTTGTTTACTTCATCAACTATTTTCTTTATGTCATTGGCAGCAAGATTTCGTGCAGTAAATGTTCCTTTCACAAAACAACCCTTTAATTGTGGATCTTCTTCCTCGAGTCTTTGCAAAGCAGTATCAAGTGCAACATTTAATCCTGGAGCCGGTGTATTAATAATTGTCGACCATCTTGCTTCTGGTGGTAAATTATATGTTCCATCTGCGAAAGTAGCATCATCAAAAAAGGCTGCTCTTATATTTTCATCTTCCGGGTCTAATCCCTGTTCTATAAGTGTTTGCTTTAACTTTTCAATTCCATCTTCATACTTTTCTCCAATAAATCTCAAAAACACGAGTGTAAGCATCATATCTCTCTTTTCAAAGAATGAGCCGGAGTTGCGTGCCGCACGTAAGTAATCTCTACAATTAAATAAAATACTATCTATGTTCAGTGCTTTTTCAACTGTTTTCTTCTTAGCCATATTACTTTTCTTTCCTTTCCTCATCTGGAACGAATTCCATAATGTCTTGTATCTCACAATGCAATACATTACATACTTTTTCCAAAACTTGTGTACTTACATGTTCATTCTTCCCTAGTTTTGCCAGCGCATTTGTTGTAATTTCTGCCTGGTCTCTAAGGTCAACTTTCATCATATTTTCATCTATTAATTTCTTCCATAATTTGTTGTATCTGATTGCCATTATTATACCCTTTCGTGACATCACAACTATTTACTATGCCCTTTCTATTATATCATCAAAGCATTTTTCTTTCAATCTAAAATTGATTTTCTCAACCTGTAGAATTTATGTAAAAGACAAATATTTTTTGCCAATTTTAAGTCAATCAATATCTGTCCAAATCATCAATAATTAGCAATAATTCTACTTACCTACTCCGCTTCCATCGCTTATCATTACTATAATAATCAACATTCTGCATCTCACCCGACTGCTTTTTCTCCGTCGCATCTACGATACTCATATAATCCTCAAACGAATCCGCACCATACATCTTCTCATTGAGTTCCTTTAGCACTAATGAATGAAGTTCCATATCTGCATCCAAATCATTATTTGAGAACTTGAACTGCTCTGCCTTTACTTTTACCGGCACATTATCATATTTTCCATAATTATTACGAATAAAAGTTGCAATCTCTTTTGCTCGTTCTTCGATAGTTAATGTTTTTTCAATAACCCGTTCAACCACAACTGTGTCCTCCACTAGTGGTTCAACTACCTGATTTTCCTGAAGCACAACATTTTCTGTAATATCCCGTTCAAAATTATTCTGATTATCTGTAACTATTTCTACTGCAACATCCTGAGTACTCTCAACCTGTATCACCGCCTTGACACTTTCCCGTTCCTTCATCTCATTGAATTCCACAAAAGATAGAATTGGTTCTTTTACCTGTTGCAAGGTAAGTGTAGATACACGTCGAAACCTTATCTCTTCTAAATAGTCCAGGTATTCCCACTTATTCGAATATACTGTCCCATCGATGTTACTGAGTGCATCATTCCATAATTCTCGTGCTTTCTCACTGATTTCCTCCTGCATTTTTTCAATCTGCTTCTGCTCAAATTCTTCCTTCGTCAGAATCGACACAGATAACTCTTCCAATGTTTTGGAATTATAATCAGTAATATTCTCTGCCATCAGATACTTCGCATAATCTGAATTCCAATCATCTGAATTAGCATTTTCCATAAAATAATTATGTTGAATACTATTTCGTTCAAATGCTAATTTTCTCTTTTGCTGAGACAATTCTTCTTTTCTTCTCTGCTCCGCTTTTTCAGCAGCCGCTTTTCTTTCTGCTTCAAGCCTTGCTTTTTCTCTTGCCTCTGCTTCCGCCTTAGCTTTCGCCTCTGCAATCCTCTTTGCTTCTGCTCTTTCATTTTCTTCTGCAATCCTTTTTGCTTCCAAAGCAGCCTTCTCTTTTACAGCAACATCAATACGCTCTATCAGTTCCGCTTTTCCATATCCATCTCCAAGCTTGTTACCACGGATTCCCCGCTTCATATCCGGCATAGTAAATGTGACTGTTTTATCTGTAACACGTATGTTCCAACCATAAATACCGGTCAGGTAGTCCACCAACTGTTCAAATGATTTTACCGCCGGTATCAGCTTATCAATCGTATTTCTTATCATCTCTTTATTTGAGGTTACTCCAATACCGTCCTTCGCATTAGCTTGCATCAATCGTTTCTCTACCCAGTAATCATCCCGATGTTTCTTGGTAAGAAGATCCACCTGTTCATATCCCTGAATCAGACATCTTCTCATTACCCACTTCTTGGCATGATGCATCATCCTTCCTGTACTTCTGTGCTTACAGCCCTGCTTCCATTCACAGGGCTTGTAATGCCACTTCTCCTGCACTCCTGCATATTTCCTTACTGAATTAAATACGATGTGAACATGCATATTTTTACTACCATGATGACCATCCGGATGTGCTGCAATCACTGCCTGATGCCCTGGTGCAAAGACAGATAACCATTCTTTTCCAAATGCAAGTGCTTCTTCCATCGTTATATTATCTGTCGGATCAAAGGATATGATATAATGATGTGCTTTTACATCCTTCACTGCATTATTTTTTCCATAGAACCGATTCGTCTCAATGCATTCTGCTCCAAAAGTATCTACATCACAGTTCACACCCTCAATCAGATACTCTTCCCGTTCCATAATCCTTCCCTTTTCATCGAGAATCGGTTTGTTGGTGTATTCATCAAACTGACAGGTTAGATATTCTACAGCAGATGAATAATAACGGTTCTTCACCGGAATATGCTTTAATATTGCCATTTAATCACCCACTTTCCCTTCCACTTGCTTTATTTTCAGGTTTCTTTTTATATTTCTTGCCGCAGGCTACATCCTCAAGTGCCGGTAAGATACGAAATTTTAAATCCACAAGATCCCTGCAAGTCTCTCTGATTTCTCCTCTCAGACTATCTGTGAGAAATCCCTGATTGACATATTTTGCAATCTGATTCAAATTAGAACCAATCTTTCCAAGCTGCATGGAATACTCTTGTAAAATTGTTGTATCTCCATAACTAGGAAGTCGCCTTCCAAGTGCACTTCTCCTAATAAATTCTGATGTGGTAATCCCTGCCTTTCTTGCTTTTTGTTCTATGAGTGCCTTATCCTCTTTGGATATACGCATCTCCATTCGTGTCATTGCTTCTTTCTTTTTATCTGTATCTTGTCTCATTTTTTTCACTTCTCCTTCCGTAAAAAAGCAGATTTCAGAATAGTTATCCTCTTCTGCTTCTACTAAATCTCCAATTACATTTGTACCGGATACGGCAATATTTTTTGCCGTCGCTATCGCTCCTCCCTCCGGTTATACGCTCACTCCCCTATGGTCGCTCACGGATAACTCGCTTTGCTCGTGATACACTCCACTTCGTTTCGTGAATATCGTAAACCGAGGAATGTTCTTGCACCACTAACCAGGCTATTCGCCAGTGGTGCATATGGAAAATTTGTTAGACGCTCTGTCTTACAGAAATCATTCATATTCCTTTTCCATCCGAAATCTTCCCATAGCTATTGCATCCTTTTTCATAAGAGCTCATTCATTCCCTGATGCAAGCCGACTACAGTCGGCAGGTGCTCCATTAAAGTCGCAATTAGTAGAGCAAGTTCCGCCCTGTGTGTACACAGGGCAGAACTTGTTGGGGATTGCATCCCCAAGCCCCAGCCGCCCACGCCTGTGAGTTGAAGAATATGTCTACTTTGTAGCCTTATTTTTCACTCTTCGGCTTAACGATACCGTAAGACATTTCATCCTATCCCAACTGTTCCAATAAAAAACTGCCCTACATTTTGGCTAACAATAAGCCTTTTCGTAAGACAGTCCTACTAACGCACTTTTAAATTTTATGCTCCATTCGCTTGCCTAATCCTCATCATCAAACAGACTTCCAAGAGCATTTCTTGTGTCCATATCCATAGAATTATGATTGTCCGCTTCAAGATCCCTAACCTCTGTATTGATATTTTCTTCTGCTCTACAGCATCTAGCTTCCGATACGGATAAGGGCGACAATGATTGTTGTGGTTGCTCTGCTTGTAATGGCTTTTGAACCTGCCCCATCATCGCAAGAGATCCGGCGAATAACTGATTTACCATAGCTTGCATCACTTCTTTCACTGTACCAGCAAATACTTCATTTTCCTTTGATATCGCCACCTGAACTTCCTTTAACATTTTCTGATAATAGTCTGATTCATTATTTTCCTGAATAACAGCTAGCAGTGCAGCTTTGACGAGGGCAGTTTGCCCACCCTCCGCACCTGCATTTGCATCTAACCATTCTATGATTGCTCTATCTTCAGCATGTTTCGGATTCAAACGAAAAGTAACGGAATTTCCCATAGTGCCTCCTATCCGATGTTATCAGCAAGATAACGATACCCAATTGCATTTGCTTTCACATCTGTAACATACTGAATATTCCTTCCCTTCGTTCTTCCATACTTCTTCATCACACTAGCACCACCGCCCACATAGACGATATTTTCATGCTTCAAATCCACCTTGATTTCCCTAAGCTTTGATTCTACGCTGTCAGCATATTCCTGCAATCCCTTTTCAATGATTGGGATAAACTCTGCATTTACACCAGTAACATTCCCCTTAATATAGTCTGTAATATCTTCTTCAGGAATTTCACAATGCACTTTAGGAAGTCCATCTTTTTTGATTCGTTCAATTGCTGTGATAAGTCCCACTTCATAGGTGTAGGCATCCTTATCCATCGGAACCTTGTCTTTTACACTCAAGACATCCATTGTCCACGAACCAAGATCTACGCATCGAAGTCTGTTCATATCTCCCATACGATTTGCAATTGCTGCATAGCACTGTGCATAAATTTTCACCTTATCCAGATAAAAGCAATAATGCACGCCCTCAAAGGTAAAGGAAAGCTGTTCCTTGTGCCATAGATATTCACGGAATTCTTTTCTCTCCACTCCAAACATAGCAAGTGGTACTCCAGCATAAAGTTCAACATGCGTTGTCTTCTCAAGTCCCTGATAACGCAGCTCCTTTGCAATTCCTGCCAGTGTCAGAAGAAAATAATTATCGTTTTCTGTCTTGGTTGCCTGCTTTCCAAGTCTTCCCTGACCAATAATGTATTTCTTGCCTCGATACTCCAGCAGTCCGCTATTTGTAAGCGGTGTGTAATCAACAGGTGATACCAAGGTTTCCATAAAAATATGCTCTCCTTTGATAGAGCTCCATCCATGATCTAATGCAATTTTTACAGCTACGCTTGTATCTATCTGTTTGCCCTGCATGATAAGTCCATCATTTATATAAAAATTAGTATTTCTTTCTTCCATAATTGCCTCTCTTTCTTTGACTTATTTGTCAATCTATAAATTTGTTTAGTGAAATTGATTTACATCCATTTTGCAAATTGTCAGAACCAACTGCATCTGCTATAATTGTTTTGTTATACATATGGGAAGGTTGCTCACCGGCTACGCCAATAGCCGGAATCCGAGCAGCCTTTTCTTTTTGCTTATCCATCATACTCATTCACCATTCCCTTCATAATTTTTGCCACCATTTCCACCACAATCAAAAGCTCCTCATTATCATCGCTGACGGATTCCAGACGTTTGAGTTCCTCATATATCTGTATCATTTGATTCTTCAATGCCTTGAATACCTTCGGATTTCCCTGAACAACTACCTCACGGTTTAATAATCTTCGCAGGATATAATCCTGCTTTGCAAGTCCGGATAATTCCACTAAATCATCTAACAACTTTGCTTCTTCCTCAGATACTCTAAATCCAACATTGCGATTTCTCCATCTGCCTTTAGCATCTAAACTCTTCTCCATATAGTTACGCCTCCTTCGCCATTCTCTCAATTTCCAGTTTCTCAGCCATCTCATTTTGCACAGTCGGGAATAAATGTGCATAGCGATAAGTGATTTTCTCTGTTTCATGCCCCACACGCTTCCCTATAGCTAATGCACTAAATCCCATATTGATAAGAAGAGAGACGTGGCTGTGACGTAAATCATGAATTCTGATTTTTTTCACGCCCGATGCCTTACAGCCTCTTTCCATCTCATGACCAAGATAGGATTTTGTAAAACTGAACATTCTCTCACTCTCACCTATCTCATAAAACATTCCAAGATAATCTTTAATCTCATCACACAAAAATGGGGGCAAAGTGATAATTCGATTACTTTTTACCGTCTTAGGTGTCGTAATAATATCCTCCCCCTTAGAGCGATGGAATGTTTTATTAATTCGCAATGTCTGCTTTTCAAAATCAAAATCGCTTGGCGTAAGTGCCAGCAACTCTCCTGAACGAATTCCTGTCCAATATAACAGCTCAAAAGCATAATAGGAACGCGGCTTGTCCATCATTACCTCTGCAAATTTTAGATACTCTTCTTTCGTCCAAAATTGCATCTCCTTTGGCACCTCCTTACCAATGGTTCCTGCCAGCGAGGACGGATTTTTCGGAAGATTGTAATATTTCATCGCATGTGCAAATATTGCTGTAAGCTGAGCTTGTATCGTTCTTAAATAGTCCTGAGAATATCTTTCTTCTTTTCCTTCGTCTTTAAAGGCTGCCAGAAGCTCATTCTGCCATGCAATCACATCTCTGACTTCAATTTCATCTATCTTACGATCTGCAAAATATGGCAAAATCTTTGTTCTTATGATATGACTTTTCGTCTCCCAGGTACTCTGCTTTAACCTTGATGCCTTGTCCGCTTCGTATATCTCATAGAAACTACCAAAGGTCATATCTAGCTTCGCCTGAGCTTTTAGCATCATCTCATGTTCCCAGGCAACTGCCTCTCGTTTTGTTTCAAAGCCACGTTTTTGTGTCTGCTTTCGTTTTCCTGTGATATCCGTATATCGGTATATCACACGCCACTTGCCGGTAGCATTGTCTTTATAAACCGACATATAATCAACTCCTTTCCACTACTCTTTGCTGTAGCACACTCTTTCATAAAAATATGCTTTACTAACTCTTGCAGCTACTGTAATAAGTCCTTTTGCTTTCAATTCCTTATTAAGCTGTCTTACAATCTCATAAGCCTTTGACTTTGAAACTGTTAAGATTTCTGCAACTTCATCCACTGTTAAAAATGTCTTTTCTTCCATATTCCCTTCGCCTCCTTTCATTGTAGATTTTGTTCGTTGTATTCTCGTCCCCGTTCTGACAGGCAACCCTGCTCGGTGCTGTGCCATCCCTTGTACTTCTATTCCCTTGTACTCAGGCGCTCGCTTCATTATGAAGGTCTTGGCGGTTTGTTCGGTTTCGTACACTCATTCAGCTTTGCACTTAACTTTTATCCGTTAAGTTATGTATTGATATTATATTAACTCTTTTCAGTTAAGTCAAGACCCTTTAAATAAAAAATTAACTTTTTTTATTTAAGTTATCCTTGATTACATCATTTACAGGTGTTATACTACACTTAAACAAATTGATTTAACTATTATGCCAATGGCAACATTAACGGACAAAAGGAGGCAACTATGTTAGGAAAGAGAATACGATTATTCCGAACAAGAAAAGGATTAAAGCAGAAAGAACTCGGTGAAATGGTAGGCTTTATGGGAAAGACTTCAGATGTTCGTATCGCACAATACGAAACAGAAGCCCGTACTCCAAAAGATGACCTGATTAAACAGTTAGCTGATATCTTTGGTGTCACAACCAGAGCAATCACAGTACCTAATATTGATTCCTATCTTGGATTGATGCATACTTTCTTCGCCCTTGAGGATGAATATGGATTCCAAATAAGTACTGATAAGGATGGACGTCCATGTATAACTCTCGATGAAAATCATCAGGCTTATGACCAGATAGCACCTATGCTTTTTGCTTGGCTTAGTCAATATTCCAAGCTTAAACAGGGAGAAATCTCCGAAGATGAATACGACAATTGGAGATATAACTACCCTAACATTGAACCAACCACCGGCTTTGTAAAGAATGCCATCTCTGACAAGCTGGATGCCGAGCTCCAGGATGCATTGTCAGAAGAAATGAAGAAACGAGGTCTGCTTTAATTCCATTTTCCAGTGGCAACAGACCATACAAGTAAGAGACAGATAAAAGAAGAAGACCTTACCAAAATTCCTTTCCAGTTTGGAAAAGAACTTCAGTAAGGTCTTCTTTAAATGCAATTAATATAATATTTCACTTAACACATTTGAGTTAGATTATGTTGCCAAATCGTTGCCAATACTTAACACTTTTTGTTTGGAATAGTTGTAAATAAAGGCTCAATTTTCACAAATGGTTATTCAAACTCAATCGTTCCAGGTGGTTTGCTTGTCAAATCATAGAACACTCTATTAACACCCTTCACCTCATTAATTATCCTGCTCATCACTGTCTGAAGCACCTCGAATGGAATCTCAGCGGCTTCTGCTGTCATGAAGTCTACTGTGCGTACTGCACGAACTGCAACGGCGTAGTCGTATGTACGCTCATCACCCATTACACCAACAGAACGCATATTTGTAAGAGCTGCGAAGTACTGGTTTGGCATCCATGATGGTTCCTCGCCATTAGCGTCCTTGTACTCTTTTGCAGCCTTTTCAACTTCGCTACGGTAAATCCAGTCAGCATCCTGTACGATGCGAACTTTCTCGGCTGTTACTTCGCCGATGATACGGATTCCAAGTCCTGGGCCTGGGAATGGCTGACGGAATACTAAGTACTCTGGTAAGCCAAGCTCAAGACCAACCTTACGAACCTCATCCTTGAAGAGATTGCGAAGTGGCTCAACGATATCTTTGAAATCGACGAAATCAGGAAGACCGCCTACATTGTGGTGAGATTTGATTACTGCAGACTCACCGCCAAGTCCTGACTCAACAACATCTGGATAGATAGTTCCCTGTGCAAGGAAATCAACTGCACCGATTTTCTTAGCTTCCTCTTCGAAAACACGGATGAATTCCTCACCGATAATTTTTCTCTTAGCTTCAGGTTCTGTAACACCCTCAAGCTTCTTATAATAACGCTCCTGAGCGTTAACACGAATAAAGTTGATATCGAATTCGCCGCCTTCGCCGAATACACTTTCAACCTCATCACCCTCATTTTTTCTGAGAAGACCATGGTCTACGAATACACATGTAAGCTGTGGTCCAATTGCCTTTGCAAGAAGAGCTGCAAGAACAGAAGAATCAACTCCACCAGAAAGAGCAAGAAGAACTTTTCCGTCTCCAACTTTAGTCTTGATTTCCTCGATTGTCTCCTTTACAAAAGAATCCATTCTCCATGTACCTGCACAACCACAGACATTTCTAACGAAATTGTAAATCATCTGTGTACCATTTACTGTATGTAATACCTCTGGATGGAACTGAATTGCATAAAGGTTTTTCTCCACATTCTGAGTAGCTGCAATTGGGCAGTCAGCAGTATGTGCTACAACTTCAAATCCTGGAGCAGCGTGTTCAATTCTGTCAAAGTGGCTCATCCAACAAATGGATTTAGCTGGCATATCTTTGAAAAGAACCGCATTTGAAGCATACTCAATCTCAGTCTTTCCATACTCTCCAACCTCAGGTGTGATAACCTTACCACCTAGCTTGTGCATCATGAGCTGAGCACCGTAACAAAGACCAAGAACAGGAATTCCAAGTTCAAAAAGTTCCTTCTGATAAGAAGGTGAATCCTCTTCGTAGCAGCTATTTGGTCCGCCGGTCAAAATAATACCCTTTGGATTCATAGCTTTAATCTGCTCTATGTCAATTTTATAAGAATAAATCTCACAGTAAACGTTACATTCACGAACGCGTCGGGCAACCAACTGGTTGTACTGTCCACCGAAGTCAAGGACGATGACTTTTTCCTGATCCATCCAAATATCCTCCTAAATATACTAATTACTCGTTTAACTATTCAGCTGATAGCAAAAGAACAATTACTAATCGCCAAATAAAATAACGAAATTTTTCACACAAATGATAATCTCGCATCTTCTGTAATTATAGAGTAGGAATCAAAAGTCTGCAAGCCTTTTAACCATTTAAAAAATAGATTTTTTGCGTTATAATTGGAATATAGTCTAATCAGAAAGGGAGGGATTTTTATGAGTTATAAAATAATAACACTTAGCCGCGAATACGGAAGTGGTGGAAGATACATAGGAGAACAGGTTGCCAACAGGCTTGGAATAACATTTTATGATAAAAAAATAATAGCAAAAGTTGCAGAAGAACTTGGACTATCTGAGCAATTTGTGGAAGACAGGGGAGAATACGCTCCGTCAAAGAGCTTTTTATCATATGCCTTTATTGAAAGGGACATAAATGGAATATCTTTGGCAGACCAGATTTATGCTATTCAAAACAAAATAATCACTGAGATATCAGAAAACGAGCGCTGCCTGATTGTAGGACGAAGTGCTGATTTTATTCTTTCAAACCGCGAAGACGTTCTTAATGTATTTATCGAAGGCGAAACAGCCCAGAAAATCGAACGTATCAAATCGCTTTACGGCAAAAGTGAAGCAGAAGCAAAAAAAATGCTAAAAGACATCGACAAAAAAAGAGCTGTAAACTATCGTTACTGCACGGATAAAGAATGGGGAAACCGCAAGAATTACGATGTTATTTTAAACAGCTCTAAGCTTGGATATGAGAAATGTATTGAGACAATTATTAATCTGTACAAACAGGATTAATTCTCAGATTTCAAATACTTTTCTCTAGTTGCCAAACCGCCTCGAATATGTCTTTGAGACTTATTGACATCCAATATTTTTCTGGTTTTGGCAGCCAGCTGTGGATTTATTCGAAGTAAGCGATCTTCATCTGTGATATCCTTGTGAACAGTAGATTTGCTTATTCCAAATTTTTTTGCTGCTGCTCTTACCGTTGTATTATTTTCGACTATGTAGTTTGCAATCTCCACAGCTCGAGACTCAATATATCCTTTCAAAAAAAACTCCTGCCTTATCTGTTAATACAGTTTATGCAGGAGTTTATCTATTATTCTAATAAAAACTATTGAACAACTGTCCCACCAGAGACAATAAATCCAATATTTGTCTCAGTAGCGTTTGCTTTTATATTTCCATTGTAGGTTTCATTTGTGATGGTAAGCTTCTTTCCTGACGCTTTGTAATTTCCATTCCAGCCATCTACCAGACTTATATCTGCATCAAAGACCAGCTCAACCTTCCATGACGAAACGTCATCCCCGGTATTTTCAATAGAAAGTTCATACTGATAAAACTTCTTTCCACCATTTTCCCAACTGTTAGAAATTTTCGGATAAACCTTTAGATTTCCCTGTGAAATAGCTGAAGAAGAATTCGTTTGCGGTGTAGTATCTGACTCAGGCAAAAATTCTGTTTTATTCTCTAAAGTGCCAGATTCGCCATTAACCTCTGCTGTATAATGACTCTGAAGAACCTGATACAGCCATTTTCCTTCCTCACTCAAATCCTCCATTGCAAAACCTGAAGTCTTTGTTGATTCAGGTACAAACAATGCAGAACTTTCATTTTTGTTTGATAGGTTCCAACAAACATAGCTTATTCCATTTGCATCAAGAATGCTAATCCATTTATTTGCCGACTCAATATCCAAAGCACCATTTCCACTTGCATCACATATTCCAAACTCTGACACAAATATAGGAATCTTTTTATCAAGTGCTTTGTGCATCTTCGCCTGCAAATCTTCTTTGTGAGTTGCTGCATAATAATGAAGCGCATACATTATATTATCATACTCAGTAATTGGGTCCTCTGCAACAATGTCCACATCCTGGCTCCAGTTAGGTGTACCAACTATTATCACAGCATCCTTATCATTATCCCTGATAACAGGAATTACTTCGCTTGCGTAGAATTTCACATCATCCCATGTTGCACCCTTACATGGCTCATTACAAATCTCATAAATAACATTCTTTTTTCCAGCAAATTCTTTAGACATTGTTTCAAAAAAAGTCTTTGCCTGAACACTGTAAGTATTAGGATTTCCCTCATTTAAAACGTGCCAGTCAACTATCACATACATATCCTGTTTTTCAGCGTATTTGACGCCGTTTCTAACAAGTTCTTCCAGCTTTTTTGTGTCTCCGTCAGTACAATATCCTCCGTTTTCATGGGTATATAAAGCAAGTCTTACAACATTTGCCCCCCAACTCTTTAGGTTGGCAAAACATTCTTCATTTACATAATCAGGAAACCAGGCAAGACCATGAGTACTTACTCCTCGAAGCTGAACCGGATTCCCTTTTTCATCACAAAGTTTTGAATCTTTAACCTGAAGCTTTCCATTTACAGAAGGACATGCCGGTCCGTGATATTCCGCTTCCGGCTCAGGTGTTTCGGTAACTGGTTCTACAACCTCTGTCTCCTTTACTACTTCCGTTGGTTGTGGCTTTTCAGTGCTAGGTGTACTGTCCTTTTTGCTACATGAAAACAGCACTCCGACAATCAAAACAACTGATAACAGGCCTACTAATATCTTTCTCAAACAATTTCCTCCTTTTAACTCCCGAGCTTGTCCTACTGATACTTGTCATACAACTTTTTAAACGCCCCAAAGGATCTCTTGATCATTTCTGAATCAACGCAATACGAGACTCTTACCCATCCCGGACATCCAAATCCATTTGCCGACACAATCAGAAGATCCTCTTCTTTTGCCTTTTCACAAAAAGCATCCGCATCATCCTCAAGTGCTTTTACAAACATATAAAAAGCTCCATCCGGCTTAAAACAGGTAAAACCAATGTCTGTAAGTCCTTTATAGAGAATATCTCTGTTTTCTTTGTATGCACTAATATCACCGGTAGCACCCTGACATTTTATAATCATCTTCTGGAAAAGACTTGGAGCACACACATAGCCCAATGCTCTTCCTGCTCCCGCTACTGCTGCATACATCTCGTTTTTGTCATATACCTCGTCTGGTACTAAAACGTATCCAATACGCTCTCCCGGAAGAGAAAGTGACTTACTATAAGAATAGCAAACCAATGTATTAGCATAGTATTTTGTCACAAATGGAACCTCTATTCCATCATATACAATTTCACGATATGGCTCGTCCGATATAATAAAAATAGGGCGTCCAAACTCTTTACTTTTCTCCTCAAGTAAAGCAGCAAGCTTCTTTATTGTCTCCTCAGAATATACTGTTCCAGAAGGGTTGTTTGGCGAGTTAATTATAACCGCTCTTGTATTCTCATTAATATTTTCAGAAAGTGCCACAAAATCAATCTGGAAATTTTCCGTATCAGCCGGAACTACATTTAATTTTGCACCGGCAGCATTTACAAAGACTGTGTATTCCGGGAAAAAAGGAGCTATTGCGATAAACTCATCCGAGTCACTGCTAGTAAGCGCCCTAAAACAAATTGAAAGGGAAGCAGCCGCTCCCATTGTAATATAGAAATTGTCTGCGCCAAAGCTTGTACCATGTGTTTTATTTAAAAAATCGGCAATCGCCTGTCTTGTTTCCACATCCCCCTGCGCAGAAGTATATCCATGAAGCGCAACAGAATCATACTCTGTCACAAGCTCTTTTATAGTATCATTTACAATTCTTGGAGCAGGAATACTAGGATTTCCTATAGAAAAATCATAAACATTTTCTTTTCCAACAATTTCCGCACGCATTTTTCCATATTCAAAAAGTTCTCTGATTGCAGAACGTACGCTTCCAAGCTGATACATATTTTCATTAACTATCATCACTTATTTCTCCTTTCAAAACCTTCCCTTTTAGTTCTCTCAATATCCATGAGAAGTTCCCTTGCTGACATTCTAAGAGCTCCAAGGCTCATTACGGTCTGCTGAACTAATCCATCTGCAGATGCAACCGTTACTTTGTATTTATTTCTAATCTCATGAACAGTTCGCTCAATATAAGCATCTGCAACCTCATCTTGTTTAGTATACACCACCTCTATATTGTTGTAATGCACAATTTTTCCAGTGTTGCCCTTTACTTTATATGCATCAAACACAAGAATCAAACGACAACCTTTATATCCCTGATAATCAATAAGAATATCAATAAGCTTATCTCTGGCAGAATCAATGTTCACCTTTGCCAATTCTTTTAAATCATCCCATGCAAAAATAATATTATATCCATCAATTATTACACACTCCTGATTTGATTTTTTTGACGGATAAATCGGATTACCATGCTTATCCAGTTTTGTCTTTGAAACCGGCTTACTTTCATTTTTCATATGTGCAGCCCACTTACGACGCTCCTGTTCCTCAAGCCTTTCCTTGCTCATTTTGAATTCTCTTGCATACACATCTGCAAGCTCTGCATCAAGCTCAAGAGAAGACATTCTAGATACTTCCTTTTCCCAACTTTCTTTCCTGTTTATCTTTGAAAGACTCTCCGCCTCCTCAATACCAAACGCTTTGGCATTGTTAATGAGAGCCTCTTCTGATGCATCTCCGTCATATACAAATGGTAAATGCATGTAATCCTGCACCTCGTCCCATGGTACGACAAAACCTGATCCATGTGCACAAAAGACTGAACCTGTAGGATTCTTTGTATCCGCCTCACTGTCATAGTGAATCTTCTCTATTACTTCCTCCGGATTGTGGCACTCATCATACCCCATAAGTTCAAGTGTAAGATGCCCCAAGCCCCTTGAATAGGCATGCACCTCGCTTACATAATCCTGCATTGTAGATACCGGAGCACGACCCTTTATTGTTGCAAAATCTCCTGTTTTTTTCTGCGAAAATTCTGGAGCCTCTGCTTTGGCAAAACGCTGCTGTAAATCAGTCAATGCCCGTCCAACAAAATCCATGGGAATAACCAGTGTAAAATTGTAATATGGCTCAAGCAGAATACTCTTTGCGTATTTTAATCCCTGTCTTATTGCTCTATACGTGGCCTGTCTAAAATCTCCACCCTCCGTATGCTTGATGTGAGCTCTTCCTGTAAGTATGGTAATCTGCACATCAGTAAGTCCGGAGCCTGTAAGAACACCCTTGTGCTCCCTTTCTTCTACATGAGTTGTGATAAGCCTCTGCCAGTTTTTATCCAGTATATCTTCGCTACAGGTAGATGTCACCGTTATTCCGCTACCTCTTTCCGCCGGGGAAATAAGAAGGTGTACCTCTGCGTAATGTCTTAGCGGTTCAAAATGTCCCACTCCCTCCACAGGGGCTGCAACAGTTTCTTTATACACGATGCTTCCCGGTCCAAATGTAACAACTACTCCAAATCTGTCCTTAATTTGTCGAACCAGAACCTCCATCTGAACCTGTCCCATAAGCTGAACATGAATTTCTCTTAGTTCTTCCTTCCACACTACATAAAGCTGTGGGTCTTCCTCCTCAAGAAGTCTCACTTTCTCAATAAAAGTAACTGGATTTACATCATCAGGCAGAATCATCTGATAGTTTAACACCGGCTCTAATACCGGACTATTAGAATTAGAAAGTGTTCCAAGTCCCTGCCCCGGAAAAGTTGAACTAAGCCCAGTAACCGTTACAATCTCTCCAGCCAAAGCCTCGTCACCTGTATCATATTTTTCCCCGGAATATTTTCTTATCTGGTCAATTTTTTCGACTAAATCGTTGTACTCTATTTTATCTCGAACTCTTAGACTGCCGCCTAATACCTTTAAAAATGTAAGACGCATCCCCCTGTCATCTCTTCCAACCTTGTAAACTCTCGCCGCAAAATCTTTGGGATACTCTTTTTCCACAGCATAAGTTTTTATACCCTCTATAAGTTCTGCCACACCAGTATTTTTCAGTGCTGAACCATAAAAACATGGAAATACCATCCTGTCAGCAATTGCCTTTGAAATGGACAAGCTTTCGAGTTCTCCTGTTTCCATATACTCATCCAAAAGAGACTCTGAACACATAGCGATTTCCTCATATACAGCTTCCATATTCGTAAAACTCACGCACCCATCACTAAGCTCTGACTTAAGTTCTTTCTGAATAGCAGAAGCATCCGTTCCATCCATATCCATTTTATTTACAAAAATAAATGTTGGAACCTCATAATGCTTTAGAAGTCTCCAAAGAGTCCTTGTATGCCCCTGTACACCATCAGTTCCCGATATCACAAGGATTGCATAATCTAGAACCTGAAGTGTTCTCTCCATCTCTGCTGAAAAATCCACATGTCCAGGTGTATCAAGCAAAGTTGCCGAAAAATCTCCATCATTTATTCTCGCCTGTTTTGAAAAAATCGTAATTCCACGCTCTCTTTCAAGGGCATCATTATCCAGGTAAGCATCCTGATGATCTACTCTTCCTAAATTTCTGATTTGTCCTGTATTATATAATAAAGCCTCAGACAATGTCGTCTTGCCGGCATCTACATGAGCTAAGATTCCAATAACCAATTTTTTATCCTCCAAAGGTTTTTGATTACATTTTATTGTAGCATAATTTCCCTCATTACCCTATAATAAAACTACTGACATTTTGAAATAAAAAATACTTTAAAATAGATAAGGGGTATACATATGAACAAAAAAGAAGTACTTGAATTAAAACGCCGTCTCAAAAAGGACCAGGCCACTTTTACACAGTTAGTTGGCTGCTATGTAGATGCCAATCATGAAAAAGTCTGCAAATTCGGTGGAAAGTTCCTTACTCTTGAGGACGAAGAATATTACAAATATCTTGAGATTTCAAACAAAGTTTTATCAGGAACCATTGGAAACAACCTATTAAATCTCTCCTTCCCTATTGAGGAAGAAGAAGTTGGTGGAAGACAGCAGATTCTTATGGCACTTCGAGACAGTGACTTGCAGGATGAAGGACTCCTGGATACTTACTATGACTTAGTTATTGATACATATGACGAAGTAGGAAATTATCTCATTCTTCTCTATCTGGACAGCTATGATGTCATGACAAGAACCAACGACAATATCAACGTGGATGAATCAGAGGAAGT
>JBGVKW010000074.1:0-6796 GCA_045123895.1 Agathobacter sp.
CCAGCGTTGATATGAGCCTGAGCCTTCTCTTTGCTTGTGTAGAATCCTGAACACTCAAGTACTACGTCTACTTTAAGCTCTCCCCATGGACAATTGTTTGCATCTGGGAATGCGTAGATTTTGATTGTCTGTCCATCAACTGTGATAGAATCATCAGAAGCAGATACTGTATCAGCTAATGCATATTTTCCCTGTGATGAATCATACTTTAACAAGTGTGCTAACATTTTAGGGCTTGTTAAATCGTTGATTGCTACTACTTCGTATCCTTCTGCTCCGAACATCTGTCTGAATGCAAGACGACCGATACGACCGAATCCGTTAATTGCTACTCTTACTGCCATTTTAATTCCTCCTAGAATTGTTAAAAAGTTTTTAGGGCTTGACCCTAAGCTTTCTTAATTGTACAAAATTATTTTGCAAAGTTCAAGTGTTTTTATTATAGTTTGTTAATTTTTTCACTATATGCACATTATCTCAACTTTTTTCAATGTATATTTGCACCATTTAACAATGTACTGTAATATAAATTTGAATGATTGATTATTAAAAGGAGTGAGAATATGATTTGGGATCAGCATATGCACTGCGAATTTTCAGGAGACAGTGATTCACCAATGGAATCCATGATAGTCGCCTCTATCGAAAAAGGTCTATCAGGACTGTGTTTTACTGATCATCTCGACTTTGACTATAAAGAATCTCCTCATCTGTTTGATTTGGACGTTGACAGCTATTATAAAAAAATTAATGAGATGATAGAAAAATATAAAAATAAAATAGATATTCATTTTGGTATTGAAATAGGTCTACAACCACACATCAACGAAGACAACCGATTAATTACTCAAAAATATCCTTTTGATTTTGTCATCGGTTCTTCTCATGTTGTAAATTCAATGGATCCGTATTATCCAGAATATTACAAAGGGAAAACTGAAGACGAAGCTTACATGGAATATTTTGAATCCATTATTTCAAATTTAAATTCTAATCCAGACTTTGATGTATATGGTCACATTGATTATGTTGTACGATACGGCCCAAACAAAAACAAATTTTACTCTTATAAAAAATTTGAAGACATTATAGATGAGATTTTAAGAAGACTCATAGAAAGTGGCAAAGGTATTGAAATTAATACTGGCGGTTTTAAATACGGACTCGGACACCCAAATCCTACTGAAGATATTATCCGAAGATACAAAGAACTTGGGGGTGAAATAATTACAATCGGTGCAGATGCCCATAAACCAGAGCATATTGCGTATGATTTTGAAAAAATACCTGCAATTCTAAAGAATGCCGGTTTTGATTACTATTGTGTATTCAAAAACAGAAAACCAGAATTCATAAAAATATAAATTATATATGTACACGTTAAAGGAGCTATCTGATTTTTCTTTTATCTAATCAGGTAGCTCCTACAACATTGGTTCCGTAAGTTTCACTTTATAACCTCCTCTATTTATTTTTCTTTCACTAATTCTTTACTTTTCTTCTTATAAGAATTCTTTCAACGATTATTTTTATTTTATAATATATCTGTTCGATTACTGCTCTTTGGCTCGATTTCCAGATTTCTTACCGTTCTATTATTCTTACAAGTAGTCTGTTTCTTTATCCTATCCCATTGGACTGTACCTCTTTTCTTAGATTTTTCTTCCTTTTTATTATTTGCTTTTGTTTTATTTGATAATTGAATATTACACCCATTTCACTTATTTGTCAATAAGTTTTTTGATATTTTTTAGATTATTTTTAAATTGTCAGTTTATAGTCGAATTATATATTTAATTGACACATTTTTTCGCTTAACCACCTTCACCTTGTTACAGAATTTTCATAAGAAAAACCCAGAGCCGCAGCCCTGGGTTTTCTCTATTTAGAAACACTTACTTCTAATGATTTATATACAGTTTCAAGCTGTGCATTCATAACATCTTCAACTTCTGTTCCAATGAATTTACTATCATATTCCGCAGTTACAACTCCATAACCAAAATACTTGTCCTCATCCACATACACGTAAGCTGTTCTTTTTACACTTGCCTCTGTTTTATTTTCTGTGTTATTGTATACAATCTTATATTTAAATAGATCATCATCAAGTTCTTCAACCGTTTCCTTTGTCTTTTCACCATTTAAATATTTTTCTATAATATCATACTCGTATTCAATTTCATCATAAAAATTTATCTGTTGCCAACTATATCCATCGTATACATCTTCGTTGTGCCACATATAACAACAATCCACTTCACCCGCTCCACAATTTCCTTCATCCACGAAACGAGAATCCAAATCAAAAGAGTATGTTTTTTTCTCATCATCTAGAGTATATACATCAAATTCCGCTTTACCCAAATCTAATTTTACACTTGTGTTTTCATCGTTAGATTCACTATTCTTAGTATTTTCCTTTGAATTCTCTTTTGTATTCTCTTTTGTATTTTCTTTTATATTCTCCTTTGAATCCTGCTTTGTATCCTTTTCTCCACTATTACATCCTGATAAAAAAATGCATAATGATGTTGCTAACAACACAGATACTAATCTTAATTTCTTTTTCATATTTTCCTTTTTCCCTTTCCTAACAAAGGGGCACCTGTCCCACGACAGGTACCCCAAACACTATTACCTAATTATTTAAAATAGTTTACTCCACTTTCGAAGATCTTCATATCCTGCTCTCCATAAATATTGATTGCAACTGAATCTCCTCTTCTTTCTGAGTGAGCCATCTTTCCAAGTACTCTTCCATCTGGTGATGTGATTCCTTCGATAGCCATGTATGAACCATTTACATTCCACTCTTCATCCATAGTTGGCTGACCAGCTTCGTTTACATACTGTGTAGCAACCTGTCCATTCTCGAATAACTTATCAAGCCACTCTTTTGGTGCAACAAAACGTCCTTCACCATGTGATGCAGGGTTACAATATGTCTTTCCAAGCTCTGCTCCCTGTAACCATGGACTCTTATTTGTAACAACCTTTGTGTAAACCATCTTTGAGATATGACGGTTGATTGTGTTGTATGTAAGAGTTGGAGAATTCTCATCCTGCTGACGAATCTCGCCATATGGTACAAGACCAAGCTTGATAAGTGCCTGGAAACCATTACAGATTCCAAGAGCAAGACCATCTCTCTCATTGATAAGCTTGTTAACAGCCTCTGTCATCTTTGCATTTCTAAATGCTGTTGCAAAGAATTTAGCTGATCCCTCTGGCTCATCTCCTGCTGAGAATCCGCCTGGGAACATGATAATCTGTGACTGATCGATTGCTTTTACAAACTCATCTACAGAATCACGGATATCTGATGCTGTAAGATTTTTAAATACTTTAACGATTGTATCTGCACCTGCACGTTCAAACGCTCTTGCACTGTCATACTCACAGTTTGTTCCTGGGAATACAGGAATAAATACTGTAGGTTTTGCAATTTTATTCTTGCATACATAAATGTTCTTTGTATCATATACATCTGTCTTTACGTCAGAAGTATCATCTGTTGATTTTGTATGGAATACACTCTCAAGTGTTCCTGTCCATGCTGCAATTGCCTCTTCGATTGGAAGAACCATATCATCGCACTCGATTATCTGCTTGTCGTTTACATAACCAACAACAGCTTCAACTCCACTAAGTCCTGCTGCATCAAGAATCTCTCTTACAACAGAAAGCTTATCTACTGGAATCTCAGCAACAATATTACCAAATCCTGGTGCAAAAAGAACATCGCTTGTAACATCGTCTTCAATTGTAACACCAAGTTTATTACCAAATGCCATTTTTGAAACAGCTGCTGCAAGTCCTTTTCCATCAAGAGCATATGCTGAAACAATTGCACCCTTTTGAATCATTTCATGGATTGCATCATACAATTTCATAACCTGAGCATATACTGGTAAATCATACTCATCTTTCTCGATTGAGAATGTAACAAGCTGATTTCCAGCTGCTTTAAGTTCTGGAGTAATTACATCTTTTTCTCTTGCTACATCAACTGCGAATGAAACAAGTGTTGGTGGAACATCAATCTCATTAAATGTTCCAGACATTGAATCTTTTCCACCGATTGAAGGAAGTCCGAATCCAATCTGTGCATCATAAGCTCCAAGTAAAGCTGCAAATGGCTGGCTCCAACGTTTTGGATCCTCATTCATTCTACGGAAGTATTCCTGATATGTCATACGAATCTTCTTGTAATCTCCACCTGCAGTAACGATTCTTGAAATAGACTCAAGTACTGCATAAATAGAACCATGATATGGACTCCATGATGAAAGATATGGATCAAATCCGTAAGACATCATTGTAACTGCATCACATTTTCCTTTGAGTACAGGAAGCTTTGCAACCATTGACTGGGTCTCTGTGAGCTGATAACGTCCACCATAAGGCATATAAACGCTTCCTGCTCCGATTGAACCATCGAACATCTCTACAAGACCTTTCTGTGAACATACATTAAGGTCAGAGATTTCTGCAAGCCATGCACCCTTCATATCTCCTTCTTCAACCTTCTTTGCTACTGCAGGAGTGTTGATTTTTGAAAGATAGTTTTCAGCCTCTGCTGGCATCTCTACCTCTACATCAGTCTCCTGATGAGCTCCGTTTGTATCAAGGAAAGCACGTGAAAGATTTACAATTTCTTTTCCTCTCCATTCAAGAACAAGTCTTGGCTCCTCAGTTACAACAGCAACCTCGATTGCCTCTAAGTTTTCTTCTTTTGCATATGCCATAAACTGTTCTACATCTTTAGGGTCAACTACAACTGCCATTCTCTCCTGAGACTCAGAAATAGCAAGCTCTGTTCCATCAAGACCAGCATATTTCTTAGGTACCTTGTCAAGCTGAACGCGAAGTCCATCTGCAAGCTCACCAATTGCAACTGATACACCGCCGGCACCAAAGTCGTTACACTTCTTAACAAGACAAGTAACTTCTTCTCTACGGAATAATCTCTGGATTTTTCTCTCTGTTGGGGCATTACCCTTCTGAACCTCAGCACCACAAACGGCTGTTGACTCTGTGTTGTGGGCCTTAGAAGAACCAGTTGCTCCTCCGATACCATCACGACCTGTACGTCCACCAAGGTATATAATTACATCTCCCGGATCAGATGTAAGTCTCTGAACTGCGCGTCTAGGAGCAGCTCCCATTACAGCACCAATCTCCATACGTTTTGCAACATAATCTGGGTGATATACCTCTTTTACATATCCTGTTGCAAGACCAATCTGGTTACCATATGAGCTATATCCATGAGCAGCCTCACGAACAATCTTCTTCTGTGGAAGTTTTCCTTCTATAGTCTGTGAATTTGGAACTGTAGGATCTGCAGCTCCAGTCACACGCATTGCCTGATATACATATGTACGTCCTGAAAGTGGATCACGAATTGCTCCACCAAGACATGTAGCAGCTCCACCGAAAGGCTCGATTTCTGTTGGATGGTTGTGTGTCTCATTTTTGAAGTTTACAAGCCACTCTTCTATCTGTCCATCAACCTCAACCGGCACTACGATTGAACATGCATTAATCTCATCCGACTCTTCCTGGTCATCAAGCTTTCCTTCTTTTTTAAGACGCTTCATAGCAAGAAGTGCTAAATCCATAAGACATACGAACTTGTCATCTCTGTCTTTGTATAATACTTTAAATGAATCAAGATAATCATTATATGTCTTCTCAATTGGTGCACGATAAAATCCATCATCGAATTTTACATTCTTAAGCTCTGTTGAGAATGTAGTATGACGACAGTGATCTGACCAGTATGTGTCAAGAACACGAATCTCTGTCATAGATGGATCACGGTCTTCTTCGTTTTTGAAATAATTCTGTATATGAAGAAAATCTTTAAATGTCATAGCAAGATTTAATGAATCATATAAATCCTTTAATTCTTTCTCTGGCATTGACTTGAATCCGTCAAAGATCATTACATCTTCTGGTTCGTCAAAATTCTGTACTAATGTCTCTGGTTTTTCCATTCCAATTGTACGAGAATCTACAGGGTTAACACAGTGTTTCTGGATAGCAGCAAACTGCTCGTCAGAAATATCTCCCTCAATTACATATGTAATTGCACTTCTAATGATTGGTTCTTCATTCTCATTAAGAAGTTTTACACACTGCTCAGCAGAATCAGCTCTCTGATCAAACTGTCCAGGTAAAAACTCTACTGTAAATACTTTTGCATTTCCATACTCAAAGCTTTCCTCATAGATATTATCTACAGGTGGCTCAGAGAAAACTGTATATAAAGCTTTCTTATATGTCTCCTCTGAAATATTTTCAACATCATATCTGATAAGAACTCTAACTGCCTCAACAGTCTTGATATCAAGATAGTGTTTGATTTCATGTTTTAATTCCTTTGCTTTTACAGCAAAGTCAGGTTTCTTCTCTACATATACGCGACGTACGTTACTCATAGAATCTCCTTCCTAAATGTATACGTTTTCAACTAATACTTTTTTAGCTAACAAAGACAGTATAACACTCGCAAAATAATAAGTATAATTAATATATTTAATCTGTTTTATAAGTTGCATTAATTAGTGTTGTAAAATATAATAAAAATTGTAATTAAGTAATATAGGCAACCAAAAAGTAACACAATTTATCACATATGAAATACAGATAGTGTCAAATGACCTATGAAAAACTGGGCTAAAGAAAAAAGGCTCAGATGAACCTTGAAAACTGTAGATATTTTAGGTTGTGGCAGTCTACCGCCACCCTTGATAGCACGAAAAAGAACCGCTGTAGGTTAATCACC
>JBGVKW010000075.1:0-23200 GCA_045123895.1 Agathobacter sp.
TTGTACAAGAAAAATAACTTCGCTTTGGTTTAATAAGTCAAAGAACCCTCTAAACCTTGCTCCCATATTTAAAATTACCGTGTCGTACTGTAGCTCGGAACAAATCATTTTTATTAAATTATTGCAAATAGTGGTATCAATTTCACACAGACTCTCGCTATTTGAAATTGGATAAATATAATCCGCTTTACTCATATGACCTATACACGCATTTATTCTGTTAATGGAATATCTCTCACTTTCAGCCATTACAATCATCTCTTCAAGATTGTGTGGACAATCCTCATCTGTGATTTTTGATAATCCACTATTTTCCTGAAAATCAACCAGCAATACTTTTGAGTCCTCACCCATTATCGAATCAAGTGTTAAAGCAAACGGAAGCTGATACTGATTATCGGCAAGTGAATAAACAGCGTAAATTCGTGTTTTTCCATAAATGGATCCCTGAGTTTTTAAATCTCTTATTTCACCACCCACCCTTTTTAATATTTCATCAACAATACAGCTTACATCCTGATATTTTTCCACAAAATATACTCCTTCCTCGTCTATTTCCTCAACATTTTCCAACTCGATTTTTTCTTCGGTTAGATAAATTACTGGTACAGATAGATTCTGTGATAATGCATAGTTATTATCTCCATCATCAACCAGGATAATTTGCAGATGCTCTTCACCTGCAGCCTCAATTTCATACCTATTTGTAAAAATATGTAGCTCGAGTTGCTCCTTGTAATGATTCATAAGATAACAGGTAAACCGTTGTTCATATTCCTGCTCATCAATGCATATTCCCACTTTTACTCTTTTCATTTGTTCCTCCTTTGACTTTTCCTATCAGCTTCAAAAAACAAATTAAATAAACCAGTCATATATGCTAAGACAAATTACTCCTGCCAAAATTGTTGCTGAATAGCTTATTTTTTTGATATCTGTGGTGTATCTCGTCAGGTCCCCCTGCAGTACTTTTCCAAAATAACAAAATGCTTTTACCATTCCTCTTGCCAATTCACCAGATAATAAAAGTCTAAAAAAAGACCATATTGCAGCAAAAATAAATGAAATCGCAATACAATAAAAAGTTAATTTTAAATTTGTAAATCCACTAATTACGGAAAATAATTTGATATCTCCAGCCCCCAAGATGCCAAAGATAAAAAACAGATATAACACGACAACCGGAATAACAATATCTGGTAGAAACCAGATGAACCTCTTTTCTTCGCCCCCAATAATACGAAAGATAAAAGCTGCCCCCAAGCCTGCTAAAATCAGCCGGTTACTGATTTTGCTACTTCTAAAATCCTGATATACTGCAACTATCAAAATAACATACAGTACACATTTTGATGTCATCCCCACAACATCCAACTTGCATCACCTCTCTTGTTGTGAGTCGAATTATAGCAACCGATTTTTTTAATGTCCATAGCTTTTTTCAAAAAAGACTGATTTTGTGAGATATCCACAAATTGTGCTTGCCTCCCGTTGACACAACACCTTTCAAGGCTTTATATTTACTACCTTTTTGCGTGTCAAAACAATTTTTTCCAAAAACTGCGAATAGAAGAAACTAATTTGCTTATACTTGTAAAAAAGGTGAAAGGAAGTATGAAATGAAATTTTCTAAAAGTGTTTCAAAAGAAAATGACCGATATAATGTTCTATTAAATGACCTTAGAAAAACCTCTGATGAACTAAAAAATGTTTACAATAATCTTGAAAATGTAAGTGACCCGGATTTGATTGATTATTACATCTATCAGGCAAAAGCCGTATCAATGCGATATAAGTTTCTGCTTAACTGCGCAAAAAAAATAGAGGATTCTTACGCGAAGAATCCTCTGTGAGTTCCATCCATACAATTTTCTGTTAACTGAGTCCTTCCATAGGTAAATCCTGCATAAACCTTTTGGGTATTTGCCATGAGGGGCTCAGAATCATCTGAAGCTGCTACAACTTCAAAACTGTCCCTTAATTTTTTCATAATACCGTCTGACTCTTTTATTTTTTCTGATTTTGCCTCATATAAAGCCTTTGAAAGCTGCTTTTTGCAGTATGAATACAAGTTGAACAATTGATTTGAAATATCATATGCAAAATCCAAAGATTTAATAAGCTCATCCAGACTTTCCTGTGCGTGATGTATTCCAGCTTTAAATGCATCCCTATCTATTTCCTCCAATGCTTTTTTTGCATCGTCTGAATAGGCAAAATAGATATCATACATCACTAGAATCAGCTCTCCCTTATTGGCCTGACTGATTCTTCTTGTTAATTCCTGCTTCAATTCTTTATCCATAATTCACCTACTTTGACAGTAAAGACAACACCTGCTGTGGTAAATCATTTGCCTGCGAAAGAACTGATATTCCTGCCTGATTAAGAATATTTTGTGCTGAATATTCTGTCATCTCTGAAGCCATATCAGTATCCATTAGGTTTGCGTATGCTCCTGTCATATCCTCAGATGTTTCACCCAAACTATTTGACGCATAATCCAGTCTATTTTGGAATGCTCCTATTCTTGATCTGACTTGTGTTGTATATGCAATAGCTTCATCAAGAGTATCAAGTGCCCTGTCAGAACCACCTGCAATTGTTATATCAACAGTATCCAGATATAATGATTCTACCGATATTTCAGGTATTCGTACATCCATCTGTTGATACTGATTTGCACCAATCTGAATTGTCATATTTCCAATGTCAGTAATATCTATCTGAAATTCTTTTGGACCAGCCGTTAAATCTATATCCGAATTAATAAGAAAATCCATTGTAAATCCATTATTTCCAATAACAAATACTCTGTTACCATCTGTTGAAATAGTTGTATCTGTAAGATTATTTCCTGCTGTTACAACTGCATCTTTTCCAATTTTTTTAACTGATGCATTTCCTTCATCATCCTGAACATAATCAGCTCCTGCAAGACCAACAATCTCTTTTGAAAGCTTTATTTCCATTACACTGTCCTCACCAGTAAGAACAGACGTAAAATTAATCTGATCGCCTTCAATTTTCATCTCGGCTCCAGCCATTGTCGCTGTCTTCTGAAGTGCCTGAATATACTCATCCTGTGACATCTCATCTGTTATCTTTAAATCAACTCCGTTGATTGATATTATACCTTCCTGAGGTTTATCGATTCCTGTTATGGATGCCTTTGCACTTTCACCAAGGCTGTTGACTTTTAACTCATACTTATCATACTCAACCTTATCAGAAATATTTACTCTTGTAATTGAATTGTTTGACAAAGATGCATCTCCATTTGCATCAAGCTCTCTTGTATATATTCTTGTATCACTTGAACCGTCTAACAAGGTTTTTGTATTGTATTCTGTATCGCTGGAAATTCTGTCGACTTCTTTTTTTAGTTCATCTATTTCATCCTGAATTGCTTTCTTATCTTCTTCTGTGTTTGTATCGCTTCCAGCCTGGACAGCTAATTCTCTCATTCTCTGCAAAATATTGGAAATTTCATTTAAAGCTCCATCGGCTATTTCCATTACATTTTGAGCATCTGCTGCATTAGATTTCGCCTGGTCAAGAGCATCTATTTGTGCTCTCATTTTATTGGAAATCGCCATTCCCGCCGGATTGTCCTCAGCAGAGTTGATTTTATATCCACTTGAAAGCTTTTGCATAGAAAGCTGCAATCTTCCCTCTGTTCGAAGAAGCTGGTTATTTGCTATGACAGCTGACATATTTCTATTTATTTTCATAGTCTGTCCTTTCCAGAATTATTCTATAGCTTCCGTGCTTTTTTATTTGACCATCCCTGTTCATCTGCTTGATATATCGACTGGTTTTTATTTTTGCTTAAGTCTTTTTTCCTATATATTTTTACATATGATTTTAAAAATGTATAAATTTGCATTTAGTGGGAAATCGTATTATAATATGCACACAAAATAATTAGGAGGAATTAACAATGGCTCAGGTTTCAAAAGATACTATGATTGGCGAGCTTCTTCAGATTGATCAGAACGTTGCTCCATTACTTTTAAATATCGGCATGCACTGCCTTGGATGTCCATCATCTCAGATGGAAACAATCGGTGAGGCAGCTATGGTTCATGGAATTGATGCAGATACACTTGTTGATGAAATCAACACTTTCTTAGCTCAGGATTTAGGCTAAAAAAAAGACGGTTGCGTTTATTGCAATCGTCTTTTTAAATTCAAAATTAATTGACTTTAATCAGGTTATAGCGAAACTAATACCTGAAGTGCATTCTTCTTAATGATAGGTTTACCGTGCTCACCAAAATATGCGGCAATTGAAGAAGAATAATTTCTCTGGTAAGCATACTCCGAAATCATATTACACACTTTATTAAATTCTGCTGGAGTATGATCACTTTTGTGTAGTAATAAATAAAACCGTTTTTTCTGGATATCTTTATATAAATCGTTTTCTCCGACATAAAATCCATTTACAACATGTGCAGCTCTTAATACACTATCAAGATTCATAAACTCAAACATCTTTGTCAGGTCATGTGGCACCTCAACAGAATCCTCTTTCTCTTTTTCTGAATCTTTCTTTCTAATCTTTTCGAATAAATCAAGAATATCGTCTGCACCCTGGGTGCTTTGAGAAATCTCTGACTCATCGCGCGAAAGAAAATCCTCATCAACCTCAGAAAATTTTGAAAATCTTGTATCAAGTTCCTCTGGATACTCAACCTTGGTAATTACCAAAATAACAGACTCCGATGACAGTGGTATCGCTTCTACCATAAGTGGTATGTCATTTGTCTCAAAGCCAAATTCATAATTTGCCTGCTGAATCATATCTCTAAACAAGGATCTTGCTTTTTCGGAACCATATGCAAGCTCGCTTAATTTAATCTGTCTGTCCGCTAAATCCTCACGAGTAAGCGTACAGCGTATCTGATTGTCATTTACTTTTTCAATTTTCATTTTATCACTTCCTTACTCTGAAAATTTCCCTGTAAATCGTACAACTATTATAATAAATCGTTTCAACATTGTAAAGCAAACCTAAAATATAAAAAAATACTTGCATTCATAAATAATGTGTGATATATATTTTTACACGAGATGTGCGTCATCCTTAGAGGAGCGTATGAAAATTAATAATCAACTTTTGTTTGGCAAGTATCAAGTCATCAGGGACCTTGGTTCCGGAAGTTTCAGCAGAGTATTTCTTGTCAGACACCTATCTATGGAACAGGATCGTGCCATAAAGATTCTCCCCAAGGAATCCGGTTCGTCCTCGTCCAGACTTTTTGAGGCAAGACTGCTTAAGTCTTTGAATCACCCAAGTATTCCAGTTATTTATGATATTGAAGAAGATGAATCTTTTTTCTATATTGTGGAAGAATATATTGATGGTGAGACTTTAAATTCTTTTTTGCTTCATCAACAGATTATTTCCCCGGGTCTTTTTTTTGAATATTGTGAGCAGTTGTTTGAAATTTTTATTTATTTACACAATTTTGCTCCATCCCCAATTATTTATAGAGACCTAAAACCGGAGCATATTATAGTATGCCAAAATCAACTGAAACTAATCGATTTTGGTGTATCTTCATTTGTTACCAAATCAGGAAATAACTTCAATTATTACGGGAACGTGGATTTTTCTGCACCTGAATGCTTTACAGACAACACTATTACTATTCAGGCAGATATTTTCAGTATAGGAAAGCTAATTGAGTTTCTTTTAAAATACACGTCTAGTTCTTTTTCCCGAAAATTCAAACATATTATCCAAAAATCAACCAATCCTGTTGTAACTTCTCGTTTTGAAACGGTTGAGAGGTTTCAACACGAATTTAATAAAATTAAAAAAAATTATAAGTGGCCACATCTCGAAAAAAAAGTAGCAGTTATCGGAAGCAATTCCGGTTGTGGAACCAGTCATATTTCTATTGCTCTTACAAGTGCATTAAATGTAATGGGTTACAAGGCTGTGTATTTTGATACTCACAATGCAATTTTAAAATTTTCTGAAGAATACAACGATTTTCTTACTGAAAAAGATGGATTTTTTTATTACAGAAATTTTTGTGGAGTACCTAATTTTCAAAATGGAATTCAGATTAATTTACCTAAGAATGCAACTATTATTTATGATATGGGAAATTCATACTCCTTGGATGAGCTTTACAATATGGATTTAATTTTAGTTGTATGCAATGCCAGTTTCTGGCACGTAAAAGATGTTCTGAATATGAAAATTTCCCTACTAAATCTATCAGCTCCATGTAAATTTCTATCAAATCTGAGTACACATAAGGACGCTGTAACTCTTGCAAAAATTCTTGATTGCAAGGTTTATCACTATCCATTTGATAATGATGTATTTTATCTTTCAGCCTATAAAGAAAAATTGATTCCAAAGCTGTTATCAGTAAAGGGAGGCTATAAGTCATTTTTAAAAGGAAGACGTATTTCAAATCTGCTTCGCAGATAATTGGGGTCTGCGCCAGTGAACACAACATGGGTTCAACTCACATATGTATGGCTTTATCAAATTATTTGTGCAACAAAAAGCTAGGAAAAACTGCATATATTGAAATTAATTCCAGTGATGAAGTATCATGCATGGGGAAAAAAGATGTATTTAATTTCATGAATATCACATTCTATTCGTCTATAACACTTTCTAGACTAAGTGAAATTTTACAGAAAAACTATAAATACTTTGTTCTGGATTTTGGCACCATCAATAACATTACTATTAAGGAGTTTATGCGATGTGATACAAGAATTGCCCTGTGTTCATATAGTCCGTGGAAAAAGAAAGCACTTTCAGATTTTACCTGTTTATTAGAAGAAAACAATATAAACATCAAAAAGGATATAAAACTACTTGGAAATCTTGTGGAAAAGAAAACCAGTATAAAATTTGACAGCATTCCTTTTATTGCAAATCCGTTTCAAATTACCTCTCAATATTTCTGGTTATTTGAAAAATTATTAGAAAGGAATTGATATACCATGAATAAGAAAAATATTTTAAATCAGATTTTTATTGAGTTATTACCAACATACTTTAGTGGATATACCATCTTTATCAACAATTAAAATGTATGTCCATTTGAAAAGGGGGGATACTTCTATAAGTAAAAATAATATCATTCACAAGATATAAATTATTATTACTAATATTTTGTGAAGGAGTCGATGTCAAAAAATAATAATTTAAAAACGGAAAAACACAGAAAAATATATTCACGAAAAAGATTAGGGTCGCAGCAAAGCGACCCTATAAAAAGAAAGAAAATATTAAGATATTATTATTTTTATATGATTTATTACAATTTTGTTACATTATGTTTGAATCTATTCTACCTCAATGGTATAATTTATAGGACTATATATAAGGAAGGATTCTTACACATGAAAAAGAAAATATTACCAAGTCTTATCATTATTGGACTTCTAATTCTTGTCCTATGTATATTTGGTATTTCCACGTTGATAAAAAAATATTCACCAACAGATAAAAAGCAGGATTTAACCGAATACTTTGGAGAGACATCTGACGACAGCTGGGCTATTGTAGTTGATGAAGAAATTACAGATTCTAAAGCTACAATTATTGATGGTCATATTTATGTTGACAACAATTTTATAAGCAAATATTTGAATTCTAGATTCTACTGGGATTCAAATGAAAATGTTCTCTTATATGCTACTTCAACTGCACTAATTTCTGTTGAAGCAGAGAGCAATTCATATTTGATTACAAAATCATCCGTGGATTTTGGATATCCTATTGTAAAAGCTACCTCAGAAGGTTCGCTTGTAGCTTTGGATTTTGTAAAGGAATATTCGAATTTTACATACAAGGAATGTGAAAAACCAAATCGTGTTGTATTTACTACAAAATGGGGCAAACGTGATGTTGCTACTGTAGACAGTGACACTCAGATTAGAGTAAAGGGTGGAATTAAAAGTCCCATTCTAGAAGAAATAGAAGAGGATTCTACTGTATTTGTTCTTGAAAAAGGTGAGAACTGGACAAAGGTTCTCTCAGAAAATGGTTTTATTGGATATATTAAAAACAGTTATTTAAGTGATACTACAAACAAGAAATTTACAAATAAAGATTATCAAAAAGAAGACTATGTTCATATTATGAAAGATGATGAAATCTGCTTAGGATGGCAGTTAATCACAAATCAGTCCGCTAACTCAAATATTGCAAATGTTCTTTCTAAAAATAAAGCAATTAATGTAGTTGCACCAACATGGTTTAGTTTAAAAGACAATAAGGGAAATATTTCAGATAATGCAAGCAGTAGTTATGTTTCATATTGTCATTCACAAAATATTGATGTATGGGGTGTTGTAAATAACCTTGACTATGCAGAAGCAGATAGTGCTTATGTACTCACACATACATCTACTAGAACAACCTTGGTTAATCAGATTATTTCAGTAGCTATAAAATATGAACTTGATGGAATTAATCTTGATTTTGAATTAATTTCTAAAGATGCGCATGGTGATTCCTTTATTCAGTTTATTCGTGAACTTGCCATTAAATGCCACAACAATGGTATTACTCTTTCAGTTGATGTTACAGTTCCTGCAAGTTATAACAAATTCTTTAATAGAAAAGATATGGCTAACTTTGCTGATTATATTGTTATTATGGGATATGATGAGCACTATAAAGGTTCTGATGCAGGTTCAGTTGCTTCACTTGGATGGGTCGAGGATGGATTAAAGAACACACTTGATGAAGTTCCTGCCGAACAGGTAATTCTAGGAATGCCAATTTATACAAGAATCTGGGAACTTACTCCAAATGATACTGAAAACGTTGAAGTATCTGATTCTGAAGATTCTTCAAACTATACTGTATCTTCATCTGCATATGGTATTGATAAAGCATATGAAATAGTAAATCAGGCAGGAGCTACTCCAACCTGGGATGCTGAATGTGGTCAAAACTATGCTGAATGGACCTCCGGGGATATAATCTATAAAGTATGGCTTGAAGACACCAGTTCACTTGAAGAGCGACTTAAGCTTGTTGATGAAAATAAAATTGCTGGTGCAGCATTCTGGAAACTTGGATTTGAAAACAGTGAATACTGGGATACAGTAATTAAATATATTAACTAGTTTTATTTTATTATCATATCTTATTATGAGGTCGCATAAATTAAATAAAAAGTACACCCGATGCTTATGCATCGGGTTTTAATCTATTATGAAAACAAATTCTCGTCTAGCTATTATTTTTATTTTATCTCTCTCTTTCTTATGCGGAAGAGCTATTGCCGTTTTGGCTTACTCTGTTTCGTCTTCACCTTCAGTTTCTAATTCCGATATTACAATTGTGATTGATCCTGGACATGGTGGCAATGACCCTGGGAAGGTATCAGCATCAGGCCTATTAGAAAAAGATATTAATCTTGAAATCTCCAAACAATTAGAAACACTTTTGAAAAAAAATGGTTTTAATGTAATTCTTACCCGAGAAAAGGACATACATCTATCTAAAGACAAATCTAATGATTTGGCTCAAAGAGTACAAACCATGTCAAAAGATAATGTGGATATGGTTATTAGCATTCACCAAAATAGTTATACTTCTTGCGATTCAAGTGGACCTCAGGTATTTTACTACTCCTACTCAGATGAAGGTTGTCAGCTTGCTGCCTCTATTTCAGCCTCTGTAAATTCTTCACTAAAACCGGATAAACCTAGACAAATTCAGGCAAATAGCAACTACTATATTTTAAAAAATACAAGCAATCCCATTGTAATTGTCGAGTGTGGATTTTTAAGCAACCCAACAGAAGCAGAGCTCCTGTCAGATTCATCTTACCAACAGAAGCTCGCTTGTGCTATTTATCTTGGAATCGTTAATTATCTGAATCAGCCCATGTCCTGATACCTGATATAAACGATTCTGCAATTTTATACAATTTTTCTGTCTGTACTTTATTATTCTGTACATTTTCCTGTTCGGTATTATTTACCTTTAACTCCTTTCGAAGTGAGCCTGTTTCAAACTTCTCAAAAGATAATTCTTGGATAACTACCACATTAATGCTTTCAATGGTCTGTTCACTTTCATCAAATGCTTTTGTAAATGTTGACAAATTATCTAATACTGTTTTTTGAATTTTTTCATTCGAAACCGCAATTACTCCTGATATCCCGCTTTCTTTTGCTTCAAAAGATGCGGCCACTTTTCCCATATTTTTTTCATTAAAGAATATATCCACCAAACCTTTTTTTTCTTTTCCCCTTACAATTTTAAGGGAAACTCCGGTCACGGAATCACCTGTCTGTACAGGAATCACAAAATTTTCTTCTTTTGCCATCTTACTGGCAATGGATAACTGTGCATTTAACAGTTTTAACTCTTTGATATCGATAGTTGATACATCTTTATCTTCTAATATCATGTCATCCATTGCATGAGCAGCTGTTTCTGCCAATGTTTCCTGTGCATCTGCCAATTCCTGTGGCGTCTTTACTGCCTCACCAAATCTCTCAAGTATCTGTTCTTTTAGACCCTCAAGCATTTTGTATTTTCCGTTTGACCATAATTCTTCAATCATCTGTCCTGGATCATTCAATATTCTTTTTGCCGCCCTAATATTTACTAAGCTGTTTTTTATATCAAATTTCTCCAGAAACTCATATACATTTTTTCCTGTATTTGCAGCTTCCTCGATTTCTGCCATTTGATTTTGAATATATAGAATTTCATTTTTCTCATCTATCCCCGCCTGCTCAAAAGCTTCCTTCAATTCTTCAATAGTAAGCTCTTCCCAGTTTATTGAAATATTGTTATCCATTATTTCTTTTACTTTTCCAGGTGATATCTCTTCATAGATATCATGAATACAATTTGTATTATAAGCTGACAAAATCTGCGCATCAATTCGCTTGTCTTCAACCTTTGATGATAGGCCACCAAATTCATCATCTACCTTATAATCCATTTGCCCTTTTCCATATGTTCGCACTGCAGATAACAAATTTTTCATGGTAAGCTCTGCTCCCTGATTAACCAGAGAACCTATAACCGCTCCGTCTGATTTTTCAACCTGCGAAATAAGCCTGTATATTCCTATATATGAATCTCTTTCTTCTTTAGTAATCTCTTTATTTTTCTCCAATTTCCATAAATACTCACTAAATTTTTCAGTTTCATCACCTGTCTCACGTTTTATTTCCATTGCAGTTTCATTCAACTGGGATACTGTCATATTTAATGGTGATATTCCTTTTTTTATCATTTCAAGAGTTACCGCCGGAGTCATATTTTTAAATGCACGTTGCACTTCTTCATCCTTTGCCTTGATATCAAAAATATTTTCTTTAGTAATTTCTATTTCATTGTACGCCAAAATTCTTACGGCTCTCTGATTTTCTTTTGTAATTTCAATCTCTAAATCTTTCAAAATATCATCAACATTTTGAAATGCCTTTTTTATACTATCCCCCATATCTGCTCTAGGCGATGTCATCAGAATCTCATAACTTTTAGCCACCTTCTCATATGATTGCTTTATTGTAATTCCAGCTTCATATATTTCACTTATTGTTGAATTTGAAATGTTTCTTCCCAAAATTGATGCTGGAATATTTTTAAGTTCGTCAAATATAGATAATGTATTTTTAAAATTGTCAATATTATTTGAAGATACTTCTACACCGGAATTATTCATCATCTCCCTGTAATAGCTGTTCTCCTGCTCCTTTAATGCTTCGACTAGCTCCTCAATAGGTTTTGTGTCAATTGAAAATCCTTTTTTAAGCAATGACAAGTTCGCCTGAAAAGACATAGAAAGCCTGGCCTCTTCCAATTTTCGCTGTGCTGTAATAACTGTTATACTGGTAAATTCAATTACTATGTCTGTTCTTCCCACCACAGATTTTCTCGCAGCTTCTGCATATCCAAGGTCTTGAAGTGTTATCGGTCTGTTTTGTTCAACCAGCTTTGCTATATCCTCTGGAATTGCATTTTCCACTATTTCCATAGCCTGTTTTGCTCTATCGTGCAGGGAATAACCATCAATCATCATGGCATTTACGGGACGTTTTCCTTCAATAATTGCCTCTGCTATTTTTGTTGTATATTTTTCTATTGTCCCATTATTGTTAGCTATACTGTCTCCTAGCTCTTTTAGATTTCCCAGGTAATTTATATTTTCCGGGTTTACCTCAAGTCTGTTTTCTATTAACCATTTTGCATTTTCCAAAGCCTCCTCATTTACAGACTCCCCCGCTTCAGCAATTACCTTTTCTAGTTGTGGCCTTAATTCCTCAAATTCACTTTCTGGCAAAACAATCATGTTTTCTGACAATTCTTGATTACTGTTTGTCGCCTTATAAATATTTTCTATACTAGGTTCTAATCTATTTCTGATAAGATATGCCATTGCACCATCAGATAAACAGTCAATGGATGAGGCCTTTTTTATTGCTTCACTTGCATCTGAAACGTTTTCTTTTGTTACCGGCAAATCATTCTCTTTTAATTTGTTTACTATTGCTGTAGCTACTGCCTTACTTCCTGTTATCTGTTCAAGCTGTTCTTCGCTTAAATTGCCGCCATACTTAGAAATATCCACACCTGCTTTGGCAAGTACCGCCTTTATCTTATCTGTCTCAGTAACAATTGTTGCAGAATCTGCGTCAGATAATGAAAAACCATCTTTTTGCATTTCAGAATAGTCTTCTGCCGACGTTGTATTGGATAATACAATCATTTGGTTTAATCTGTTTTCAGCAGTCTTTTGTCCATCTATCTCTAACTGTTCAATGACGCTTCTGTTTTCTCTTTTCCCAACTTCATTGCCTGCACAACACTTATTTCTATCTGGTTTGAAGTAGACAGAATCTGCCATATTAATTGTATTTACACCGCTTTTCTTCCCTGTTTTTTTGTATTCTTCACTCTTTGCCCAAAATCTATTTACCTCATTATTTTTTTTTGGTACTTCCATAATACCAGCCATATCTGATGAAGCATTATCAATATTTCTTTTTCCTGATACTCTATCTACTACCATAGTCTGCCCTCCGCTACGACATATATATCGGTTGATTTTGGGCATAAATTAAGAGCGTACCATGTACGCCCTTAATAACTATTCTAGAATTTAAATACTGCTACCTGATAAGGAGCTAGTGGAAACTCAAATGAGTAATCCCTTCCATCACATTCTGATTTAACTGCTTTATAACTTAATTCCTGTTTTTTATTTTTTCCACCAAACTTTGGATCCTCGCTATCAAGTACAAGTTTGTATGACTTTCTTTTTGGTACCCCTACTCTGTAGTCTGGTCTTTCAACTGGTGTAAAGTTGATTACGAAAAGCATATTGTTCTTTCCATCTTTACTTTTTCTAATAAAGCTGAAAATACTTCTATCTGCATCATCTGCATTTATCCATTCGAAACCTTCCCAGCTACAATCAAGTTCATACAAACATTTATTTTTTCTGTAAAGATGAAGTAACTCTTTTACCCAGTTATGCATATTCTTATGATTTGGATTATCTAAAAGATACCAGTCAAGTTCCCTTTCCTCGCTCCATTCCTGAACCTGACCAAACTCCTGTCCCATGAAAAGAAGTTTCTTTCCACTATGTCCCATCATAAATGCATATCCAGCCATTAGATTCTTGAATTTATCTCCTTCAAGTCCTGGCATTTTATTCAACATTGAACACTTAAGATGAACAACTTCATCATGAGATAACACAAGAATAAATTTTTCACTCTCGTTATAGCTCATGGCAAAAGTCATCTTGTTATGGTTATTTTTCCTAAAATATGGATCCAATTTCATGTAATCCAGGAAGTCATGCATCCAGCCCATATTCCATTTAAAACTAAAATTCAATCCATCGTCTTTAGCTTTTCCTGTAATCATTGGCCATGCTGTTGATTCCTCTGCAATCATAAGCACTCCATGATTTCTTCCCAAAATAAGTGTATTTATATGCTTAAAGAATTCAATTGCTTCAAGGTTTTTATTATCACCATACTTATTAGGAACCCACTGTCCATCTCTCTTTCCATAATCGAGATATAACATAGACGCTACAGCATCTACTCGAAGGCCATCAATGTGATAATTCTCAATCCACATAAGGGCACTTCCAATAAGGAAGTTTTTTACTTCGTTTTTACCGTAGTCAAAAATCTTTGTACCCCAGTCTGGATGTTCTCCTTTTCTGGTATCTGCGTACTCATATGTTGGTGTTCCATCAAAATCAGCTAAACCGTGCGCATCTCTTGGGAAATGTGCTGGAACCCAGTCTAAAATTACTCCAATGTTATTTTTGTGACATTGATCTACGAAATATGCAAAATCCTCTGGCTCACCATATCTTGAAGTTGGTGCATAATATCCTGTTACCTGATATCCCCATGAGCCATCAAATGGATATTCTGAAATTCCCATCAACTCAATATGTGTATATCCCATCTCCTTTACATAAGCGATAAGCGATTTTGCCATTTCCCTATATGTATAAAATCCATCATCTTCTCTTCCTGGATGTCTTCTCCATGATCCTAAGTGCACCTCATATATTGTCATTGGAGACTCATTAATATCCTGCTCAGACATCTCTGATCTTTTTTTCATCCATGTAGAATCTGTCCATTTAAAATGGTCAATATCAGCAACACGTGATGCTGTTCCAGGTCGAAGTTCTGCATAATTTGCATATGGGTCTGCTTTGTACAATGTTCTTCCATCCTGCGTAACGATAATGAATTTGTACATATTACCTTTTTTTACTCCAGGAACAAAAAGCTCAAATACTCCCATCTCCTGTGGGTCTACACGCTTCATTTCATATTCGTTTTCAAGCCAGTCGTTAAAATCTCCAAATACAAATACTCTTTTTGCCTTTGGCGCCCATACATCAAAGCACACACCTTTTTTTCCATTTTGTTCAGTGAGGTGTGCCCCCATTTTTCTATAAATATCATAATGAGTTGCCTGTCCGAATAGGTAGCAATCCATTTCTGTAAAATTGCTCATTTTTCCCTCCAAATTTTATTTTTTTATATCGAAATATGCCTCTGATAACACAATTCGATCATCTTCTGTATATCGTTTTGCCGTCAAAATACTAATTGCCTTCTTCAATCCACCATGAGCTTCTCTTTCAATGGCTTCATCCACAATTTCCTTCACTTCTGTTAATGTTGTTGCCTGATCAATTCTTTCAATATTGCTAATTCTGTTGTGAAGTGCCAATATTGCCATTTCATCAATTTTATATCCCAATTCTGCTGAATATGATTTAGCAAACAATACTAATTCATCGTTTGTAAAAATTGGAACAGAAATCTTCTCAGTAAATTTTGCAGCAAATCCCTCGTCAAGTGATAATGCCTTTTTTATTCCTTTTGATGTATCTTCAAGAATATATAAGGTTCCTGTTATGTCGTGTTCCATTAAAAATGATAATGCAACTGCAGTATTTCTATCTAATTCACCTGCTCTTTCAATAATTAGACAACCACCTGATATTTTTCTAACCAGACTTTGTGTATCTCTTTTGTTGAGAGCTGAAGCTTCAATTTTTCCAATTTTTCCACTTATCTGATTATTTTCTTTTTGCAATACCTTTATAAAACTTGTTGCAAGCACAGTTTTTCCACATCCGCGTTCACCCTGTATAATCAGATTTCCACTACTTGCAGTCTCTTTTTTGCCAAGGTGAGACACTACTCCATTAAAGGCTTTGCAAATCTGATCTTCCATTCCTTTTACCGGAATAAAGTATGAAAAAATTGCCTTCTGTTCCTCAGACAAGGAATCAATATGCTTTTCTACAATTTTTTCATCATCAACATCCAAATCTTCTGGTAAAGAAATATCTGGCATTCTAGCAGTTTTTTGTTTAAGAGAAGGCATTTTTCTTGTCTTTGCCATATTAATCTTATGCTCAATCTCTGGATTTTCTGCAGTTATTTTTGCAATTTCCTCACCAAGAAAACTATTTACCTGTTCAAATTGTTCATTAGACTCTTCAACTTTTGTCTCTCCAACAAGTTCCTCTTCAATTTGTGCTTCTTCAATCGAAGGCTCCTGAATCTGAGTCTCTTCAATTGGCACCTCAGCAATCAATTCATTTTCTATTACTGGAAGTTTTGAAGTAGGCTGAAGAAGAACATCATTCTCTAATTCTTTTATCTCCTCATCCGTTGAACCATCCTCAAGAAGCAACTCATCTTCCAAAGTGATTTCTGGAAATTCTCCTGATATTACCTGTTCTGTAATTATTTCTTCCTGACTTACTTCTTCTGGTGCAAGCCCTTCCGGCACAAACATTTCTGGTATAATTTCTTCTGGTACAGACTCTTCTGGCACAATCTCTTCTGGTGCAGACTCTTCTGGCACAATCTCTTCTGGTACAGACTCTTCCTGTACAAACTCTTCCGGCGCAGACTCTTCCTGCATAAATTCTTCCGTTACAAACGCATCTTGCGCAATTTCTCCCGCAATAACAGATGACTCATTCTGCAAATACTCTTCTTCAAGCAGTTCCTTTGGAGTGACACCAGCATCAAGCTTTGGAATTACATCATTCAATCTCTCCATGATATCTCCAGCCTCCTGGAGTGCTCTGGCTTTTGCTGATTCAAGTTTTTGCTGTTCAGCTTCCTGTAATGCCGCTTCTGCTGCTCTTCGTGTTTTCTCCCACTCATCAAGAACATCCTGAATAGACATCTGTCCTGTAATCTGCTGTTCAATCTGAGCCTTTTCATTTACTACCATTGAAATCTGTCCGTCCGATTCCTCTCCAAGCATTTCCTGGAAATTAATCTTAAGCGAACCATCTATTTCCTCATCTGTCGCAATATGATCCAATGATTGTATTTCATCTTCTTTTTGAATCTGAAGATATGGAATGTCCTCTACGATTTTTTTGATATTATCCATGGTATCTGCTACTTCATTCTTCTCGGTAGCATCCATAATCTGCTGCATTCCCTTTGCAATTTCTTCCTGAAGATTAACTGTGTTAAACTTCTCTGAATTCACCGCAACCTGAGGAATTTCAACTGTCTCGTGAGCAAACTCCCCAGCCCTTATCATCGCTTCAGAATCAATTTGAGTAATTCCCTCACGTTCAAGTCTAAATTTCCTGTACTTTTCTTCCTGAACCTTGGTAAGTGGCTGATAAAGCATTTTTAACTCTAATGCCCTCTCAACATATGGTCCATCTCCAAACCATAAAATAAGCTCATCACAAGCATCTATACACTTTTCAGTTTTTCCAGATTTGTGATATAAATAAGCTAACTCATATGCCCATTCTTCTGTATACTCCTGATCCTTAAATTCTTCAAGAATATCAATCAGTTCATCAAATCCGGCACCTTGTCCTCTTCTAATTGCATACTTGAGAACATATCTAAGAGTATCATGTGGTGCAATCTCCACAAACTCATTATAGTATGCATTTGCAGAATCATAATCTGCCATCTTTACTGCAACCTCAGCAAGTCTATAAATAATCATTCTTCCAATTGGAGAACGATCATATGCCAAAAGTAAAACATCTCTTGCATCCGAGTAACGCTCTGATTTTTCGTATACTTCTCCCGCTTTGACAAGAGCATTTACGTTTCGTATTTTATTCCAATTAATTGTATCTGCAATCTCAGCAGCGCCCAAATAATTTTCCTCTGAACACAGACTTTTTATCTGGTCAATCTTGAGATTATATTCATATTTATCCAATTGTTGTCACCTCAATATATAGTAATTAATTGATGCTAGTTATCTAGTTTTAGTCTAACATAGGCGATATTACTTGTCAAAAATATAACAAAAAAATACCAAATGTTGACGCCATATCAACCTTTGGTATTTCTTACTATTCTGTATCTTTTTTTTCTTCTACATCATCTTTTTTTGGATAAATCATCTGCATCGTATTTTCATCTACACTTTCAAGAGTAGTATAATCTAATGATTTTTCAGATAATTTCTTACTTCTAAGTGCACTATTTGTAATTCGCTTAACAAGATAGTAAATCAATCCAAACATTGGAACACCTAAAAGCATTCCAAGGAATCCAAACATTCCTCCTCCAATTAATATGGCTGCCATAACCCAGAAAGTTGAAAGACCTGTTGATGAACCTAAAATCTTTGGTCCAATTATATTTCCATCAACCTGCTGCAATACCAAAATAAAAATGAGTAGGTATAAAGCATGTATTGGACTCTGTATTACTACAAGAAGTAGACAAGGTATCGCTCCGATAAATGGACCAAATACAGGAATAACATTTGTAACACCTATTATTACTGCTACCAACACTCCAGATGGCATACTGAGTACTAAACATCCAATATAAGCAATAATACCAATTATTAATGAATCAAGGATCTTTCCCGTAATAAATCCACCAAAAATGTCATTTGTCTTTCTAATTATCTCAATAATTGTATTTGCTGTTTTTGGTTTAAATGATGCATAAATAATTTTCTTACTCTGGCCAATCAAAGTATCCTGTACTGTCATTGCATATGCCATAACAACTATTCCCACAAGGAAATTAAAAATCGCCTTGAAAAATGAGAATACTCCTGATGTGATTTGAATGAGATAAACCTGTGCCATTGGAATAAGCTTATCCTGTGCAATCTCCTCGAAATTCTCTGTAAAATTCATCAAAGCATCACTAACATATTGGAAATATTCACTCTGTCCAAAACGACTATTCTTAGCTTTTTCAATGATATTTGCAACATCAAATCGAAGTGTATCTTTAAGAGTCATGACACTTGAAGTTACTGATGGAACAATAGCAATAATAAGTAAAGCTAATGCTGTCAGCAAAATAATTAATGTTCCTGTTATTGCAAGAATTCTCGCTACCTTCTTTGATGGATTCTTACTTTTCTTCTCCATCAGTCTGTATACAGCTCTCTCAATCGCTAACATTATCGGATTCATTAAATATGCCAGCACCAGTCCAACTATAATTGGACTGGCAGCTGAAATAAAACTCTTCCAAACTCTTGCGATTGCATGAAATCTGAATATGGCAAAAAAGAACAAAATACTAACTGTGAAGGTTACAAAAATCATTACTCCTATTCTTGTAAGATGTTGCCACTCTTCTTTTCTTTTTTTCTTTTCACTATATTTTTCCAAGTTCTCGTTTTCAGTCAAAATATGGAGCCTCCTTTATTTACGGTTGTAATTAATGAGACATCCTTTCAAGATAATATCTCTCTCGTCTGATGTAAGTTCTCCCATTTTAAGTGTAAATGGAACTAATTTGTTATCTTTTACAACATACGCCTCAAATTCCTGTTTTCCTTCTGCAATTGCATTTCTAATTCCTGGAAGGAAAATGTAATCTAAATTCTTAAATGGAAGTTCTCCCTCATCAATAATGAATGGAAGCATTCCCCAGTTAATAAGGTTTGAGCGATATCTCTTTGTTGCGTACTCGTTTGCAATATTTGCCCATCCACCAAGTACCTTCTGGCATGATGCAGCCTGCTCACGTGCAGAACCATCTCCTGGTTTTACAGCAAAAATTGTACTACCAAATCCGATGTTATCATGCGAAACATTAGGGAACTGTGCTTTTACAACATTCATAATGTCCTTAAGACCTTCAACTACCTCTCCAGCACACTGTCCAGCTTCGATAGCTTTCTGTGCTTTCTGGATTTCTTTTGCACGTCCTACATACTCAGGATCTTTTCTTGATAATGCAAATTCAGCTAATCCAAGTGGATTTGAACGATATGATGATGTCTCTCCTGATGGAATAAGCTCATCTGTTGTTGTTACAGGATCATGAATCTCTGAAACTACTTTAAGAACCATGTTCTCTGGTAATGCGCTCATCTTTGGCCAGTCTTTGATGTTTGGTCCAAACTGAATCTCTACTGATGGATCAGCTACACCCTTGCTGTCAAATACTCTGTTCTCATAAATTGTCTTATCAAAGAAGTATTTTGGTTTTGTGTAGTTTACATCCATATCTGTTGCTGCTGTAAGAATACCCTTGTTTGCTGCTGTTGCTGCAATTGAACGAGCATCCATAAGTGCAACTGAACTAATCTGTCCATTCTGTACCTTAGAACCTTCTCTGTTAGGGAAGTTTCTTGTTGAATGACGAATCGAAAATGCGTTATTTGCTGGTGTATCTCCTGCTCCGAAACATGGACCACAGAATGCTGTTTTAACAACTGCACCTGTTGCAAGAAGATTTGCTACCGCACCATTCTTAACAAGCTCCATATAAACTGGAGTTGAGGCTGGATATACGCTTAATGTAAATTCATCTGAACCAATTGATGCTCCCTTAAGAATATCTGCTGCATCACAAATGTTCTCGAATCCACCACCGGCACAACCAGCGATGATTCCCTGATCTACATATAATTTTCCATCTCTTACTTTGCTCTTTAAGTCAAGTTTAACTTTTCCATCAAAACTTACTTCTGCTCTCTTCTCACAGTCATCGAGGATGTCCATAAGGTTTGCATTAAGTTCATCGATTGTGTATGTATTGCTTGGATGGAATGGCATAGCAATCATTGGACGAATTTCACTTAAATCAATTTCAATGAAGCTGTCATAGTATGCTACATCTTTTGGGTCTAACTCTTTATATTCTTCTACTCTTCCGTGAATATCATAGAACTCTTTAACTTTATCATCTGTTCTCCAGATTGATGAAAGACATGTTGTCTCTGTTGTCATTACATCAACACCAATTCTGAAGTCTACGCTCAAGTTTGAAACTCCTGGTCCAACGAACTCCATTACTTTGTTTTTTACGAATCCGTTTCCAAAAACCTCTCCGATAATTGCAAGTGCAACGTCCTGAGGTCCTACGCCTACGATTGGCTCTCCTTTTAAGTAAATACCAACTACTTCCGGCATATCAATATCATATGTCTGCTCTAAAAGCTGCTTAACTAACTCTGGTCCACCTTCTCCAACTGCCATTGTTCCAAGTGCACCATAACGTGTATGTGAATCAGATCCAAGAATCATCTTTCCACCACCAGCAAGCATCTCTCTTGCAAACTGATGAATAACTGCCTGATGAGGTGGTACATAAATTCCACCGTATTTCTTTGCACATGTAAGTCCAAACATGTGATCATCCTCATTGATTGTTCCACCAACTGCACATAAACTGTTGTGGCAGTTTGTAAGAACGTAAGGAATTGGGAATTTCTCTAATCCAGAAGCTCTTGCTGTCTGAATAATTCCTACAAATGTAATATCATGTGATGTAAGCTTATCGAATTTAATCTGAAGCTTATCCATATTTCCTGATGTATTGTGATCTTTTAAAATACCATATGCAATAGTATTCTGTTTTGCATCCTGTACAGTAACGTCTTTTCCTGTTTTGCTCTTTACTGCAGCAAGTGCTTCTGGGTTATTGATTACAACTTCTTCGCCATTAATAAGATACGCGCCATTTTCGTATAATTTCACTCTTTTTTCCTCCAACTTTCTAATTAATCGTCATTATAGCATTACTTGTACAAATGTGACAAGGCTTTAGTTCTTACTTCCTTTTATACTTTTCCACATTTTCTGGATGCCTTCAGCCAAATCACCAGGCCCTTTACTACTCTCCACTTTTGGTTCATTTGACTCTTTCCAATTAAAATAATCCGCATCCAAATCTGCTCGAAGCTGTGCTTCAAGTTCCCTGTCTATCTCTTCATCCTGCTTTAGGCTGACTTCATTGTTTACAAGGTTTGTATCTAATTTTTCCAAATTTGAATCATCAAATACTTCTGGTTGTTCAACTACGTCATCTAGTGGTTCCTCTGCTAATCCCAGCTTTTGAAGGTATTCAACATTTACCTTTACTTCTGTTTGCCTGTTTTTATATATTGAGGCTTCGCTATTTATTGTATCCTTTGAAAAACCAGCTTCTTTCTGTTTTTGAATCTCACGATTTCTCTCATCAATAAGCTTCAGATATTTTTCCGTATCAGTTAAATCCTGCAACTGAGATTTGAGCTCGCTCTGATTTGTTTTTACCATTCGCTCCTGCTCTTTTAATCTCTCACTCATCTCATCGTAAAGTTTTTCTACTGATTCATGAGTTTCCTTCATTATATCCCATACTCTGTTTAATGCCTCATCTGTATAAAGCACTGATGCTGCGTAAATATCCTCAGCCTTTCTGCTGGCATCCCAGACAATCTGGTCTCCCTTTTTTCGAAATTCTCTTTCTGCCCTTCCTCTACTTTGTTTTGTCAATTCATACTCATCCTGAATATCATACAAACATTTATTTAGGTCGGAAAGAAGATCTATTATTTGCTGTTTATCAACAATTACTTTGCTAGGCTCTTTCGTATATGGTTCACTTTTTGTCAATAATATATGAAGTTCTCTAAGTACTTTTTCTGCTTTGTCATTTGCGCTCATTTCAAATTCCTCGTACATCTTTTTATATCAAAATTATTTTATACGAAAATTCCTAATAGGTAAATAATACTTTATGATTATTTCTTATTCTGATACTAAATTATTCCCGTAGCTGACTGTCTTAAGTCATTAGCTGCTCTTTTTAATTCGTTTGCCTGCTCCTCGCTAATATTTCCAGGCTTAGTTCTTGAAACCAACTTCTTTGCATATGATAAGGCTGATTTTATCTGCTTCTTCTTTGTAAAATCCAATGACTTCTTAATCTCTTTATTTGAAAGTGCTGTTTCCACCTGTTTTATCACTCTCTCAAGGTCACTTCTACTGTCAATATATGCTTTTCTCTGACTGTCAGTCGCCTCGTATAAAGCAGCTTCCCTTATTGCTCTTTCTATTTCATCATCAGACATATTTGAACTTGCTGTAATTGTTATTTCCTGATGTTTTCCTGTTCCTAAATCCTTTGCTGATACCTGAACTATTCCATTCGCGTCAATGTCAAATGTTACCTCAATCTGAGGTACACCGGCAGGTGCTGGTTTTATTCCACGGAGTCTGAAATTTCCGATTAACTTATTATCCTTTGCAAACTGTCTTTCTCCCTGTAAAACCTTTATATCAACAGAAGTCTGAAAGCTTCCTGCTGTTGTAAAAATCTGGCTGTATCTTGTTGGAATCGTTGTATTCCTGTCAATAATTTTGGTTGATACACCTCCAACTGTCTCAATTCCAAGTGATAAAGGTGTAACATCCATAAGTACTATCTC
>JBGVKW010000076.1:0-2697 GCA_045123895.1 Agathobacter sp.
TCGTATACTCCGGCAGCGGTGATGATATAAAAAGTCCCGCAAATGTATATCTTTGCAGGACCACGTAAACTTATATCAGGACATCAAAGTCCTAATAACTTATTGTTCAATAATCGGTAAACCTATCTCAGGACAAGACAATCTGGAATATGGCTTCTTAAAAGAAAGTCTGCCACCTTTACGCACCCTCAATTTTATCCGATCCGTATTGAAAAGAGGATGATATAACTGACTGATCTTTAATATGACATTTTTACCATCTGAATACCATCTGCCTGCAACCCTTTCCTGATGCCATAATAGTTTATATGTATAATCTTCAAGCAGTGACAGTTCGACTTCTCCTGCCTCAAAGTAATATTCACCTACCAGATCATTATGAAACCTATCTAAATATAATGCCGGCCCTGTCTCTGAACCATATACCTCAAAGTGTCCCCATTGAAGCCTGTTTCCGCCGATGATTTCCAGTTCCTTCACCACATACTGACCCCATTGGTCATATCCTTGCAACGGATTTTGTTCACGTTTGTCAAAATTCAAGAAAATTTTATTCTCCTTGACTTCCCATTTACCATAATATCCGGACATAACCTCGTTAAAAATCACAAACGTGCTATCACCACGTAAATGCAATTCCAGTCTGGTATTGAATCCAGGCATCTCATTATACTTATAGGTTCCGACCAGATCATTCCGGTCATACCCTCGTTCGCTTCCCAGTGCAGTCAGGCCGCACAACAGGAAGACAATTGTCATCAAATGTCTTATCGTTCTCATTGTTATATTCTGTTTTAAAGTGTGATTTGAATCCTTCGCCCGCTCCGGTCATCCTAAGCAAAGCGAAGAATCTTATCATATATATATCCGATAATTTCGGGAACGAGGGTTAAGATAAAGATTGTGCGATTCCACTAATATCTTCAATTTTAGATTATCTATCGGACAAACAATATGCATATAATAATCATATCCGACGTCTATCATTACTTTATGTTTCAAATTGACCAGTACGCAATATATATTTTCCCTTAACATATCGCGTAGTATGGTAGCGAGCTGATCCTTGGTAATGCGTGATTTATACTTATATCCGATATGATTATAATCTTCAATATATCCTATTGTAAGATACTTGCAACCTGATTGAGTCATTATATCCACAGCACAATTGATATAATTGTTCTCGACCTCCAGATAATCATCTTCAGTCAGGGTCACTCCTGAAAAAGTTCTTCCGATATCACATATACTTGACCACTCGTCTCTACAATAAACCCCCTGCTCATTATATCCATCTGGTGAATATTTTACAACGTCGTTGGTCTTTCTCGCCCAATATAAATCATTTAGTCGCTTAAATATCCTTTCCTCCAATTTCATAGCTAGTCTCCAATTTTATTTAGTTCTGCATCATATGTACCCATTCTTGTATTTCTATTATATAGATCTTTCTCTTTTTTCGCCATTTTCCAAACACCACCATTATGTCCATCTCTATCAGGAGTAATATAGTTTTTACCATTATAAAAGACCGGCTTTCCATAAGGATATAATCCTTTAACTTTCTTATAACCCTCCTGCAAATGATATCCCCAAAACAGATTGTTCTTGTCAAGGATTTCTAGTTCTTTCACCCAGTTTCCGAAATGTCTGAATGAATCATCATTGGCCGTGCCGGCCACCATAAAGGTGTTGTCCGAATGCAGATGCAGGTTCAGAACATATTCCTTTGTGTCATTATACTTATAGGTACCGACCAGATCTTTCCGGTCATACCCTCGTTCGCCTCCCAGTGCAGTCAGACCGCACAACAGGAAGACAATTGTCATCAAATGTTTTATCGTTTTCATTGTGAATACTTATCTAAATATTAATTATTGAGGATAGCAGGAATGAAAATCATATAATTTATATATTTCGTTTCCATCTATACTTACTGAAAACATCATTTCAGATTAATACTTATAGATATCATTGAGTTCTAAAGATAAAATATCGTTATTGAAAAACTGTATATGAATCTCTTTGTTCTTCAAATCTAGTTTTTTGATTGAATACGCATTATCTACCTTTAATAATTGTTGAAAATCATCTCCTTCAAAGCCAAAGCACCAACCTAGGTTGTAAGCAACAAATACAAGCTGTTGAGCTGGATCACAGACTATGATTCTATCAGAACATTCCTCCGTTTCAAGATTCTCTATGAAAATATAGGTCCCGTTGATAACCTCTTCTTTAGATATTGGATTATAACCAGCATATGCAATTTTATTATTCCTTCTATCTACAATGCAGTACGTTGTATCTTTTCCTACTTCTGTTAAGGCTTTAACGTAATATTTATCTTTGTAATCGCAGCCTTGTATCATAGTCAAGATCAACCCAAGAAGTATTGTGCTAATGAATGACATCTTTATATTCTTCTGTTCCATCTTTATATATTTTAATAATACCTACTTGAGTTTTGGGTCTTAGCCAACGACTTCCTGCACCACCTGTACTATCAAGTCTTTCCAGACTTCATTCTTGGCTTTATGTTTAGGGGATGATTCCTTGGGATCGTATCTGCATAGCTCCACCCTCTTTTCATACCCTTCCTGCAAGTGATATCCCCAGAACAGATTGTTCTTGTCAAGGATTTCCAGTTCTTTCACCCAGTTCCCGAAATGTCTGAATGAATCATCATTAGCCGTG
>JBGVKW010000077.1:0-6707 GCA_045123895.1 Agathobacter sp.
TACTGGTATTCGAAAAGAATGAGAACAATGAGACGGGAATAGTAAGATATAGTGAGGATGACTTTGCTGACCGAGCAGGTGATCTGCTCCCAGGACAGTTGTGGCTTAATGGGGAGATAGGAGGCAAAAGATGGTAATTCATGTCTACGTTGAAGGTGGGGTCATCAATGGCAATGTTGATGCTACCACTGCGTCTAATTCGGAAGCATTGAGAGAAGAACTGAACAGGTTTATGCAGAAAGCCTTGGGGAGAGAGGATGTTACAATTGTTGTCAAGAAATGTGCAGGCTATAAAAATGCAGTCAAGGAGTTCATCAACTCTGATTTCACTCATTCGACATATCTCTATGTGGATTTGGATAGAGTCCCTGAACTGCGTGAAGATTGGTTCAATGGTCTGGTGGAAGATTACATTTGTATTCCTGAAGACCGCAAATCTCGAATATGTTTTTGGATTCAGGAAATGGAGGCCTGGTTTCTCAAGCAGCCTCAGGCAATAGAGGATTGGGCTGCCGATGAGGGATATTTGCGATTTACAGGTCAGGAGGCGCATGTCGCTGATCATCATTCAATAGCAGGCAAGGATATAGAACACCTGCAGCATAAGGCCTCTGATGTATTGACTACGATACTTCGTCAGAAGTTTATGCTTGAGCCTAGAAATGGTAAAAGGCAAAAATTGAGATACGGAAAGCTACGCCATGCGCCAGGTATAATAGCGCACCTTTCTCCTGCCGCTTTGATTGAGAAGGATAATGAACTTCGATGTTTTTGCGAAAAGGTGAAAGACCAAGCGGAAGCTATATAGACGGATTCGAAAGATCTTATATTTAATTATGATACAGAGTCGTGATTAAATGCTCCAATATCAGATTCGATGATATCTATGCTGAAGACGCAGATGAGAGAGGCGATGAAGACCCCGGAATTCTGGGCGCAATACAAGGCTGCCAACCCGACAGTAGATACAAGTCAGTGGCCGAAGGAAATCCAGGATCTATACAACAAGAAGATGAAAGGCAATTAAAACAAAGTAAGAAAAATATAGCAGATTATATTGATAATCTTAAAATTTGGAATACAGTAATTCCATCAAGCAGATATTTTAATCAATACATACAATAAGACATATAATGAGTTATATGCTACAACTTTTCATGAACTATCACATGCTAGTCATTTTTCTTCTATTGGCGAGTGGAATTATGGAAAACTTATTTGGTATGAAATGACTCATGGCGACAATATAAATCTCTATGGAACGGGTGGAACAGGAACTGAAGGAGAAGACTTTTGTGAAGTTTCTGAGACATATGCTTTCAGTATAGAGAACTATATTAGAAAGTCTTTATTGTCTGAGTTATCACCCTCCAGTGGTCAGAGTCGTTCATATTTCTTCAATAAATATGTCTCCACATTATCTTCTCTACTAATCAAAGGCACATTAACTCCGGGACAAATCTACTCTTGTATGTCTTCTAGCACCGAAGATATGAGTTCTCTGATGACAGCCTTGTGCAATAAGTACCCCTCTAAGAAGGCTGCCATCCAAACAGAAATGAAGAACAAAGGATTATGAAAATGATAAATATCATCCTTGGTTTATGCGTTCTTGCGGGGTGTGCTCCTTCTCCACAAGAATGTGGACAATTAATCATTATGAATTGCACTGGAAGCACACTTTCCGTGCAATTAAATATGGTTTGTCCAACTAATTGGTATTGCTCTTCAAATTTTTCGATTGCTCCCGATGAGTTTTCTAAGATAGCGGAAACCGAGAATTATCCTGCAGAATCGGGTTCGATTGCTATCGACAAATTCTTCACCAACTACAATGACGCAGCCATCACAGTATGTGCGACTATTGAAGGAATAGAGATTACAAGAACTTGGAGATATGCAGATCGCAACAACGACCAAAGGACACCTTTTGATTTGTCAGACTGCAATCTTGAAAGTGGAGAAGATTCTCGAAAGAATTATACCACGATGAATTATTGTTTTATGATACGAGAAGAGGATTTCAAGAAGACTTATAGCAACTGCGCACAGTAATATAGTAATAAAAATACAGGCACCTCTATTCAAAGGGGTGCCTGTATTTTTATTGCAGTGGGAAAGTTATTGAAGATAAGTGATTCGTCCCTTATAGGTGCAAATGTGTTGTCCCCAATATGATATGTCTCCCACACATATATTGTTTTCCGTTATCCGAACCTGGATTCTATAACCCCGATTGTACTTATTTCCAATTTCTATAGAAAAGTTCAAAGGTTTCTCTTTATGTATAACAATCTTACTTTCTTGTTGCTTTACATTATCATTCCAGTAATTCATTCCTATAATTTTATCGCCAGCGCCCCAGTTTATTGAACCTAAGTTTCCTTCTACAAAGATCCATGTGTTAAGCATGTTTTTTTGCATTAGAGTCTTAGTGTCAACAACTTCATCAAGATCTATCCGAAAAATTTCTAGGCTAGCAGGTAGGCTACTAGTAAATTCCGATTTTTGAGATTTATTACCTACGCTGCAAGAAATCAAAGAAGCCGCTATTAGGATATAAGTAAATATTTTAGTCATATAGAAACATTAGGATCAATAATCAACAAAAGCTTCAACGGCAGCTTGTGTTCCATCTTTAATACCACTACCCTTTTGGCCTGTTAAAGCACCTGCGACACTTAAGCGCCATCTAGTAAATGAAGACTCAATATTATTTTTATTATGCTGACCCGGATATAATATTCTGGTTGTTTTATACCATGCATAATTAAAAGCTTCAACATAATCAGGAGGTATAACTAGGCTGTTCAAATAGGAGTTATAGATACTGATGGAATGCGAAGTATTATACCATGCAGGAACTTCTACGGCTGTAAATAAATTAGAGGCTAATTGAACAGTTTCTTCTGGCTCTCCCTGTATTGGGAATGTTGTGATTATTGTCTGCACTTCTCTCCATCGTTCAATAATATAATCTACGTGTTCTGGAGAATACTCTGTTCCACAAGAACGACAGATAGAAAATACTTTTGAGTTTCTAGTGTTGCAGGCATCACAAACCCATGTGTACAAATCATCGTAGGCTGACTTTGTGGCCAATTCAGTATTTTTATTATCAGGAGGTGTAATTGACTCCTGAGCATCTTTTTCGCATGATAATAACATGAAACTAAAGATGCCTAATAAGATAAAGAATCTAGTTTTCATAGTAGTATTTATCAATGATTACTAATATTGGTTACATGCTAAGAAAATGTCCCCATTCTGTAACAGGGAACATAGGTTCTAATGTTGGCATACTTTATTCGTATGCCAAGAATGAAGGCCTTCCATATCAGGAAGATAAAACATTAGAGAAACCAACATTACTATAAATTTGTTCGCAATATAAGCAAATTCATAGTAATATCCAATATTGAATTATGAAAAATTAGATATTGTATCCTATTGTGATTCCTATTCTGAAAACGCAGACGAGAGAGGCGATGAAGACTCCGGAATTCTGGGCGCAAGACAAGGCTGCCAACCCGACAGTAGATACAAGTCAGTGACCGAAGGAAATCCAGGATCTATGCAACAAGAAGACCAATGGTAACTAGACATAAAGTAATATAGTAATAAAGATGCAGGCACCCCTTTGAATTGAGGTGCCTGTATCTTTAGTTAGAGTGTTAGTGTGGTCTTAATTTATTCGGAATCCCAAACCTCAATGCAATATCCTGATTGTCAGATTTGAATTCGAAAGCACTATGGCCATTTGCCGACAGTTTGTTGTCACTCCATTCCAGTTCATTCTGATTTGGACGAGATACATCGAATTCTATGCACTTTGTGATTACTCCATTTACATTAATTGACTCAGGATGGAAATCGACTTTTGTTCCAGAGTTATCTCCTCGCATGACTGGCAATTACTCCTGTTGTTCCAAATAATTGCTAGCCTAGTTAAATATCAACATACTTAACAATTCATATTTACAGCAAATAAATAATCCTCATCATTGAATATGTATGTATAATATGCTTTATTTCCGACGTTATTATCGTAAGTCTTCTCCCACCAGAGTGATTCATGACAGCAAATATTTCTTAGCCCTTCAGATATAGAGGTCTCACCTATTTCATGAATAATGGATATTTTATTATCATATGTAACAGTAGCCTTAAAAATGCCTATTGCATGTCCATCATAACTAAATGTCACCTTATCATTAGGGATTATCGTAAAGTTCTCAATCTTACACCACGACGCAATTCCGTCAAACGTAACAGAAATTGTATGACTAGAATTATTTACGAAAGTGACATAGATTGTTGCATCTGGCTCCACTTGTTGGTCGTTACAAGAACAGAATAACAAACTTATGCTTAAGGCAAAGAATATTCTTGACAAAATCTTCATACGGCATAGATTTAAAAACCATTATAGATTGAGAATAGTTCATCGACAGAAGTATTAGTCATACCAAAATTAGCACCTGTAGTATTAACTATACCTAAAAAATGTTCCTTGATAGCCGCAAAAGTAGTTCTTCCATAGACGACTCCTTCAAGTGAAGAAACAGGGAAGCCAGACACGATATCATTTATGTACGAGGTAGAATAATTATGCTGGTTGTATGTATCATAGATGTCTATAAACAACGACGTATAAGTCTGATAGTGATCATCTGAAGAATCAAAATACTGGAAGTTATACTTTGCATCAGGAACCATAATTCCCCGCCAATCGTAACTCCATAAATTAGAAACAACGCCCAAATCAGTATATTCTTTTATTGTACATAGATACTGATGAAATCTCGCCCAACTTTCACGTACTCTTGACTCGCTGTCCTTGTAATTATTCTTTGCATTAGTATAATGCGCAGCATGGCCAAGTTCATGGCAGGTAGTACTAAACAACTCTGAAGGAAGACGCCATCCACTACTATTCTTTCCTGCGATCCTTATATCAGACCATATACCAGCACCGGCCTGACGATTGTAATCACCATTTATTCCTGCTATTTCCTTATGTATATATGCAATTTTCTCTCTTCTAGAATTCGCTGGTTTTGATAATCCATAATTATATCCGTTGTAAACACGTCTTGCAGCTCTGAAAACAGCAGAGATATTACAACTTTCAGTAGAACTTGATGAAATATCAAGATTCCATGAGCCACCGGTTAATTTTGGTCCATCATATATTGCTTGTCCTAAATTTCCATCACGAACATCCCACCTATCTCCTTCCCAGACAACTTTCAAAGTTACAGCATTGTTGAATGACGGTAATGTAAAATAACCGTTTGAGTCAGTGGTTGTTTCTTTGATTTTTAAGAGATGAGTACCACGGATTACAACATCTTGAATCGGCACATAGTCGCCGGCTACATTATCATAGGCTCTTATTCTGCCTGTAGGATTCCAACCGGATCCTCTCGTTTCAGGAAGAAAATCATACTCTGTTCCAGTAATAGAGTAAGCTTCTTTTATCAGTGTCTGATAAAATGCATCCGGAAGAAGTATAAGATCATCTGAAGACTTTGTTTTTGTTAAATAGTCTGGCATATACGCCTCAATAAGCACCTCGCATTCTACGGATAATGTGTCTACTAATGACCTCCAATACGGAACTTCCAAGGTAGTATATTGATATGTTGGTTGTGTTAAAGGTAATTCCGGATCATGGTAAGAAATTCCTCCAACAAGAATCTCACGATCAAGAGGAACCTCACTTAACATAAGTTCAGGTATATTGATTAAAATATCTAATTGTTCCACGTCTTTTGGGGAGAATCTGACATAATAATGCGTTGGTTGAATATCTTCAATCGATATACCGGCTCTTGTCTCTATTGGGATAGAAGCGAAAGCTTTACGCAGATTTTCAATGGAATAGGGTATTTCAATCTTACCGCCTAAAATGGTTTGTCCTTCGTGAAAGCAATAACCACTATTAGATAAAATTTCTAAAGATTCGTTATATTCTTCTGTTCCTAATCCCAAATCATTTTCACATCCTGATACAAGGAAAACTAATAAGAGGATAGTAGTAGAAATAATAGGTTTCATAGTTGTGCTTTTATTAATTTGAAAATGGGAATAATATATCAATTAATGATATTATGTGAAAACACTAGATCTTTACTTAATCTATGTTGTTTCTTTTGCCTGTCACGTAGAACGCAATTACGCTACTACTAGGTCATAGATTCTTGTCGTAAAAGCTTTGCGTGCAATATAAGCAAATATATTTTTAAATCCAAATATTGAATAAGTATTTTGTTGAAATCAAAGATTAAAGAAGATGTATATAGCAGTAGACATTGATGGAACCTGTGTGATTCACGAGTAGCCAAGAGTTGAAAAATGAGGAAAACTAAAGAAAATATGGATACAAAATAATGTTGAAAAATTAAATCCAATTTCGGCTTCACTCATTTGTATCCGCAAATGTAGATTCCTCTTCCGGGCACATCCAAGAACCGTTCGGAGAACTAATCCGTCAGAATCTCCACACACTCTGTGGTTGTATTCCGGCGGATTTTCTTGTCTGTTGCCGTCATCGGCCCTGCGGGTGCTTCACAAATGAAGTCGAACCCGATAGGGATAGTCCTATGAATGGAATTCATCAGGAAAAATCACAATCAATAAAAGTAATTGTCATGTTTTTTACAGAAATCAACAGGATGATGACCGAAGGCGTTGACATCACG
>JBGVKW010000078.1:0-62248 GCA_045123895.1 Agathobacter sp.
AGTGTCATCTCAAGTGTTCCCTCACTAAAATTTCTAAACGGTGTATCCTTGTGTGGAATAAATGGCCCGATTCCCACCATATGAGGTTTAAAATCTCTAATAAAACAAATATCCTCATAGATTTCATCAAGAGTCTGATACGGCGAGCCAACCATAAAACCACAGCCCACCTGATAACCTATATCCTTTAAATCCCGAAGACATCTCATTCGATTCGATAATGACAACTCTCTGGGATGAAGCTTTTGGTAATGCTTTTCATCTGCGGTTTCATGGCGAAGCAGATACCTGTCAGCTCCGGCATCAAAATATTTTTTATAGCTTTCTTTTGATTTTTCTCCTATCGATAACGTAATTGCACAATCCGGATATTTAGCTTTAATTTTTGATAGTATTCTACAAATCCTTTCATCTGTAAAAAATAAATCTTCACCACTCTGAAGCACAAAGGTTCTATACCCAAGCTCATAACCTTTGTCTGCACAAAGTAATATGTCTTCCTCACTTAATCTGTATCTGGAGACATTTGAATTACTTCTTCTGATACCGCAATAATAGCAGTCATTTTTACAATAATTTGAAAATTCTATAAGACCTCGAATATATACTTTCTTGCCATATACATTATCTGCAACTTTGCGTGCTGATTTTGCCAAATAATTAATTACATCATTATCCTTTTCGGTAAGTAACCATTTAAAGTCTTCCTTTGAAATATTTCTTTCATTTTTGATTTTATCGATTCTCGAAAAATCTTTTTCATATAAAAATTCATTTTTATCAAAATATTTACCAACCAAATCCTTCGTGAGAAAATCAACTCTGTTTTTATAAAAGCATCGTCCCGAAAAAGCCTGATGAGACAAATCAATTATTGCCTTACATTCAGGAAGAACTGGTTTAAAAAGAGGATCACAAATTATAATTGTATTCTGCAACTCTTCTGCGGAATATGTAGAAAAGAATTCCATCAATCCCTCTTCCCCTTCAATGGCAACACTATTATCAAGTATTATATCCTTGTACGTCTCAACCAGAGTAAGGCAGCTTGCAGACACCTTATATTTTTTTCTGATATCACAGGCAATTGACTCACTTACTACGGGTTCTCCAATTATAACCACTTTGCTTTTATCCTGTGAAGCATAGCAGTCATATGCCTTCTGTGACTTCCTGTTTTGAATGGCATCATAAAGAGCCAGTGTCAGATCCTTTGAAAAATCATTTACCGGAGTACCTAGCACATATGGTATACCGAATTTCTTCTCCATCGCCTGTGCCAGTTTAAGTCCAGTTGAGGATACTACAAGATTAACCTCTGCCGCTCCAGCCGATTTCCAATTAATATTTGATTTTGCAGCTTTATCATCTAATCCCATAGCAATAGAAGAATTTATTGAAAAACCGGCATTTGATAAAAATCTCTTAATTCCATTTACCGCGACCTCAAAATCATACTCAAAAGGAGTAAGACCAAGAACATTTACAGCATTTTTTATTTTGGGAGTATCCTCCATAAAATCTATAAGCTTCTCAAACGCAAGTCCTGCTCCCACTGTGTAATCATGCATTCCATTTGCTGGAACATAAAAGACAGGTATTCCCAAATCTTTCTCTAATTTTCTGGCTATCCCCTTAAAATCCGTTCCATTCATATATGGAATTGGAGAACTTGCAAGGGCAATAAATTCAGGCTTTAAATCTTTTGCAGCTATTCTAATATCTGCCAAAAATTTCATGTCATTCCCCATTATTGCATCTCGCTCACAAAGCCCTGAGATGAAAATATTACTGTCATTGTCATACCATCTGGTCTCATCATGTGTATTGTATGTGGAATTGCATCCGGAAGGATCATGAATCACCGTAAGACCGCCTAATTCATAAAGCGCGGAGCATACGCCTGAGACATCACCGGAATATACCGGGATAATTGTATATGTATTTTTCATAAGCAGCTCTCACACCCCAATCCTTTTCTTGGTACAATATCTCTTGTATCTTTTTCATACAAAAATGCATCAAGAATCATCTCAAATATCTTTTTTATTCCATCATATCCCCAGAGATTTCCACCGGATACGAGGTTTACAAAATGCGAAGTTCCCTCAAACCATGCAGCCTTCTGTCCAATTGCTACAACCGGTTTTTCGTTAATTCTTGATGTATGTCTCATATTATGATTTACTGTTGGCAAAATCCTTGTATCTGGATAATTTTTTACCAACCAGATAAAATCCTTTTCCTCTTCAGGATTAAAAGAATCTGCATAAATTTTTGTGATATTAAAACCATTAGTTAATAAAAGTTTTGTAAGGCCCAAAATTCTCGGATGAACAGTATAATCAATCACAAGCTCTGTATTTCCAATTTGCTTTTTGATACAGGAAATAAGCTCATTGCATTTGTTTTTCATTTGATCACAATACGACAGACATTCATTTTTATCTATTGAAAATCTCCCAAACAATTCGATTATTTCTGTATCAATTTCTTCATATGAAAACGATGAAGGCAGGTATAGAAAATCATTTTGTATCCTTGCAGCACATGCACTTACACCAGCTTTTGCCGGAGGGTAAATAGCGACTAATACATTCGCCTTTGACAATAGTAAATACTCATCAAAAGACTTACATGCAGGAAGTTGATTAACCCTCAGATTGAAACGATTTGCCATATTTAAAATATCACATTGCTCATCCAGCAAAAAATCACTACCCAGCACTGAGATTGTTCTTTTTGAAACCTCATCCTCATCATATGCAGGCAATTTTTCAAAAATCGCCCTTCTTAGCTTCTGATCCGGGGTAAGTCCCTGCTTTTGCATAATTGGGTCCATATAGCATCTAAAAAAAGTAACAGCTGGAAAACGCTTTTCCAGTTCACGATAAATCCGATTTTGGTCACACCCTAGAAAATGATGAACACAAACTGTGAATAATTCAACAGCCCTTGGCAATTCTTTTCGCTTGTTCAGAACATCCGTAACACCTTCTATTGTAAGATTTTCCACATCACCATAGAGCATTTCTTTTTCTTCTATAATCACATAGGAAAATCTATCCGTTGCGTTCATCTCTGCAGCAGTAAGAACTACACCACGCATACAGTTTTTGGAGCACACATAAATCTGGATAGCCTCTGGAACATTCATTCCAATATGAACAATATTCCATGTGCCATGAACTGGTGCATTAAACTCAAGACCATTATAAAAGGGCTTATTAAACTCAACCTCATTGATACAAAGATTATCCATCTAGTTCCTCCACTTCACTAATAATCTGAGAATAGGCAGTCTTACTTGAAATACCATCTAGTCTTCCCAATTTTCCTGTAAGTGTATTTATTTTATCCATAGGTGCATCAATGGCAACACTTATGATGTTTATCTTTTTCTCACGATAAGGGATCCCCATTCGCCCTATGATATACTCCGAATACTCACTCAACAACTGATTCATAACATCTATATTTTCATCATTTTCAACAATGATTGAAATCACAGCGACCCTCGTTGACATAAAATCCCCCCTAACAGATTCTCGGTAAAAGTTCTCCTCCTGGTCTTGGTAAAAATGTTTTAGAACCAATCTCAGTAGTTGTCACAACTCTTCCAACATTAGTATCAGTAACCTGTCCAATAATTGTGGCACCCTGTGCATACGGTGTTTCCTTTAATGCATCGACAATCTTCTGCGCCTCCTGCTGTGGGGCAAATACCACAAGTCTTCCTTCGCATGCCAGATAAAGAGGCTCTAATCCAAGCATTCCACATACACCCTTTACTTCAGGAGCAACAGGGATCTTATCAGCAAAAAGTTCAATACCAACCTGGCTTTGACCTGCAATCTCATATAAGACAGTTCCAACTCCGCCTCTTGTAGCGTCCCTAATTACATGAATATCATCAGCGTTTTTAATCATTGCATCTACTGCTGACCAAAGTGGCGCACAGTCGCTTTTCACATCTGCCTCTATTCCAAATTCATCTCTCTCCAAAAGAATTGTACAACCATGTCTTCCCACATCACCTGTTACAATAATTGCATCCCCAACGGTTGCTCTTGTTCCAGAAGTATTTACACCCTCTGCTATTTGGCCAACACCTGTTGTAGTGATAAAAACTCCATCAACCTGTCCTTTTCCTGCAACCTTTGTATCACCTGCAACTATTGCAACACCACATTCCTTGGCAGTATCAGCCATAGCCTTTGCAATCTGTTCAAGCTTATCCATCTCAAAGCCTTCCTCTATCACAAAAGAACATGTAAGATAAAGTGGTTTTGCTCCCATGCAGGAAAGGTCATTTACTGTTCCACAAATAGAAAGCTTACCTATATTTCCCCCATTGAAAAATGCCGGAGAAACGATAAATCCATCCGTTGTCATGGCCATTTTTCCTACAGGTGGTGTAAGAACTGCGGCATCATCTGCTGTTAAAAACTCATTGCTGAAATATTTTTTAAATACTCTGTCTATTAATTCACTTGTCTGTTCTCCCCCTGCTCCATGAGCAAGTGTTACTGTTTCTGTCATTTTGCTACTTCCTCCCCATATGTATAATAGGCACTGCATGCACCTTCACTTGAAACCATACATGCCCCAACCGGATGAAGTGGATTGCAGACTTTTTTAAACATCGGACAATCCATCGGCTTACAGTTTCCCTGTAAGACCTCTCCACATCTGCACGCTGGATTTTCTTTTCCTTCAATTGGTGGCATGTCATATTTAATTCTGGCATCCCAGGAAGAATACTCATCTCTAAGCTTCATTCCGGATTTTTCTATTACTCCAAGTCCACGCCAGATTGTGTCACACTCAACCATATATTTATCTACCAACGCCTTGGCTGATGGACTTCCTTCTCGTGTCACCACTCTTGGATATGCATTTACAAAAAATGGTTTTCCTTCTTGGGATTTCTGCACAGCAGCTGCAATCGCAACTAATAATTCATTTGCTGTAAAGCCCGCAACAACACCGCTGATTCCTTCATCTACAAGAGACTCACAAAGCATAGTACCTGTGATTGCATTGACATGTCCCGGATAAAGATACACATCTACGTAATCCTTTAATTTGTAATATGCGCTTGGCATTGTCTTATTTGCTGTGAGTAAAGAAAAATTATCAAGTCCATATTCAATTGCCTTTTCCACCGCAAGTGCACTAGCAGGCGTTGTTGTCTCAAATCCAACGGATAAAAACACAACCTGTTCGCCCGGATTTTCTCTTGCGTACTCTACTGCATCAAGTGGTGAATATACAATATTTATTTTTCCCCCATCTGCCCTTGCTGTTGCAAGACTTCCCACTGTTCCTGGCACCTTTACAAGGTCACCGAATGTGGTAATCGTCACCCCTTTTTTTGCCAGGTAAATTGCCTCATCAATAAATCCAACCGGTGTAACACATACAGGACAGCCCGGTCCAGAAATCAGTTCTATATTCTCAGGTAATATGTTTCTGATTCCTAGTCTGAATATCTCATGTGTATGAGTTCCACACACCTCCATGATACGAATTTTTTTCCCATCATAGCCTGTGATTATTTCTCTTGCAGTCTTTTTATTATCATTATCGCATCCTGCCATTATAAAATATCCTCCAATACAGCTTCTGCTTCATTTTCATCGTCATCAGTAATCTTTGCAATTGCAACACCAGCATGAACCATTACATAATCGCCTGGTTCTAACTCATCAAGCAGTTCAACTGACACTTCTCTTTTTGCTCCGGAAGCATCTACAACTGCAGTTCCATCACTAACCTTTACAACCTTTGCTGATAATCCAACACACATTTCTATTCTCCTTTCATAAGTCCAATAACTGCCTGACCAAGTGCAAGTCCCCCATCATTCGGCGGAACGAGACTATGGATCAAAACAGTAAAACCTTCTCTTTCTAAATATCTTTTTGTCAGCTCTAAAAGTAGAACATTCTGGAAGCAGCCTCCACTTAATGCCACAGGTCTTAGGCCGTTTTTCTCTCTTGCCTTCACACAGGAATTACAAATCATATGTGAAAGTCTCTCGTGAAAATAATAAGCCAGTTCGCTTATTTCCACACCTGAAAGTCTAGCTTCTAGAATCCTCTCAAATAATAAATCTGTATTATTCAAATTCCAGTTATCAGAATCATTTTCTACTTCCACTCCAGCTAGTTTTGAAGCATCAAACCGCTGTGCCTCGTACATCAGATTTTGTGAAGCCTCTCCCTCAAAAGTGGAGCTGTATTTTATTCCCAGCACTGCACTGACTGCATCAAAAAGTCGACCTGCACTTGTGGATACTACACTGTTAATATTCTTGTCATAACAAGCCATAATCACCTTTGCATCATCTGATTCACATAGCTTCAACTGTTCTACAGTCTCAATCGTCTTTTCTCTTGGCATTTCCTCTTCTCGATAAATACCATAAATCATAGATACAGCAATTCTATATCCGTCACGGGAAGATGCATCTCCACCAATCTGTTTAAATGGTTTTATTGACTCTAATCTGGTAAAATCACAGCAGTCAGCTTCTAAGATTTCACCTCCCCAAATAGAACCATCTGTTCCATATCCGGTTCCATCCAAAGCAACACCTATTACTTTTCCAAGATAATTATTTTCAGCCATACAGCTTACAATGTGTGCAAAATGATGCTGGACTTTAATAACAGGTTTACCAAATTCCTCTGCCATCAAAGAAGTGTTGTAAAGAGGATGCATATCGCAAACTATAGTCTCAGGCTCCACTTCTAACATATCAAGAAAAACCCTGCTACTATCTCTAAAGGCATCCATCGTCTTTAACTGCTCCATATCTCCAATATATGGGGAAATATAGAACATATCGCCTTTTGCCACACAGAAAGAATTTTTCAACTCGCCTCCTACAGCCAGTACATTTCTAGTGGAATTGGTATCTACCACAAAAGGAAGCGGTGCATAGCCCCTCGAACGGCGAATCATGTATGGCTTTTCCAGGAATAAATCCATTACCGAATCATCAGCACGAAGTCTTATTGGTCTGTTATTCGATAATATTTTGTCACTCAAAAATCCAAGCTCTTCTCTTGCTGATTCCTCATCCTTGCAAATAGGAACACCAGAAGAATTGCCACTTGTCATTACAAGACAATCTGTCATCTCTACGTCATCATCATAATCAAACAAAAGCATCTGAACCGGTGCATATGGAAGCATCACTCCAAGCTTTGGATTGCCGGGTGCAACAGAATCTGCAACAGAAGAAGCATCTCTTTTTTGTAGCAGTACTATTGGTTTTTGGTGCCCAGTCAAAATCTCCTGTGCCGCCTCAACCACCTCACATTCTCTTCTTACAGTTTCCAAATTTTTCATCATGACAGCAAATGGCTTTGTGGGACGTTTTTTTCTGGTTCGAAGGAGGCTCACAGCCTTTTCATTCTTCGCATCGCAGCATAGATGAAAACCTCCGATTCCTTTCACTGCAACGATTCCACCTTCCAAAATAGTCCGTCTTGCAACAGTAATAGGATCATTAGTATCATCTTCATCAGCATCCAGAATATATAGCTTCGGCCCGCAATGATTGCAGCAAACAGGCTGTGCGTCATATCTCCTGCTTGAAGGCTCATTGTATTCTGTCTCGCACTCACTGCACATGGGAAAAATTTTCATACTGGTTCTTATTCTGTCATATGGCAAATTTTCCAAAATGGTCATTCTAGGTCCACAACAGGTGCAATTAATAAAAGGATGAAGATACCTGCGATTACTTTTATCATAAAGCTCCGCCTTACATTCATCACAGGTTGCGATATCCGGCGGAATCAGAATATCACCTTTTTCTTTTTCACTCTCAATTATGGTAAATTCCTCATATACCTGTTCTTCTGTATGAATTTTTTCCGAATCTATTTTAAGAATTATGGCTCTCTTAGGGGCTTTGTTTTTTATCAGATTTTCAAACTCATATAAGATTTTCTCATCCGACTGTGCGATAATCTCTACATAAGGTCCTTTATTGCATACGGTTCCTTTAACATCAAGAGCTAATGCATGTCTGCTAACTGTGGGTCTAAAGCCAACCCCCTGAACGATTCCATATACCCTGATTTTTTTAGTAAGAATCTCTCTCATCTTCCACCAACTTTCCCGATATTGAAAATTGATTAATTGGTACAAAAATTCCTTTGAATTCTTTAATCATCTTCTGATGCATTGAATCCGCAATAATAATGTCAAACTCATTATTATTAAGAAGCGCTTGGCATTCGTCTTCCTCTTTCAGATTTATATCTCCTTCTTCTTTTAAAGCATCCAGCTGCATAAACCAGGTAGCCACTGTGACTGATTTTGCATTTTTTTCCAACAAATATTTTCTAAGAGAATTGGCACTAACCTGCTGTTCTATTACAAGTATTTTTTTATCTTCGATTTTAACATCCGACAATTTTGAAATAATATGCTCTATTCCCGGTTCATTCTCTATCACGTATGAAATACCATATCTTTTCTCCATGTATCTGGCAGCTTTTGCTCCACTAGGGGCTACAACAAAAACCTCACTGTTAACAGAAAAATGATTTAGTTCTTCTAAAGTATTCTCATCTCCAATGACTACTACTTTTTCAAAACCCTTTTTCAAATAATATTCTCTATACATGTCATATGGTTTCTTATACGAAGTATCTAATGGATTAGCGCCCAAAACATATGCTGTATTCTTATGATTTTCATCATCTAATTTTAAAAACTTTTCCATCAGTGTACAGTAAGTTGCTTCTGCTCCCTTGTCGTATAGAGACATTCCCGTAGATGCAATTGCGATTACAGGTACATCCACCTTCCTCTCAGTCATCTTTAAAAGTGCGTAATAATCCGTACCAATAACTGATGGAACCGGTGTGCCCACTATTGCTGCAAACTTAGGCTTCGTATCTTTAATTGCAAGAGACAGCTTCTTTACTAAATGCTCATCCCTGCCCATAATGGCATCCATATCACGAAGACCTGCCGAAAAAATTGCACTTTTGGTCTCAAACCACCTTGGCTCATCAAAACCACAGACATTACCAGCACAACCACCTGCATCACAGATAATGGTGATACCGCCCATATCATAGAGAACGGATGATACACCTGACTGATCAGGTGCAAATGGTGTCAGATATTTTCTAAGTCCCTTTATCTCAATTGATGAAACTCCCACTTCTATAAGTGGCGGAACTAAACATATTCGTCTCAATGGTTGATGCAATCCTGGGGCTGAGATAAAAGCCGACCGCGGATTGCAGGAATGCGCAGAGGAAGATGTCAGCAAAGCTGACGCGCATTCCGCAGCAAGAACGCTGGGGCGTTCTTGATTTCCCCTCCAATCCGAGAGCACTTTGTCTAATTCTTCAAAAAACAAACATACTCCCTCATATCCAAATGGCTGTACATCACTATTCCATGTGAGATTTGCTACATCCTTATGGTAATATCCTGCATCTTTTCCAATCGATATATCTATTTTTTCTGTTGCACAATAGTTTAGCATCGTTGGATTCATATTCGAATAAACCTTTGTATCTGGTGATAGCTTTGCCAACTGTTCCACGAAAAAATAGTTTTCATCTGTTATCGTTGCATATATTTCTGAAATTTTATATCCGTATTTTATTAGCGCCACTGCAAGTTCAAAAGAATCGGCATTGGTACATTCTCCAATCGCAAAAGTGAGATTATGGTACTTTTTCTGAAATTCACTTATCTTCTGCTTTGCTTTTAAACAATATTCACTTTGGTCAAACTCCACTCCTATAGCCTTTGCCAAAGCCGTATACTGTCTTTCTATTCTGTCTATATCATAAAATCTACTTAGTTCAATCGTGGCAATTCCAAGTCTCTTTCTAAAATCCTCTGCCGCAAATCTCGCTTCATGGTTTAGAACAAGCGCAAAATTTGCTTCTGACATATGCAGATATTCTTCATAATCCTTACATCTTGAGATTTCATATGTCTTTTTTATTCCAATCTGTCTAAGTAAATCATACAATTCACAATTATCAATTAAAGGTGCAAAAAAGCCTAGAATATCTACTACAGTTGATTTCTTCTTTGCCGGTTCTAAAAGAGAATATATGGACTGTCTAACATGAACCATTGGTGGCTTTCTGCCTTCTCTCGTAAGTGCATACATATAACATGGTCGCACATTAACATCCGCATACTCCTGCGCTTTTTTGCATACCCTGTCCATATCAGTTCCAAGAAGTGCATCCACACAGGTAATGCATATCATCACAACTGACGGTTTTTTATCCAAAAAATCTACTATCTCTTTTACCGCCTTTGGAATCTTTTTAAGATGTCTTCCTGTGACAATATCAGTCTCATCCATATTCAAATAAAAAAATCTGTCGTTGTACTGTGGCATAGAACTAATCAACGAAGTGTTTCTGCCACAGCATCCCGGTGCAACTATAAGCATAATCGATTCTGGAACAGCCAGTCCTGCCCTCTTAACTCCAAAGCCTTCCGCTCCCGGTGAATTGAATGCAAGTGTAGCCGGTGAACTGTAAATCAAATGTTCTTTACTTTGTAATTCTTTTGGAATATTATCTTTACCACATTCCCCAAGTTCTCTTGCTGTAAAAAAAATTGCTCTATTTTCCATAAATACCTTCTTCATTCAATGTAAGTAGTTCCTTAGCCAAATCGATAAATCTTTTACTGACGTCTAAATCTATATCCCCTTCTACAACGGTCATTCCCATATCCTCAAATTTGTTTATCTCATTACTTCTAGGAATCTCCCCGACTATCTTTAGTCCATTTTCTGTAGCAAAATCATTTACTTTATTGTATTCATCTTCTACATTCCGATGATTGAGAATAATTCCATAAACATCAGCATAACCTCTGTCCTCAAAGTTCTTTACTGCCGAATTAATATTGCCGGCTGCATATAATGCCATTTTTTCTCCTGATGTGACAATTAGAACATGCTCGGCATATCCCTCTCTAATCGGAGCTGCAAAGCCTCCACATACAACGTCACCCAATACATCATATAAAACAACATCTGGTTTAAACTTCTCAAAAAGGTCTAAATCCTCAAGCAGCTGAAAGGTTGCAATTATTCCTCTTCCGGCACAACCAAGTCCCGGAGTCGGGCCCCCTGTTTCTATACAAAGGACACCTCCGTATCCTTCCTTTGAGATTTCCCTATAATCAGAAGGATCTTCATCATTTTCTCTAAGATAATTCATCACCGGCTTTACAGGTGTTCCCTTTAAAAGATTCATTGTAGAATCTGCTTTGGGGTCACAACCAATCTGAATTACTCTTTTTCCTAGTGTGGAAAAGGCAGCAGCAAGATTGCTTGTAACCGTTGATTTTCCAATACCACCCTTACCATAAATCGCTATTTTTACCATACCGTTCTCCTTTAAATTAAATATATATGCAGACAAAAAAACTCTACCACAAGGGTAGAGTTCACCAATTCATAGCCTTTTCTATTTCCGTTTGGGGATACCCTTGCAGTCATAGCAAAATACATTTTTATTAAGTAAGCTTTTTACTCGAATAATATTCTCACAATCAGCTTTTGCTGGTACTATTATATCATAGATTAGCTGGACAATGCACTATAAATTTTTCATATAAATTTTTCATATCTGCCAGTAACCTTTGCTAGAAACTTACACGGCAAGTGGGGATTTACTGACATCTTCTTCTGCGCATTCCCGCAATTCGTCAGAGGCTTTTATCTCAGCCCCTGGATTCCCCCTCCACTGTGACGAATATGTTTCTGCTCGCCACTTATAGAAGAGAGAGTCTTCCCAACTGAGATAATTTTACGGCTTCAAAAATTCATTCTAAAAATATACAGTAAATCTTGAAAAAAATATCTTAAATCACGGTTTTCAACGACAAAATACCAGAATTTTACTGCTTATAAAAACTATATTTATTATCAGGTGGTAAAGGCCTTTTGTTCGTTACCCTTTGCATATCCTTTTGGGCTTGCTACATTAACTTTATATAAAAAATGGCCTGTTCGTCCCAAGCTGGCTATCTGTAACTGTTCTACTATAACCTCTATCCTCATAATGCCCTTGGTCCTCTGTATAAGTAACTGCATCGTGATAAACTGTCCTATATACTGCTTTCCAGTTATGCTGGTGAGCTGGTTTAAAAGAAGTGTTTCCACTGCTACTTGTTGAACCGCTCTTATTGCTATTTGATGTAGTACCCTTGTTTGAAGAAGTCGTCTACTACTGCTATGATGCTATCGGCATCGGCTTCAGTTGTTTCTTCGTTTTCAACATCTTCAACTTCGCTATCTTCAGTTGCCTTAACTACCTCAGTAGTTTCTGTATCTTTTGTATCGTTACTGCAACCAACAAATATAATTGATGATATAAGAACAACAGATAAACATGTAACCAATACATTATCTATAATATTATTTTTCTTCATATGTCTCACACTAATGCTGATTAAAAACCTGCTTACAATTAGTACCTTCTACCTATACCATTCATTATACGCTTGTACTCTTTTTAATTCAATATCAACAAAATCCTCATAAAAAAAGCCTATCGCAAAACACATCGTTTTACGACAGACTTTAATTTTATAATAATATATATTATATACTTAAATTAGAATTTACCTGCTTTTGCTGCTTCCTCAACAGAAACTGCAACTGCTACTGTCATACCAACCATTGGGTTGTTACCAGCACCGATAAGTCCCATCATCTCTACGTGAGCTGGAACTGATGAAGATCCTGCGAACTGTGCATCTGAGTGCATACGTCCTAAAGTATCTGTCATTCCGTATGAAGCTGGTCCTGCAGCCATGTTATCTGGGTGAAGTGTACGTCCTGTACCACCACCTGAAGCTACTGAGAAGTATTTTTTACCCTGCTCGATACATTCTTTTTTGTATGTACCTGCTACTGGATGCTGGAAACGTGTAGGGTTTGTTGAGTTACCTGTGATAGATACACCAACATTCTCCTTGTGCATGATTGCAACACCTTCCTGAACATCGTCAGCTCCGTAACATTTTACTGTTGCACGAAGTCCATCTGAGTATGGTTTCTCATATACTGTGTTAAGTGTAGCTGTCTTGTAATCATATTTTGTCTCAACAAATGTGAATCCGTTGATACGTGAGATGATCTGAGCAGCATCTTTTCCAAGTCCGTTAAGGATAACACGAAGTGGTTTCTGACGAACTTTGTTAGCTTTCTCTGCGATTCCGATTGCACCTTCAGCAGCTGCAAAAGACTCATGTCCAGCTAAGAAACAGAAGCATTCTGTCTCCTCTTCAAGTAACATTTTTCCAAGGTTTCCATGTCCTAAACCTACTTTACGGTGGTCAGCAACTGATCCTGGAATACAGAAAGACTGAAGTCCCTCTCCGATTGCAGCGGCAGCGTCAGCAGCTCTTCTACAATCTTTCTTGATAGCGATTGCTGCACCTACGATGTAAGCCCAACATGCATTCTCGAAACAAATTGGCTGGATTCCTTTAATCATGTCATAAACATTAAGTCCAGCGTCCTTTGTGATTTTCTCAGCTTCTTCGATTGAGCTGATACCATAGCTGTTTAATACAGCATTGATCTGGTCAATTCTTCTTTCATATGATTCAAATAAAGCCATTTCAGTTCTCCTTTCTAATTACTCTTTTCTTGGATCGATGATCTTAACAGCACCCTGCTCTGGTGTAACACGTCCGTATGATCCGGAAGCTTTCTCCCAAGCTGTGTTAGCGTCATCACCCTTCTTAATGAAATCAGTCATTTTTCCAAGAGAAACGAACTGGTATCCGATTACTTCGTTATTCTCATCAAGAGCTATTCCTGTTACATAACCCTCTGCCATTTCAAGGTAACGAACTCCTTTTTCTTTTGTTGCGTACATTGTACCAACCTGTGAGCGAAGTCCCTTTCCTAAATCTTCAAGTCCAGCACCGATTGCAAGACCGTCATCAGAGAATGCAGACTGTGTACGTCCGTATACGATCTGTAAGAATAATTCTCTCATTGCTGTGTTGATAGCATCACAAACTAAATCTGTGTTCAATGCCTCAAGGATTGTTTTTCCCTGAAGGATTTCTGCAGCCATAGCTGCTGAATGTGTCATTCCTGAACATCCGATTGTCTCTACTAATGCTTCTTCGATAATTCCTTCTTTTACGTTAAGAGAAAGCTTGCAAGCACCCTGCTGTGGAGCGCACCAGCCTACTCCGTGTGTAAATCCTGAAATATCCTCAATTTTTTTTGAGTGTACCCACTTACCCTCTTCTGGGATAGGAGCTGGATCATGTTTTGCGCCCTTAGCGATTGGACACATGTTTTCGACTTCCTTAGTGTAAATCATTTTAAGACTCCTTTCGTTAATAGATTGTCTTATATTAAAACCTCGTTAGAGTTTTAACATTCCATCTGATATTATTGCATTTTTTTGTCAATAAGTCTAGTGTTTAAATACAACATTATCCTTATCTTTATAAATCGAATTTGCAGGAATCACCCCCCTAACCCTTGATACAGGGTAAATATTAGAGTTTCTTCCTATTACTGTGCCTGGATTTAACACTGAATTACATCCAACCTCAACAAAATCTCCAAGCATTGCACCGAATTTCTTTCTTCCAGTTGCAATAGTTTCCTTTGTATCATAAATATCCTTTACTTCTACTAATGTCTTATCAGACTTAACATTAGAAGTAATAGAACCTGCACCCATATGTGATTTGTATCCCAAAATAGAATCACCAACATAGTTGTAATGCGGAACCTGAACACTATTGAAAATAATTACGTTCTTTAACTCTGTAGAATTTCCTACAACTGAGCCCTTTCCAACGATTGCACTTCCTCTTATGAATGCACAATGTCTGATTTCAGCGTCCTCACAAATGATAAGTGGTCCATGAAGATATGCACTTTCAAACACCGTTGCACTTTTTGCAACCCAGATATCTTCACCTCTTTGTTCATAAATTTCAGGATCGAGTGTCGGTCCAATTTCCTTAATAAAATCACTTATTCCAGCCAATGCTTCCCAAGGATATTCATATTTCGCCAAATATTCTTTGGCAATAGTCTCATTTAAATCATAAAGATTTGAGATTTTTGCATTTTCCATTTTATAAGTTCTCCCATTTCATTTTTATTCTTCAAACAAAGCATATGCTGCAGCCATGTCATTATCTGAAACCCCAGCAGCCATTTCCATGGCATCTTCATCTGCAAGCATTGATGCAACATCCAGATATTCATCCTGCTCACTTGATTCAACTTCTGAACTATTATGTTCAATTTGCTTACTAATCTCATCCATCTCAGCAGAATCAATCGAGGAAAAATCTATTGCCTCAGAATCTTTTCCAGAATTATCATTAGAATTCTCGCCTGGATTATCAAAATCAAAGCTTATCTGATCATTTTCAAATTTTAGACAGGTATCAAATACATTTCCCGCTTTTGATGTAAATCCCAAAACCTTATTTTTTGTTTTTCCAGTTGTAAATAATTCTGTAAGAATTTCCTCTGATAATTCTACCTTTGCCATTGTATGCCAGATATCAAAGCCACACTCACATTCATATTTCCACTGAGTTTTCATCATTTTCTTGCCACATTTTGGACAAAGAACATTTGATTCTACCGGCTTTGGCTTTTCTGGAAAATCAAATGCAATCTCTCCTTCCTCAGTAAGTTTAAGAGGAGCATCAAATTTCATTCCTGTTTTAGCAACAAAACCTGTTATCACATCTGTTTTCTTTCTAACAAGAAGCTCTTTTAAAACAGACTCCTTGATTTTAACACCGGCAACCTTACCAACCATAAAGCGACAGCTCTCAGAGTCATCTTTCTTATTGTTTTCACAGACAAATCCAAAAGGAGCCACAACAATTGCCCCTCCACATTTTGGACATCTGACGTCCTTTACAGTTTTTGCTTCTACGTTATCGAAATCAAATTTAAGTCCTGTTACTTTTCCTGCTTCGTCTTTGGCAAGTGCTACTCTGGCGTCAAATTTCTTACCACTTTTTGACTTAAATCCGCGCATAGTCTCTGTGATACCATCTGTCAATAACTGCTTTACCTGTGCTTCAGTAAATGACTTACCAGCCATCTTTCCAATTGAAAAACGGCAACTGTTTTCATCATCTTTATTGTAGTTTGCACAGCCAAATCCAAACTGGGTAACAACAATATCTCCATCACATAGTGGACACTTGACATCAGCAACCTTTTTGGCTTCCACATTATCAAAGTCAAAACTTATATTAGCTGTTCCATCATCATTCTTCTGTAAAATCAGGCAGGCATCAAATTTCTTACCATTTTTCGATTTAAATCCTCGAATGGTATCTGTTCGATTCTCTGTCAGGAGTTGCTTAACATTTGATACAGTAAGTGTTTTTCCGGCAATTTGTCCTATTACAAATCTACAGCTTCCAGGTTCATTTCCTTTGTAATTAACGCAACCATATCCAAATGTTGTCTTTTTTATTTGACCATTGCAACAAGGACAGACAACATCTTTTACTATATCGTCTTCAACATTATCAAAATCAAAAGATATTGTGCTTCTATTATTTTCATCCTTCTTTAACACCAGGCAGGCGTCAAATTTGTTTCCATTTTTTGATTTAAAACCACGAATAGTCTCTGTCCTGCCATTGGCAAGAAGTTCAATGAACTGAGCCTGAGACAAAGACTTGTCAGCAATTTTTCCAACAGAAAAATGACATCCGTCCTCCGAATTTCTATCAAGGTTGGCACACCTGTAACCGTATGGAGTGATATAAATTTCACCACCACAGTCCGGACAAATAATACCTTCTATTTTTAGAGGCTCCACATTATCAAAATCAAAGGCTGCTGATACTTTCCCAGTTTCCTCGTCTTTGTTTAACTTCAGACATGCATCAAACTTCTTTCCTGCTCTGGATTTGAATCCTCGAATAGTATCAGTTCTTCCCTCTTCGATAAGTTTTTTAACCTGTTCCTCCGGAATTATCATTCCGGAAATCTCACCAATATTAAAATTGCAACCAGTTTTGTCAGCTTTGTAGTTACTACATCCATAACCAAATGGTACTGTGACTATTTCTCCACCGCACACTGGGCATTTGGTGCCAATTTTCCGTCGTGCACCTGCACCTTTTGCATTTTTTCCTGCAAAATTACTAATTCTATCCGCAAGTTCTATTCTCAGATTCTGCCCAATCATCTTTTCCGTCTCAGTTCGGATAAAATTCTCAAGTTTTTCTCTATACTCCCAAAAATCAACTGTTCCCCTGGTGATTCCCTCTAAACCTTTTTCCCAGTTTGCAGTCATCTTAGGGTTAAGAAGAGCCGGCACTGTCATATAAACAACTTCAAACACCATCTCTCCAAGATTTTCAGGAGTAAGAATCTGTGTCTTCTTGTTGAGATTCAGATAATGTATTCTAACCAGCTTATTAATTATTTCCGCACGTGTTGCAGATGTTCCAATTCCTGAACCTTTTATCTGCTCACGAAGTTCTTCCTCTTCAATTAACTGCCCGGCATTTTCCATTGCAAGAACCATAGAACCTGATGTATATCGTTTTGGTGGTGAAGTCTTTCCGAATTTTATCGAAAAACCACCAACACCAATTTCATCTCCAGCCTTAATTTTATCAGCCAGTTCTAAAAGTACTTTGGGATTTACCACTATCTCATCATCTGATTTATTTTCCGCATCATCTGGCTCAAGATTATTTCCACCCAGTATTCTTGCATTTTCCTCAGCAAAGCTTTTCTTTTTTGGAGGAGTAGAAACTGCAAGAAATCCTTCTGATTTAAGAACTTTTGCCGATGAAAAAAAGCTTTCTTTTTCAACGTTAACTACTAGCTTTACATTTTCATACTCTGCCGGCGGATAAAATATACTTAAAAATCTTCTAACGATAAGTTCAAAAACCGACCTTTGAAGAGAATTCAATGAATTGAGTTCTGTCAGCTGTCCTGTCGGAATAATTGCATAATGATCTGTAACTTTACTGTCATCCGTATATTGTGTATTGGCAATATTGGCATAAAGTCTGTTCTTCATTATATTATCTACAAATTCCGCTGTAGGCTCAAATCCCTTTAATCTACTGATATTCTTGGATATCTCCTTGGCAACAGCTGATGAGAGCACTCGTGCATCAGTTCTTGGATATGTTGTAAGTTTTTTCTCATACAGATCCTGTGCTACCTGAAGAGTCTCGTCCGGACTAATTTTAAATTTTTTGGAACATTCAGCCTGTAACTCAGCAAGATTAAAAAGTAAAGGTGCTCTCTTTCTAGAAATATTTTTGTCAATTGATTTTACTATAGCTTTTTTGCCATTTAATTCATCAATCAACGCTAACGCATCTTTTTCCTCTTTAAATCCATTTTCTTTGTACAAAAGAGGCGACTCAAAGTATTTTGAGCCTTCTATTGATTTCCATTCTGCCTCAATATCTGCATCTGTAAATTTTCCAATCACCCTATAAAATGGAGTTTCTTTGAAATTTCTAATTTCTCTTTCACGTATTACAACCATGCCAAGAACGCAGGTCATTACTCGACCTACGGCAATAGCTGTATAAGAATTGGTACCAGCTGCACTATTTACCAGATTTCCATATTTAACAGACATGACGCGGGAAAAATTAATTCCCATGGCATAATCTTCAATTGTACGCATTATTCCTGACTTTCCAAGATTTGCATACTCTGACATAGGCTTGGCTTCTCTGATTCCTCTAAGAATCTCTTCCTCAGTCTGGGAGTCAATCCAGACTCTAAGCTCTTCCATCCCCTCTCGGACTCCACCAAAATTTCGGATATTTTCTTCGATTGTCTGTCCTTCTTTTCCGGCATCACCTGCCCAGTAGACTTTATCAATATCCTCTCTGTGAAGAAGTTCGTGAACGATATTATATTGTTTCTCAACGTCCTTTATAACGTCGTATTTGTATTCCTTTGGTAAAAACGGAAGATCCTCAAGCTTCCATTTTTTGTATTTCATATCATAAGATTCAGGATATACCATTCCAACAAGATGACCCACGCACCAACTAATGACATAATCCTGATTCTCTATGTACCCATCCTTTCTGCCAGAAACGTGCAATACCTTTGCAAATTCCTGTGCAACAGAGGGTTTCTCAGTAATAATTAACGATTTGCCCATATATTCCCCGTATTACAATTCATTCATGTTGATCAGTTTAAAACGCGGATCAAGCGTTACATATTTCTCAAGTGCTGGCTCAAAGGCTGTGGCTGAGAATAGATAATAATTATCTGAAGAAAGTCTGGCTTTTTCCATTGCAGTAGCCATTTGCTCGCACATTTCCATTGTCATCATAGGTTTATTCCAGTTGCAGAATCCAATTACATTTCTTCTATCTTCACTCTGTGCAATAATATCAATATTTCCTGTTTTTCCAACCCATGTTCCAACTTTTGTAATTTTAAATGGAAGCTGCCCCATCTTATTTAGTATAGTAAGATATTCCATGCAGACAGTTCTAAAATATCTCTCCAGATACTCATCTAAATCGTTTTCAATATATTTGTCATAAAAATCTTCCGGCGAAAGAAGAAATAAATCAGAAAGATTTGGATAAACAAATTTAAACCAGAAGTTTACAAAAGTATCTTTTATCTGATAAACACCTTTTTTTGCATTATCCCATCCACCAGTTTCAAAAGAAACCAGTTTCTCTACAATATTAAAATTAGCAAGGTTTTTCATATATACACTGATTTTTGCTCTTGAGAAACCAGTTTCATGGAATAAATCATTTAATTTATTCTGTCCCCTTGCAATAGTTGAAAGAATAGTACTGTATACAGAAAGTTCTCGAAGTTCTGCTGAAATCACATTCTCAGCTTCCTCAAAAAGAGCTCCACTCCTATTTAAAATCAATTTGCATACATTCTCTTTAAAGCTTACATTCTCATTCCATTTTTCAAGATAATCCGGAACTCCACCAATAACACCATACACCTTAATTGCTTCTGACACAGGAAGTTTCTCAAAAGTTCTAACAACCTCAAGGAAATTGTGCTGTTCAATCATTACTTTTTCCTTAACAAAATCAGTTGCTTCCGATGTAGCCCATACAGTTGATGATGTTGCAAGAATAATCATTACAGGTCCTGGATAAAGTTTATGCTTTCTAAGATTAATAATCGCATCTACAAAATCCTGATCCTTCTTTGCCGCATACTGCGCCTCATCAATAACAATAACAAGCTTTGATGGATCTCCTGATTTAATTCTTCTAAAATATTCATCATATGTATATTTATTGAGTTTCACATCAAAATGAGACTCAATTTCTTTTCCCATCATTGTTATCTGTTCCTGTGTTGAAGCCTGACGACAACGATAGTAAAAATGCTTCTTGTCTTCACAGAATTCACGAATGAGCTGCTCCTTCTGACATCCCCTTCTACCATATAAAATAATCAACTGATTACCAGTTTTTTTATATAATTTTTCAAGTCTTTCCAAATCTGTTTTCTTAGCTTCCATAAATTCCTCCAAACTATACGACTGAGAAATATTATATCACAATTTAACACAAAAACAAGGATGCATATGCATCCTTGTTAAGTAAAATTAAAATATTAATTTATTTTTTTGTGATATATCCCTGTGCTTTAAGAAGCTCTGCACAAAGAACTGCTCCACCTGCAGCACCACGTACTGTGTTGTGTGAAAGTCCAACGAATTTCCAATCGTAAACTGTATCCTCTCTAAGTCTTCCAACTGAGATTCCCATTCCTTTTTCGTAATCAACGTCTAACTGAACCTGTGGACGATTGTCCTCCTCAAGGTACTGGATAAACTGTGTTGGAGCACTAGGAAGTTTAAGTTCCTGTGGTACACCACTGTAATCAACAAGAGCTTTGATAAGTTGCTCTTTTGTAGGCTGTTTTTTGAACTTAACAAATACAGAAGCTGTATGTCCGTTAAGAACTGGAACACGGATACACTGAGCTGTGATTACTGGAGAAGTAGCTGGAACGATTTCCTTCTTCTCATCATCAATATGTCCCCATACTCTAAGTGGTTCTTTCTCAGATTTCTCTTCCTCACCACCGATATATGGAATAATGTTCTCTACCATCTCTGGCCAGTCTTTGAAAGTCTTTCCTGCACCTGAAATAGCCTGGTATGTTGATACAACTACCTCATATGGCTCGAACTCTTTCCAAGCTGTAAGAACTGGAGCATATGACTGGATTGAACAGTTAGGTTTAACTGCTACGAATCCTCTTGTTGTACCAAGACGCTCTCTCTGGTACTTAATAACATCCATGTGCTGTGGATTAATCTCTGGAACAACCATTGGTACATCTGGAGTCCATCTGTGAGCACTATTATTTGAAACTACAGGAGTCTCTGTCTTAGCATAAGCCTCCTCGATAGCTTTAATCTCGTCCTTAGACATATCTACAGCAGAGAATACGAAGTCTACTTCAGAAGCAACCTTCTCTACTTCATTTACGTTCATTACAACGATATTTTTTACTGCTTCTGGCATTGGTGTTGTCATTTTCCAACGTCCACCAACTGCTTCCTCATATGTTTTTCCTGCACTTCTTGGGCTGGCTGCAATTGTTGTAACCTCAAACCAAGGATGATTCTCAAGAAGAGAAATGAATCTCTGTCCTACCATTCCTGTTCCACCAAGAATACCTACTTTAAGTTTATCACTCATTTTTCTATCTCCCTTAAATTTTATTCGTCTTGTCCGCCTCACGCGAACAACTGTCTTTATAGGAAATATATTACTTGAAAAAAACAATAATTACAAGAAAAAAACTATATTAAATAAATAATTTATTTGATATTTTTTAGTATATTTTGCACAAAACTACACTTGGTCCTGCCAATTCTTGCTTAAATACTCATCATATACCGCAATTACCTGTTCCATTGATGTCTTTGAAGGAGCACCAATTGTACATCTTGTATTAACACATGTCTCCATTGAAATTGCATCAAATACATCTTCCTTAAATACTGGAGATATCTTCTGAAGTTCCTCAAGTGACATATCATCAATCGCAATATCTTTATCAATACAATATAAAACAATCTGTCCTACAATACCATGAGCATCTCTAAATGGAACACCATTTTTCACAAGATAATCTGCTGCGTCTGTAGCATTTGTAAATCCATTGTTTGCGCTCTTTCTCATGACATCTTTATTAAATTTAATTGTATCAAGCATTCCCGCAAAAAGTGCTATACATCCCTTTGCTGTATCAAAGGCATCAAATGCAAGCTCTTTATCTTCCTGCATATCTTTGTTGTATGCAAGTGGAATTCCCTTCATTGTTGTAAGAAGTGACATAAGAGCACCATAAACACGTCCTGTTTTTCCACGAACAAGCTCTGCTATATCAGGATTTTTCTTCTGAGGCATAATACTGCTTCCTGTACTGTATGCGTCATCAATCTCAACGAACTGGTATTCATTTGAATTCCAGATAATTGTCTCCTCTGAAAATCTTGATAAATGCATCATTATTGTAGAAAGTGCAGACAGGAACTCTATTAAATAATCTCTGTCAGAAACTCCATCCATACTATTAAGTGTTGGACCATAGAAATCCAAAAGTTCTGCTGTACGATTTCTATCTAATGGATATGTAGTTCCGGCAAGCGCGCCTGAACCAAGTGGACAGTAATTCATTCGTTTATATATATCACAGAGACGTAATCTGTCACGCTTAAACATCTCAAAATATGCACCCATATGATGAGCAAGTGTGATTGGCTGTGCCTTCTGTAAATGAGTAAATCCAGGCATGATTGTCTCTGTATTCTCTTTCATTATTCGAAGAATAATATTAAGAAGATTCTCTAATTCACTGTCAACTTCCAATACAGTTTTTCTTGTAAAAAGTCTCATATCAAGAGCAACCTGATCATTTCTGCTTCTTCCTGTATGAAGTTTTTTTCCTGTATCACCTAGTCTGTCAATAAGTGTTGCTTCAACAAAGCTATGAATATCTTCATATTTTGATGAGATTTCAAGCTTACCACTTTCTACCTCACTTAAAATATTTTTAAGACAGGCAACTATATCGTTTTTCTCAGCAAGAGAAATTATCCCCTGTTCTCCAAGCATGGTAACATGTGCAATGGTTCCTTCAATATCTTCCTTATAAAATTTCTGATCAAACGAAATGGACGCATTAAAATTGTAAACAAGCTGATCTGTTTCTTTTGTGAAACGTCCGCCCCATAACTGTGCCATCTATGTATCCTCCTTATTCTGTTATTTTATTTAAACTAAATGTTATTAGCTGTCTATTGTGCTAAATTATATAACAGTTTTTGTAGCTATTCAACAAATTGTTTCTTTGCAATTTCCTCATCTCTTTGTTTTTTCGAAAAAACACATCCACAGTAATACTGCCTGTACATATTATATTCCTTTGAAATCTCAGTTGATTTTTTGTATCCTTCTTTTTTCTTAAAATCGGAATACAGATATTTTATACCATACTCATCTTCTAGCTCTTTTCCAATCTCATTTAGCTTTGTGGCATTTTTGAGTGGACTTATAGACAATGTAGTCGTAAAAAAATCAAAATCGTTTTCTTTTGCATAAATTGCACTTTCTTCCAAGCGCATTCTATAACATTTAAAACATCTCTCCTGGCCTTCTTTTAAATTCTCAAGTCCCTTCGCCATTTCATAAAATCTGTCCGTATCATATCTTCCTTCCACAAAATGAACAGGGTTTTCTGTTGGATATTCTTCTATAAATCTCTCCTGTTCCCGTGCTCTCATATGATATTCTTCTGGCGGGTAAATATTGGGATTATAATAAAATACAGTCACTTCAAAATATTTAGCCAGACATGAAATACAATAGGTGCTACAAGGGCCACAACAACTGTGAAGTAATAACTTTGGTGTTTTTTCATACGGTATGCAGTTTTCCTTAATTAGCTGTTCCATGACAAGCTGATAATTAATCTTATTCATAACTGCATTCTACACTATTATTCAAAAAAAGAGAATGTGCAATCTACACATTCTCTCCAAACATATCTCTAAATAATTTCTTTCCGGTCTGTGTCTTGAAGATTTTCTCATATGCGCTGCTTATTGCCTTCGCATTACAATCATCCTCATATAGATTTACCAAAAAATCAGCTTCTACTAAAGCCTGGTAATCAAGACCATCTATATTGTCATATGTATGATGGTGACCAATCAAATAACATATTCTCTCAACAATATAATTTTCAAATCCAAGTTCTCCAAGCATGTGCTGTGCTACAATTGGTCCTTCCTCTTCCTGAAGTGCACCATCACATCTTCCAAATTTCTCCTCCGCAACCTTAATTCCTATGTCATGTATGTATGCAGTTGCTTCTAGAATAAACAAAGACGCAGCATCCATCTTCTCTCCTATACCAATAAGACGGGCATAACTATGTACCTTTGTAAGATGGCAAATACGTTTTGGATCTCCCTTAAAATACTCAATCATTCTCAAAAATAAGTCATCTAATTGCTGTTGACTATAACTGTCACTATCCATATAATCTCTCCTTTGTTGCAAATCAATTGGTTATGCAATAAAAGATACTATATTTCCCCCAAAATATCAATCCTTAAAAATGCCTTTAAATGCAAACAATGATAATGGTTTTTTATAAAGAATTATACCAAGCATCACCTCTAAAAATGCACCGAAAAAAATAACCGCATATCCTAATGCCGCAAAAAATCCAATTGGCATTGAAAAGAACTTTTCTGCAATAGATGTGCTAATAAATAACGAAGATGATATTACAACACCAAAATCAAGAATAAGAAACAACAGGAACCCAAATACAAAGTATTTATAGCAAATACTTGAAAAAACAAATGTTATCAACATAAAAAGTTCTATCTGGAATAAGGAAATCATAAGAAGTTGCGCATTTCCCGGCATACTATTTATTAATATAATTCTCTCAATAACCAGAAATGTAAATATAAGCAAATAAAAAACTGTACTTGTAATTACCGGAATTGCAATCTGAAGTTTTCTCTTCATTGGAGATGTCTGAATATACTCAGATACATCAACAGACATTATCATCTGATATACAAACACACCAGTAATCATAAAGTAGAAACCGCCAATTATACTCGTACCCTTTGAAGTTACTTCAGTTACAATACCAATAATAGTAAATAGCAGCAGCATACAGATATTCAGTTTGATTTTATATCCATATTTAAGAAGCTTAAATCCCATTTTTATATCCTTTAACATAATGAAACCTCCTACTAATCAATATATGATGCTCTAAGTTTTGTAAGCATATGAAAATATGTTATTGCAAACGAAATTAATATCATTACGGCTAAAACTGCAATAGCATAAATCATTTTAAGTTCATACTTTATAAATAAATACAATATTCCAAGTTGCAAAAAACTAAATATTACAACAACAAATGAAACTGAGTAAAATGCATCACAATATCTTGTCACATTGATAGATACAATATAAAGAAATACAATCAATAGACATAGCATTATTATATACTGTTGGCAGTTTTCCCTACCAGGAAAATAGATACTTGAAAAAAGGAAAAATACTACTACTCTTAACATTCCAAATATCATATCCAAAAACAGGGCATGTTCTATCACTTCATTTCCTCTGAATGAGGTTCTAACATATTCCATCCCAAAGGAACCTTTTTTGCAGATACAGCCAAATCCAAAATAGTCGGCGCACAGACATATTAATGACATCAGATTAACTGTAATAAACACAGCTTGTGATTCAGTAACAAAAGAAATAACAGAAGTAAGTGTGCCTAATAATACTGGAAATACAATATTAAAAAGCAATCTGTATTTTTTATTTACTAAAATATTGTAATCGTTATAAATCGACATAAGACACCTCTCTATCTCATCTTGATTGCTGTATTATTCTTCATGACAGCAACACTAATCTGATATAAAGTTGGAATTTCTGTAGTTACATTCATTCCTGAAAGCTTATCCAAATCATCTGCTTTACAAATTCCTTCAAATCCATATGGATTTTTTGAAATAGAATAAAGAATTTTTTCAGCTTTCTCTACATCTGAAGAATCTCCTCTTACCAAAATGTATTTTTCTTTTAAATCCTCAACAAATCCCTCTTCAACAATATTTCCATGTTCCATAATAATTGCATAATCTGTGATTGCTTCCATATCTGAAATATTGTGAGTTGAAAAGAATACACTTTTTTCTCCAGAACCTTCATGTATGTATTCTCCAATCATTTGATTAAGCTTATCTCGCATAAGTGGATCAAGTGGAGACGCTGGTTCATCAAGAATCAATAAATCTGTTTCTCTTGCAAATACACCGGCAAGCATAAGCTTCATTTTCATTCCATCCGACAATGCACTTACTTTTTTTCTCTTATCAACTCCACCAGTCTGGAAAATTGCTAATTCATCACATAATTGATTAAAACGATTTTTGTCAAATGTATCAAAAAGTAAATTGCTGATTTCTTCAACATCCTTGATAGACCACTGTGGCAAATAGTATTTTCCCGGTCCTGTATAACCAATTCTATTTTTAACTTCAGCTACCTTTTCTCTATCATTCTGAGAAAATTTTCCAAAGAACTGTAACTCTCCTTTTGCATCCAGTCTTATCCCTGAAAGAATGTTTAAAAGCGTTGTCTTTCCAGCTCCATTCTCTCCTATAAGTGCTGTTGAAAAACCCTTTGGTATTTTTAACTCCGGAATATCCAGGTTAAAATTTTTAAACTTTTTATATATGTTTTTTCCTTCAATAATGTTCTCTATTTTCATAATGCATCTCCTTTTATTGCTGATTCTCATTCATATCGATTAATGTACTAAGCATACCTTTCAATTCATCAGAACTAAGTCCTGCAATTTTTGAAAATTCTATTGCATCATTTAGTGCGCCCTCTACTTTTCTAAGATGCTGTTCCTTAATCATTTCACTATCCTGAGCATTAACATAGTATCCTTTACCTTGTGCAGCTGTAACAAGTCCTTCCGAAGCAAGTAATTCATAAGCTTTCATAGTAGTAATAACACTAATTTTCAAATCCTTTGCAAGACCACGAATAGATGGCAGATATTCTCCTTGTTCATACTTTCCCGCAAGAATATCAGTCTTAAAACTATCCGCAATCTGCTGATAAATTGGTATACCAGAATTCTGAGTTAACTGCATGTGTATTCCTCCTATACTGTTTATATGTTATATATACACTATCAACACATTGTTGTCAATACTATTTTTCTCATTTAAATTAATAAAATACTTTATATATTGTATTCTTTTATAGCCTTATAAAAATGTACAAAAAAATAGAGACTTGAAAACTCAAGCCTCTATTATATAAATAATAAGCTGATAACCGGGATCGAACCGGTGGCCTACGCATTACGAGGGCGTCGCTCTACCTACTGAGCTATATCAGCACACTTAAAAATCATAGCAAATATGGACAAAAATATCAATATATAAATATTGACTTTTACTAGACATATTTTAAAATATTTAACAAAGAAGCATTGCTTATTATTGCATGCAGACTACAAAGTTTATAAGAGAGGATACACAAGTGAAAAAGAAATTAATAAACTTTATAGATATATCAAAATCATACAACGGAAACAAAGTCCTTGATGAACTAAATCTCTACGTTCGTGAAAACGAGTTCATCACTTTATTAGGACCATCAGGTTGTGGAAAAACAACCACTCTTCGACTTCTTGGGGGATTTGAGACTCCTGATTCTGGAAAAATTCTATTTGATTCAAAGGATATCACTTCTTTACCTGCAAATGAGAGAAATTTAAATACCGTATTTCAAAAGTACTCTCTTTTCCCACATATGAGTATCGCAGAAAATATCGCATTTGGTTTAAAAATCAAGAAAAAAAGTCAGGCATATATCAATGACAAAATCAAATATGCTCTAAAGCTTGTAAATCTTGATGGTTTCGAGAACAGATCTGTCGATTCTTTAAGCGGCGGTCAGCAGCAAAGAATTGCTATTGCAAGAGCTATCGTAAATGAACCAAAGGTTCTTCTACTAGATGAGCCACTTGGTGCTCTTGATTTAAAGCTTAGACAGAGCATGCAGTACGAGCTCATTCGCCTAAAAGAGGAACTGGGAATAACATTTGTGTATGTAACACATGACCAGGAAGAAGCACTTACAATGTCAGATACAATTGTAGTTATGAACCAGGGATATATCCAGCAGATTGGAACTCCTGAGGATATTTACAACGAACCGGAGAATGCTTTTGTTGCGGACTTTATCGGTCACAGCAATATTATAGATGGAACAATGATTGAAGACAGACTTGTTGAGATACTTGGAGTAAAAATGCCTTGTGTTGACGAAGGTTTTGGCAATAATACCCCTGTGGACGTTGTGATTCGCCCAGAGGATGTTGAACTAATAGAACTTTCAGACACCGGTTCATCAGACTGTGCCATTTTTGGTGATGTCATATCCAACATTTTCAAAGGAGTCCACTACGAACTAGAAGTAAGAGCAAACGGTTTTGACTGGATGGTTCACACAACAAAATATTATGAAGTTGGAAGTCATGTGGGAATCAAGGTGATTCCATTTAACATTCAGATAATGCACAAACCAGAATCATCAGACGAAAAGGCGGTGGAAGTTGATGGCTAAGCTAAAAAAACAATTACTTGCCGGACCGTATTTAATCTGGATAATTGGATTTATTATACTTCCACTATTTATGATTGTATACTATGCCTTTGGCTTAAATAATGGTAGATTTACACTTGAATATGTAGGACAAATAACAACAAAAACAAATATTTCAGCAATTCTCTTATCGCTGAAGCTTGGAGTAATATGTACTATTATTTGTCTTTTACTGGCGTATCCGCTGGCTATGATATTAAATAGTCTAAATATTAAAAATCAAAGTATGGTAGTCTTTGTATTTATGCTTCCAATGTGGATGAACTTCATGCTTAGAATTCTTGCATGGAAACAGCTTTTATCAAAAAATGGAGTTATAAACTCTATACTTTCAACATTAGGTCTTCCGGGATTTAATATCATGAATACTTCATCTGCTGTTGTCCTTGGAATGGTTTATGATTTTCTGCCTTTTATGCTGCTTCCGATTTATAACTCCATGAGCAGAATAAAAAAAGACTGGATTGAAGCTGCCAAGGATTTAGGAGCAAACAATATTACTATATTCTTTAAAATAATTGTTCCACTTACTGTATCAGGCATAATCAGCGGAATTGTAATGGTATTTGTTCCATCACTTACCTCTTTTGCCATATCGCAGGTACTCGGTGGCGGAAAAGTCCTTCTTATTGGAAATATAATCGAACAGGATTTTGTTCACGGTTCGCAGTGGGGAGCCGGAAGCGGTCTCTCACTTGTACTGATGGTATTTGTACTTATCAGCATGGCTCTTGTAAACTTATTTGACAAAGACGGGGAGGGAACTGCTATATGGTAAAGAAAATTGCATCAAAGCTATATATGGCACTGATATTTCTGTTTTTATATCTGCCAATTTTAGTATTAATAGTACTCTCCTTTAACAACTCAAAATCCAAAGTCAAATGGGGAGGCTTTACTCTTGACTGGTACAGAAAATGTTTTGAAAGCGAAAGCATAATGTCTGCATTTTCAATGACACTTCAAATCACTCTAATAGCAGCCATCGTCTCTACAATAATAGGAACAATGGCAGCTATTGGAATTAGTGCCATGAAAAAAAGAAATCAGACAATCTATTTAGGAGCCACAAACATTCCACTTTTAAATGCGGATATTGTAACAGGTATCTCCATGATGCTTCTATTTGTAAAATTTATGGATTTAGGATTTGTGACAGTACTTATCGCACACATAACATTTAACATTCCATATGTAATCCTAAATGTTCTTCCAAAACTAAAGCAGGCAAATAGGTACACATATGAAGCCGCTTTAGATTTAGGCGCAACACCATTGTATGCTTTTTTTAAGGTAACATGGCCGGAAATAAGTTCGGGAGTTTTTTCAGGATTTTTGATGGCAGTTACAATGTCACTTGATGATTTTAGCATTACCTACTTTACAAAGGGAGCCGGAGTAAATACGCTTTCTACAATGCTTTATACTGAGTTAAAAAAGGGAGTAAGACCTGAACTTTACGCTCTGTCTACTATCCTGTTTTTTACTGTATTATTACTACTTGTGGCAGCAAATATTAGCTCCGATAAAACAAAAGCATTAACCAGTGTAAAAAATGTCAAGAAAGCAAAACGAATACGAATTGTAAAGCGTACGGTCAGTATTGCAATAATTACAGTCCTGTTTCTTGGTTCGATTTCAGTATTTTTAACAGGTCACGATTCAGGAAACAAAAAGACAATCACGGTACTTAACTACGGAAAATACATTGATGAATCAGTAATAGAATCTTTTGAACAAAAAACAGGAATCACCGTTAAATACGAGGAATATGAAGAACCTGAAGCAATGTACACCAAATATAAATCAAGTACAATTGATTATGATGTCATATGTACTTCCGAATATGTCATAGGAAAACTCATTGATGAGGGAGAGGTTCTAGAGATTAACTATGATAATATTCCAAACTACGACAATGTGGATGAAAACATTATTGAACTGTCATCATCTTTTGATCCAGATCATAAATATACTGTTCCGTATTTCTATGGTACACTTGGAATTCTTTACAACAAAAATAAGGTTGATAATGAAGATGTTAAATCATGGAATGTTCTATGGGACGGAAAGTACGCAGACGATATGATTATGATTAATTCTGTACGAGATGCGTTCACTCCTGCCCTTGCAACGCTTGGATATTCCATAAATGAAACAGATAGCCAAAAAGTAGATAAGGCATACGCTATTCTGGAGAAACAGGTTCCTGATGTATCCGCATATTACCTGGATGAGACCTGCGATGAAATGGTTGCTGAGAACTTCTCTATTGCAGTCTGCTATTCCGGGGAAGCGGCTGAAGCAATGGATCAGAATGAAAACCTTGGATATGCACTTCCAGAAGAAGGTTCAAATCTCTGGATAGATTCATGGTTCATTCCAAAGACTTGTAAAAACAAAGAAGGGGCCGAGCTATTTTTAAACTATCTGTGCTCAGATGAAGCTGCTGAGCTAAACTTTGAGTATGTCTTCTATGCATCACCAATTAAATCAGTTTGTGAAAATCAAGATGCAGAAATAAAAGAAAATGAAGCAATCAATCCTTCAAAAGAGACTTTAGAAAAATGTGAAATATACAAAACACTTAACGATACTGAAACAGAGCTGTTTAATATTTTATGGCAAAAACTAAAATCAACATAAAATTTGATTGCATAATATTTCAAAGAGTGTTACATTTAAATCCACAAGGAATTTTTCCTTGTGGATTTTCTTTTCCACATTTCCTATAGTTTTATTTTCCTTGGAATAGGAGAATAATGAATTATCAGGAATTTTTACAGACAATTAAAACAGAAGTGACAAACAGATTCGATGAACACTTCACAATTAAAATCAATCCCGTTACAAGGAACAACGGGAAAATCTATGACGGTCTTGTTATAAATGACCCAAATTATAACGTTTCACCAACATTATATTTAAATCCCTACTATCACAGATATTTAAATGGTTTATCAATCAATTTAATACTTGATGATATTATATCTACTTATCATAAGGTTGTTCCAAAGGAAAATTTCGACCTTGATAAATTGTTTGATTACGAATGTGTTAAAAAATCAGTAATTATCAGATTAATCAATTTCGACAAAAACATTGAAAAACTAAACAAAATTCCATTTTATAAATATCATGATTTAGCAATTACTTTTTGCTGCTTTTTACCGGATTTCAATGGAGAGTCAGGTTCAATCTGTATTTCAAATGAATTATTCGACACTTGGAAAATCGATTTGGATACACTCCTATCCGATGCAATGGCTAATACAGAAAAACTATTTCCATATGAAATAATTGATTTTAGGGAATTATTACTTCAAACCAACTTTCCAGTTGAGCGTTTGGCAGATTTGACCAATATGTATATTCTTACCAACAAAGCAAGAGAACATGGCTCAACTTGTATTCTTTATCCCGGACTATTGGAGAAAATATCAAAAGAACTTGATTCAGATTTGCTTTTAGTACCAAGTAGCATTCATGAATTTCTTATTATCCCATTTGTTGATAATGAACTTATTGAAGAGTTTAACAGTTTTATTACCGAAGTAAATGCAACAGAAGTGGCTGATGAAGAGATTCTATCAAATCACGTATATTATTTCTCAAAAACCAAAAAATGTGTCATTCCACATTATTAAAAAAAATCAGCATCAATTACCCAATTGATGCTGATTTACAAGACCATTATTATTCCATGCTATTTAATTATTTTATCATAGAGTTCTTCGTATTTTTTTGCTGATAAATCCCATGAAAAATCTTCTTCCATGGCTCGTCTTATCATCGCTTTCCAATCAGCCTGCTTATTTCTAAATACAGACTCCGCTATTTTAATTGCATTCATCATTTCATGAGCATTAAACTCAGAAAAAGTAAAACCAGTTCCTGTATTAGCAGACTCGTCATAATTAATTACAGTATCTTTTAACCCACCGGTTTCTCTAACAATTGGAATTGTTCCGTATCTCATGGAAATCATTTGACTCAATCCACATGGTTCAAACAACGAAGGCATAAGAAATGCATCACATCCTGCATATATCTCATGTGCCAATTCTTCCGAATAACCGATATTTGTTGACACTCTATCCGGATACTTATTATTAAAATACGTAAAACTTTCCTCGAATTTGTACTCTCCTGTTCCTAGAATTACAAACTGAACGTTCATAGTAGAAAGCATCTCTTCCATCACATAGTTAACCAAATCGAACCCTTTTTGATGAGTAAGTCTTGACACTATACCAATCAAAAATGCATTCTCATCTACTGAAAGACCATTTTTTTCCTGAAGATTCTTTTTGTTTTTTGCCTTTCCTGATAAATCAGTTTTAGAAAAATGTTCACTGATAAACTCATCCTTTTGAGGATTATATTCATCATAATCAATTCCATTTAGTATTCCAGACAAATGTCTTCTTCGCTCTAACATCAAGCCATCAAGACCTTCTCCACCTTCAGGTGTAGTAACCTTCACAGCATAATTGGGACTAACTGTTGTAATTTCATCAGCGTATACAACTCCACCCTTTAAGTAGTTTGCCTCGCCATAGAATTCCAACTCATTAGAATTAAAGATATGCTCAGGAAGACCTGTAATATCTACAATTTCACGAATCTTCCATCTTCCCTGAAATTTCATATTGTGGATAGAAAAAACAGTTTTTATATTTGCATAATAATTATCCGAACCAAAAACAGTCTTCAAAAATACAGGAATAAGTCCTGTCTGCCAGTCATTACAGTGAATAACATCCGGGCAAAATTCAATATTTGGCAAAGCCTCTAAAACTGCTTTTGAAAAATAAGCAAATTTTTCAACATCCTCATAAATATTGTTGTACGGATTTTCTCCAGCAAAGTAAAATTCATTATCTACAAAATAGTAAGTGATGCCATCTCTTTTTGTTTTCAAAATTCCAACGTACTGTTTTCTCCAGTTCAGATTAACATAAAAGTGACATACGAATTTAAGTTCTTTTTTGAACTCTTCCTTCATACACTGATACTTTGGAATAAATACTCTGACATCATACTTTTCCTTATCAAAATACTTAGGTAAGCTGCCAACTACATCTGCAAGTCCACCAGTTTTAATATAAGGTACCGCCTCAGACGAAACTAATAAAATATTCTTCATGTACCATATACCTCCTTGAAAATACCTAGTTAAATTATACCATTTTAACTAGTTCATTCCAAGTCTTATTCTGTCTGTAATTAGTGCAATAAACTCCGAATTTGTAGGCTTTCCCTTTCCATGATTGATTGTATAACCAAACATCGAATCAATTGTATCCATCTTTCCTCTGCTCCATGCAACTTCTATTGCATGTCTGATTGCTCGTTCCACTCTGCTTGGAGTAGTTTTAAATCTTTTTGCAATTGTAGGATAGAGTATTTTGGTAATTGAATTGAGCATTTCCATATCCTCAACAGACATGATAATTGCTTCTCTTAGATATTGGTAACCCTTTATATGTGCAGGCACTCCAACTTCATGAATGATTTCAGTCACCTGTGATTCAAGAGACTTTCTGGTATTGGTAATTTCTTCAGGAAAAACATCATTTCCATTCGGTCTTCTCACGTATACTAAAACAACTTCATCACTTTTCTTTGCAGTTCCTACTAACTCAAGACTATCATCGTCAGAAAAAATACCATTTAACAGTCTAAGCATATTCTCTTTATCATCAATTGTTGCGACATTCTCACTGTTCATAAAGTTCTCCTATGCCGCTAATTACTGTCAACACAAATCATACAATAATAATAACACCAGTTTTGTCGAATTTTGTCAACAAAACTGGTGCAATTTCATTCTTCAAACTGAGAATTATATAATTCAGCATAAAAACCATTCTGAGCTAACAATTGCTCATGATTTCCCTGTTCAATAATATCTCCGTCTTTCATAACTAAAATTAAATCTGCATTCTTGATAGTAGACAATCTGTGTGCAATAACAAAACTTGTTCTACCCTTCATCAAATTATCAAGTGCCTTTTGAATTCTTATCTCCGTTCTTGTATCAACAGAAGATGTAGCCTCATCTAGAATTAATATTCTATTGTCTGCAAGAATTGCTCTGGCAATTGTAAGAAGCTGCTTTTGTCCCTGAGAAACATTGGATGCATCTTCATTTAATTCCATGTCATATCCACCCGGAAGCGTCTGGATAAAATGATGTGCATGAGCCGCTTTTGCAGCTTCGATTACTTCCTCGTCTGTAGCATCAAGACGACCATATCTGATATTCTCCATAATGCTACCCTTAAATAACCATGTATCCTGAAGAACCATTCCAAAAGCATCTCTAAGCTCTGTACGATTAAAATCCCTTAAATCATGTCCATCAACCTTAATCGAACCGGAGTTAACATCATAAAATCTCATCAAAAGCTTAACCATTGTTGTCTTTCCAGCTCCAGTTGGTCCAACAATAGCAATCTGCTGACCTGGTTCTACATGTGCGGAGAAGTCTTTAACAATAATCTGATCCTTATTGTAACCAAATCTAACGTGTTCAAAATCAACTCTTCCCTGAATCTCATCTAATTTAACAGGATTTTCTACAACAACATCTTCCTCTTCTTCCTCAAGGAATTCAAATACTCTCTCAGATGCAGCTGTCATAGACTGAAGCTGATTCGCCACCTGCGCAATCTGCTGTATTGGCTGTGTGAAGTTTTTCACGTACTGAATAAATGCCTGAATATCACCAATAGTGATAACATTCTTAATTGCAAGAATTCCACCTGAAATAGCAACTCCAGCATATCCAAGGTTTCCGACAAACATCATTATAGGCATCATAAGTCCTGATAAAAACTGAGACTTCCATGCCGATTTGTAAAGAATATCATTTGTCTCTTTAAACGTCTTTATTGTCTGTTCTTCCTTATTGTATGCCTTAATTACCAGATGTCCACCATATACCTCTTCCACCTGGCCATTAATATGTCCTAAATATTCCTGCTGTTTACGGAAATATTTCTGTGAATGCTTAATTACAAATGAAATCATTCCTATTGAAATTGGAAGGATTACAAGTGAAATAAGTGTCATAAGTGGCGAAATTGAAAGCATCATTACAAGCGTTCCTATTAATGTTGCGATACTTGTAATAATCTGGGTAATACTTTGATTTAAACTCTGCCCCAAAGTATCAACATCATTTGTGATACGTGAAAGAACTTCTCCGTATGTTCTTGACTCGAAATATTTCATAGGCATACGGTTAATCTTTTCAACAATATCTTTTCTCATCCTATAACAGGTCTTTTGAGTAATGTTTGTCATAATAAGACCTTGGATAAACATAAAAATCGAACTGACCACATAAAGTCCAAGTGTAATAAGAAGAATTTTTCCGATATAAGTAAAATCTATTCCACCAGTACCGCTGATTTTCTTCATAAGTCCCTCAGCCAATGCTGTAGTTGCTTTTCCCATAATCTTAGGTCCAACAACTGCAAATACAGTTGATACTGCAGCAAAAATCATTACAACAATAATTGCAGTCCAGTATCTTCCAAGATACTTAGCTAACTTTTCGGAAGACGATTTCATATTTTTGGGTTTATCCGCACCAAAACTACCTGGTCCACCCATATGTCCCATTGGACCTCTTGGTTTTCTGGAAGGTTTGTGTTCGCTCATCTTATCTACCCTCCTTTTCTGTATCATTGTCCTTTTCAATTCCAAGCTCTTTTGCAGACAACTGTGACTGAGCTATCTGATTATAAACTTCACAATTTTTAAGCAACTCTTCATGAGTTCCCTTTCCTACAATTTTTCCGTCATCAAGTACAAGAATCTGATCAGCGTGTAAAATTGTGCTGATTCTTTGTGCCACAATAATAACTGATGCACTCTCTGTTACTTCTGATAAAGCTGCACGAAGCTTTACATCTGTTTTCATATCCAGTGCAGAAAAACTATCATCAAATACAAATATTTTTGGATTTTTTGCAATTGCTCTTGCTATCGCTAGTCGCTGTTTTTGTCCACCGGAAACATTTGAACCACCCTGTGCAATAGGGCTGTCAAATTTTTCATTCTTATCCTCAATAAATTCCATTGCCTGAGCAATCTTGGCAGCTTTTTCTATTTCCTCATCCGATGCATCCTCATTTCCAAAACGAAGGTTAGACGCAATAGTTCCTGAAAATAATATTCCTTTTTGTGGTACAAAACCAATAGTTTCACGAAGTTCCTCCAGAGAATATTCTCTTATATCCTCGCCATCTAATTCAATAGAACCATCCGTCACATCATAAAATCTTGGAATTAAATTAACAAGCGTTGATTTTCCACAACCAGTACTTCCAATAATAGCTGTAGTCTTTCCAGGCTCTGCTACAAAATCAATGTCTGACAAAACATCTTCTTTGGCACCAGGATATCTGAAATTCACATGATTGAATCTGATGATTCCCTGATGGTTTTTCTTTGAAATATGATTATCTTTGTCTTCTATTGAATTCTTTGTCTTAATTACCTCATCAATTCGTTCAGCTGAAACACCTGCTCTAGGAAGCATAATTGACATTGCAGAAATCATTAGGAAAGACATTACAATCATCATTGCATATGTAATAAAAGCAGTCATTGTACCAACCTGCATTGAACCATTATCGATTCTTCCGGCTGCTATCCATACAATTCCAAGAGTAATACAATACATAATCAAAGACATACCTGGCATCATAAATGTCATGACTCTGTTTGTAAATAACTGAGTTTTTGTAAGGTTTCTATTTGCCTCTTCAAAACGCTCTTCCTCACGTTTTTCCCTGCCAAACGCACGGATAACCCCAAGACCTGTAAGAATCTCTCGTGAAACAAGGTTAACTCGGTCTACAAGGCTTTGCATCATTTTAAATTTTGGCATAGCAATACCTACAAGTGTAAATACAAAAATCAAAATTGCAGCAATGGCAACAAAGACAACCCATTCCATTCCAGACTTAGTCTGTGCCACCTTATAAATTCCACCAAGACCAACAATTGGAGCATACAGTATCATTCTAAGGAACATTACTGATACCATTTGTATCTGTTGAATGTCATTCGTACTTCTTGTGATAAGAGATGCTGTAGAAAACTTATCCATCTCGGCATTGGAAAAACTAACAACCTTTGAAAAAGTTTTTTCTCTTAAATCTCTACCAATTCCTGCTCCAACTATTGACGCACAATATCCCACAACAATAGCTGAAATAAGTGCTATAAGCGCATATACAAACATCATTCCACCTGTCTTCCACAGATATGACATCTGTACATCATCAATATCTATTCCAACGTTTTCGTCACAGCTTACCGCAAAGGCAACACCCATTGACTTAAGTGTTGAAGAGCCTACTACATCGAGCTTATCCTGAATGCCTTCCCTCATCTGAATAATAGCATCCTCAGGAATCATTCCAGATTCTAAAGCAGGCAAAAAGGTGTCAAAATCCATCTGTTGCATGTCATCGGAATCTGACATAGAAAAAGATGAGTCTGACATATCAACCTCTCCACTTGCCATCATTGAAATCTGATAACTCATTACAATTGGAGCAAGAAGCTCTTCGTCCATTTTTTCCAACTTCTTGTCATCTGCAATCAGCTCATATCCGTCCTTGGTAGCCTTATAACAGGATTGAAAATCTTCTTTTTCATCCTCCGTCATAAAATACTGGGCGACAGAGTAATCTTTCTTAGTTATCTCCTCTGGAAGAATGTGTTCTACACCCTTATTCTGTATTCCCACATCGATAATCTTTGACGTATAATCCGGCAGAGCCAAATCACAATAGGCCTGAGCCATAAGGAATACAATAATCACACATATCCATTTCCAGTAAGGAAGCATATTCTTAAATATCTTCTTCATTTTATTATCCTTTCCTATTTTATGCGTAATTCTAATTTTATCAAAGAATGGATTAATTACAATTAAATAAATCTAAAACTTTAATAAAAAATAGAAGTGTGCAGTGCACACCTCTATTCTTTCATATTAGTCATATTAGTCTAAATCGGTAAGACCAACTCTTTGTATCTGGAATGTCTCATATGAATATGGACTCTCCACAACAGCGCCTTCGCCTCCGCTATTACTATATTTAACAATTTTACTATAGGCAACACAATAAACTTTTATTGAGCTCTTATCCTTCGGAAGTGCTGATAAAGGTACATCCACCTTATATGTAATACCACTTTGTAAGCCCGGTGTACTTACAATATTATATGAGCTGTTCTCATCCGGTGCCGATATCTTCCAATCCTGCTTCTTTAGATAAACAGTACTTCCTTCCTCAGAAATTGTTCTGTATTCTGGATTGTGTTTGTTCTCATTGTACTCAGTTTCAGAAACCGGCAGATAAAATTCTGCATAGCATACTGTTGATTTAGTATTTCTGACAAGGTTTGTATTCTTCAATGAGAAATATGCTTCCTTCATTGCATTTTCACCGTCAACATTTGCATTGGCATTTGGGTCACTTGCTGCTATTGCATCATCAATTGAAGAATATATTACACCAAGCTGTGGTGAATTTTCCTCTGCTGTTTCCTTAAGATTAATCTTAGGGGCACGAGTTGCAGCCCCATACGCAGCAATCATAGTATTGATGTAGAGTTTAAGTTCCTCGTCATTTCCTTCAATTGAACTGTGTCCCACTCCAGAATATGTAACATTACCCATGGTATATATGTAGTAATTATTTCTTACATCTTTAGGAGATAAATCATATCCAAGATTTCCTTCGAGTGTATACCACACGACTATGTCACTTTCTCCATCATCATCACTATCCTGATTCATATCTAACTGATAATACTGTGTATGAGTTTTTGAAATCCAAAATGTATCTTTAATAATAAAAGGATAAGATGTAATCTGTCCGGAATTTACTTTACTTACATTCATCTCCTGCTGATTAGTTTTATGCGAAACACCAAATAAATAATCATACTTGTAATAAGTAGTGTCTAAAGTCTGATACCTATTTAAATCCATATATGCAAATCCCTGATTCTGTCTACATATTTGGGTTCTGTTTGATTTTGGAACATATGCTATATCAGTATTATTTTTTGTGGCATAATCTACTGCAGCATTATATTCAGAAGACCCTTGATATAATGTGTTTCCTGATTTAAGTGCATCATTATTTAAGATTCCATACCTGTCCATTCCAACCAAATCTCTTACTTTTGTATTGAAATCATAGCCCCATCCAACGTTAATATTAAAAAATGATGTTGTATCATGAGTAAATAGTACAGGCTTTCCGTCATCTATATACTTTTGTATACCTTTAAAACACTCATTTGTATCAGTTATGGTATACATATCTCCAAAACCAAGAATAATCATATCATATGAATCCAAATAATTATTCTGCTCTTTATACTTTTCGGCATACACATCAGAGGTTATTGTGGTAATATCAAGTTCATAATCCTCTAGTCCATCACACAATTCCCTGAATTTCGATTTAGGTTCCATCTCATACTGACTCTGTAAATCTAAAGTAGTAGAATTATTCCCCTGATAAAGCCTTGAGGTATTTATCTGAAGGATTTTAATCTTTACCTTTTCCTGATTCTTATTTTTTACGTAAAAATATCCTGTTTCAGAATCATACCTATACTTATTTAGAGACTGCGACACCTTTAACTTCCAAGGTATAACACCCACATATCCCTCTGGTAATTCATAGGAAAGCTTATAGCTATTTACCGTTCCGGCAAAAAGCTCATAAGAATAACTTCCATCTGTATTTAGTATTGGAGAAACCAACTTTCCGTTGTTATAAAGTTTAATATCGTTGGAATCAATCACTTCCTGTGTGTCAGAAAACTTACCATCTGCGTTTGCGTCAAGCAACAATTCCACATCAAACTTAGCAGCAGTATCTGCTCCACCTGTGTTATTGATACTAAATTCCAGAGATATTTCATTAGAATCAAGTTTTACATATACCTGGTCTTTTTCGATATCCTGGTATCCCAATAGTATCTCCGGCTTTCCTGTATTTAGATAACTTAATAATGTTCCATTTGTTACTTTTTTATTTTCTGGAGCATATTCACTGTTAGTAAGTACATTATCTCTATCCTTTGTATCCCTGATAAAAGTAAACATATTTGAACAGTTATCAATACAATCTTCATTTACTCTACTATCATATCCCCAACTATAAAAGCCATCTGATACTACTACCGGAAAACCTGCTTTAATATAATCCTTAAGCTTTTCAACATTCTCCTTAGAGATATCATTTCCTGAATATCTATATGTATAAAGTCCACTATCATAATTATCATCATCACGTGGAGTAAGAGTAACATTGTTGTAATCACTGGCATAATCATTTAATAATAAACCATGATGTGGATTATTATCCATCACTGGTGGAATAACAAGAACGTCTCCAACATTTGAATAGATAAGTCCATCCATTTTTTTATCATTATATACAGTTTTCCCGTTAGCATCTTTGTTTACTACACTACCAGTTGAAAGTCCCAAATAAATCATATCATACTTATTTAAGTCTTCTATTCTACCCACAAACTCTGAGGATGTAACATATGTAATATTAACTTTATCTTCTGGAGGACAATTTGTATCACCAATCCACTGCTTTAATTTACTATATGTCATTACCCCCGGCGTATTTTTATCTGCTTTAAATGGCTCAATATCCAAAATGTCCATTGACTCATCAATAGCTTTTCCACGTCTATTTGCATATGAGATAATATATTCAATTGCAATCTCTTTACTAATAACCTTATCGAAGTATTTATAAGTAGTTCCTGTATTTGCATCATTTTCCTTTTTTCTGATAAGGTTTTCATCATTGATGTATTGCGCAATCTCTCCAAATCCAATGTTTTCAGCTTCAGACATAAATGTATTTTCATCATTAGTATTTGATGTTAAAGCTGTTGCAAAATCTCTAAATAGAAATGGAATTTCCCACTCCCCTGTTGAAGGAATAACATATATATTTCCATTTACATAATGATTATCCGAATCCGACTTAAACTGAAGCTTTGACCAATCAAAGCTATTTGGATCAGTTTCACTATTAATATTTAAATCATCATAATTCGTACAACATAATAATGCAGCAAGCTTTTGTACATTAAGACTTCCTGAATTAACGCTCCATGGATTACCATTAAAAATTGCCGAGTCCAGTATAACCGGCATGTTTATTCCATCAAGGTGTGCTCTTTGTGCTATAGTAACTGCTGTTTGCCATGAAATATCATTATCAGTTGTATAATATTTTCCACTTCCAGAAGATGAAAGCTTTGATTTTGATCCTGATATATATAATAAATTTACACTTGAAATATCAAAATGGTTAATAATAAATGGATTAACAGTAATCACATCAAAAAACATATCCTTACTTACTTTTGTATTTTCCTGATCGAAAACTCCATACTTTATCCATTCATTATTTGTAAATCCGCCCTTGTAGAAAACCTTTGTTGTCATAACATCATAATCAAGGGAATTACCATCGGATTTTACAATTGTATAATCTCCTTTTCCCGGTCCCACATATAAGTACACATTACTACCATCTTTTAACTTAAAATTTCCACCGGTAGCAGGAACATAAGGTTGTGTTTCATCAAGAATAGCTCCATATTCACCACTTTTATCGTAGTTAAATATTGGTGCGCTTGCTTCATAATATGTCTTATCCTCAGATAATTTATCACCTGGAACATATTCAAACTCAACCGTATAATATGTGTAATTATTAAAATCAAAAGTGTATCCACCCTGACTTATATTTCCTACTAATTCATAAGGCAATGCCGTGTTAGAAGTACTAATACGATATAACGTGGCATTTGGATTTTGAGCTTTTACCTCCTGCATTGATGCATCATTTACAATTGCATATGATTCCTTAGGATAATATGCTTTCTTTCCCGCAAATCTCTGGGCATTTGTTGCTGTCCCATCATTAGTGATTGGAGAAAATGTAACTGTATAGTATCCTCTTTCATTTCCCACTCCAGGATTAGCTATGTACTGATAATGATCCACATTCTGATTATATTGTCCTTTAAAATCAGCAACTGGCTCATATTCCTTCTGAAAAACATAATCACCATTTCCGGCACCAAGAGCCTTCATCACATATCCACCGGTACCTGCGGGAAGCTTATCATATCCGGCTAAATCCAATTCCTTCCAGCCATCTTTCCTCTCATATGTTTCCTCATAATTTTCATAGTGAAGAGGTCTGGAATTAGAGCCATCTGTTTCAGTGATATCTGCCAATTTACTCTTTAATGTATTATTTACATAATCAGTTCTTGATGATGCGCCTGTATTAGAATTACTATCATATGTATTTGATAATTTTACCATCCAGTTATCTGGTTCTTCCTTATCAAATAAGTAACCAATACTTGCATATTCAGAATCCGGTACAAGTTCAATAACATTAAATGGCGTCTTACTATCATGCGAGCCAACTATGGAATTAATACCGTTAAATGCTACATTTGCCTGTGCCGATGTAAGAGAATCATGAAACACAACGGTAGCCAGCACAAGACAGCCCACAATTATTAGTGTCACTGGGACAACTACTTTTTTTCTAAATCTACCCATCATTCATTCCTCTCTTTTTATTATGATTTACTCTTTTCTATTGATGTCTGATCAGATATATTATTGTCGTTCTTAAGCTTTGCAGTAACATATATTCTATATCTTTCACTACCAACATGTTGCCCACATCTGATAATACATTTTCCATCATTAATAACATATGAAAACTGCCAACTTCCAGTATAATTCCAACTGTTTGGAATCATTATCCAATCAACCGGATAGTCAGACAACATACCATTATCATAAATCTGATAAACAGAAACCTCCCATTCTATCTCGCCATAAGCTCCATCATTTGGACTAACCTCAGGTGTTATAGTAACCTGAGTAGTTCCAGTTGGCGAAATGTAGTGGCTGCTGGCATATAGTTTAATATCATAATTGCTATCAGATACAATTATTCCAGAATATGTATTTGAAATTGTGCTTTTCTTAGTTGATGTTGCAGTAACAGAAACAGACTGTCCTGCTAATGCAGTTATTCTAAACTCAGCAAAAGTATTTGAAGAATTAATGCATGTTGCTCCTGTGCATGCCCATTTAATACCCTTATCGGAATCTGTCAGATTTGTTCCAAGTACTGTTGCATTAACCTTAAATGAATCTCCCTTTTTATACTTTTGATTAATATCCGGACCCGATAGAGTGATTCCTGTAATATCTTTAATTGCAACTGTTGCCTGAGCAGAAATCGAACTATCTAGTTTTGAAGCAACACTAATCAAAAGACTTGACGAATTCTCATTTTTCCCGATAATAAGTTTTCCAGCCTCTATCTTGGTATTTGTGGTATCACTGGCTCCCTGAACTGACCAGATAACCTCCTGACTAGGAAATCCAGTTCCCTGAACTGTTGCAGAAAAACTTATAATCCCCTTACTATCTCCTGAATTTTGTACCATGTATGTAATTGTTTTATCCGAACACTCCTGTCCTTCATTAAATAGTTTTATTCCAGTAACAGTAACCTGTATCTCCTGCTTATCTTCATAGATTTCATCAGAGCTGCCATTTACAATCATTTTGTTTCTCATTGTAAAATTCTGAGAAGTAGTATATTCTTTTTTGTTTGCCTTAAAGGATACTTTAAGAGAAATGTAATTCTTATCCTTTGTATTTTTTAATGATGGACTAAATGCAATTACATACTCTGCCATCAAAGATTCATTTCCTTGTGTTATGGCACCACTTTCATCAATGGCATCTTTTCTAAGATAAATCTTTTTTTCATCACCCTTCCAGATTATGTTGTAAATATAATCGGAATTGTAAATAACAAGTGTCTTTCTAGTCACATCTGCTGGCACATCAGCATCACTTAATACCACATTTGTTTCTGAGTCACCATAGTAATAACTTACACCTCTAGAAGACGAAGTAACCATATCTGAAATCTGATTCAATGTAAGCTGTGCTTCCTCTTGAACATCAACCTCATTACTTACAGAACCAAACAGGTTAGTTCCAGTGCCCATAAAACCAACTACAGCCAGACCGATTATTGCCAATATTGCAACTACAACTACCAATTCAATTAATGAAAATCCTTTATTATCTTTCATCGGTCTGCCTCCTTTCATATTTGCTTTATTCATACACTACTTTACCTGTTTCTTTATAGATAGTAATAACCTTTTCAGTATTACCATGTGATACCCATATTCTTGAACAACATTTACCGCTTACTTCCTTTAGAGCACCAGAGCTTCTGTCAAACTCAAATACAATTTTGTCCCCAGCCTCCAAGGTCTTTCTTCCGGAATAATCCTCAGCCAGAGAATATTCCAGTTTTACTTTGCTTCTTCCTATCTTTTTCTCTTCAGCATTTGAAGTATCGTTATTGATAATTGTCTTTGAGTAATAGGCGCCATCAGAGCCTTTGTATATTTCAAGAGTAACTGAATATTTACCCATGGTTTTTACTCTTACATTATTCAGTTGTGACTCGATATTTCTTGCACATTCTTTGGCATGAGTTCCAAAGATTGAGCTTATGGCTATGGTTGTAGCGCCTGCTAAAACTGCAATAATGGCTATTACAACTATAAGCTCTACAAGAGAAAAACCCTTATTACTCTTCATAAATATCACCTATTTATTCTTTCTTCCAATTTGAATACCTGATTACTTCATTGTAATCAATCGCAGAATCAGAATCCTTTGAATCTGAACTAAATGCTGACTTTCCTATATAACTGTCACAATCGTCAAAAATGTATGCCAGTTTCTCTGCATTATCTCCCTCACCTACTTCTGAAAGTAAAAGGTTCTTAAATACCTGCTGTGAAGAGTTTTTTATCTTACAATCCTTATTAATCACAATTTTACCTTTTGTAATAATTGTTCCTGTAAAATCAGCACTAACCGTAACATCACCTGTTGCAATAATAAGTGAAATATTGTTAGCCTTTGCTGTTGAGTTAAATTCAAATGTACCATCTATAACAACAGCCTGATACTGCACATCCTCAATCGTGGCATAAAAATTCACTCTTCTTCCAGCTGCGACAGATGTAAGACTATTCATCTTGTCTTCATTAATAATATTTGTAAATAATGTAGCCGATAGTTCATTCGCACTGAGTGAACTGTAGTCTTTAATAAGTTTTGAATTCAATGCTGTATAGTTATTTGCTAAGGTTGCCGATTCTGCATCTATATCAATATCATCAACTATGCCTTTAAGTAATTGAAGGTTCTTGCCATTATAAATATTGTAAGTACCTATTGTATAGATATTGGCATCTGCTGACTCATTAACCTGAATCTGCTCTGTATAAAAATCGTTATACAACTCTAACTTTGTCTTATCCTTGTTGTAATAGTCCTGATAGTACTGGGAAGCCATATCATCAGGAAGATTAATGTAATAATATACAAATCCATCATCACTGTTTCCAGACTTAGATGGAACGAATACTGTTTTAATATAATCATCTATCTTATGTCCTGAAGAAATATACGAAGAAAGGCTCTTTTCTGTTCTTGAGCTTACTATATCTGCATTAATTTCCGTATATTCTTTGCTATTATGAATCTCAAGATATTCTGTATATTTTAGTGGATTTCTATTGTATTTTGATTTTACTTCCCCATCTACTAATGAAGTACCAATACATTCTGCCGGAACAAGATATGCAATCTGATCACCTTTAACTGATATAGATTCTCCTGTTCTAACATCAGGATTAGTGCCGGCATTAGGATTTACATTTGCAATCGAAGAAGTATTAATAAATGCATATCCGGCTATCAGCACTTCCTGTAACTGACTCATATCAAGTGTCGTATTTATTCCATTTATGATAATGGCACTACTGTCCTCTGCTAAATCAGTAGAATTACCATATCCTACATATTTTCCAGAATTATCCTTACCAATGGATACTTTTGAGCCTCTTCCGGAAATCGTCAAATCATCTGACACATATGTGACTCCATCCAACGATGTATTAGCACCATTTACATTAATATTATCTGTCCAAAGCTGACAATCTTTACCAACAGAAAAAGAAGAACCAGTTGAAGAATTTGCTGTTGCAAGTTTTCCAACTTCAATATCTCCTTCTGCTATAAAATAGCTCGACTTTTCTACATTTAATTTTGAACCATTTGCAATTTGCACACTTACAGTAGAATTATCTGCTCCCTTAGTAACATAATCAGAACCCGAATAAACATTTCCATCTAAATCCACAAGACTTGCATTTCCTGTAACATTTAATCCACTGTTTCCAATAAGAGAATATGTAAACAGCTTCGGAACATTTCCCTGTGAACTAAATTCCATATGAGGAACTTCAAGAGATATATCCGTACTTATTATGCTTGTGTAACCTTTTTCATCTGTGTATATTACCTTTATTCCTTTTATTACCAGCTCATCCGCATATGTATTTAAAAGACCATCAGAATTCTCACTCTCACCAGTTGTGGTCTGTATCTTTGCATATGGATACTGGGTATTGTCTGTCAACTCACTATCAACATATGAAATAAGTTTACTTAATGAATATTTACTTTCTGAGTCATTTGAACATACAAGCTTTCTAAGTTCTTTTACATAGGTGTTAGAAAACAAAGATTGTCTTTCTTCCTCTGAAAGTGAATTATAATGTTGCATTACTACAGTATAGGCACTAGTATATGCAGCAGACACATCTCCCTGAAGACCTGTACAAATCTGATCAAGCACACTTTCTGCTGAATAGAAATTGTCCTGATTTTTTTCATCTGTCACTTTCATCTGTAAATTGGAAAGTGAAATCCACAAAGCTACTACTGCAAGTACTGCAATTACTGACATTGCAACAATTACAAGTATCAATGTAGATCCTCTATTATTTCCTCGCTTCATATGCTACTCCACCATACTTCCTGTCAATGAAACAACTGCAGTTGCATCAGAAATATTTGAATAGGATACACTGCTGTCATAAACATCAACCGTTACGTCAAAATACCTATCCGATACCTCTTCTCTATTTATTGAACCAATTTTTACCATATTATTAACCTGACTTTGGTTAACATTATTATTATATCTGTATATTGCCTGTGTTGGCTTAATCTGATCTTCTGGATTAGCCAGATTAACATTCAAGTTAGTTGCTATATTCATATGAGCCTGTTGAGTATTACTTCCTGTTTCAACCATATCAACAAAAACATCATAATTCTTTTCATATGAATAAAGATACGACGGATCAACACAGTTTTGCTTAATAATATTCATTGTAAAATCCAGGTTATCTTTATTGTTTATTCTAATAACATCAGTACATCCGGCATATCCTGTTGTTGAAACTGAAGTATACCATGGCTGATAGAACAAATACACATTTCGAAGATATGCATCATCCGTTAGGTCTGAACTATCATAAACCACAGAAGAATAATCCTCCGCTTCAAGTGAATTTGGTGCAGGGAACACTACTTTTTTTCCATCATATTTGAATGAATAGCTGTATGAAACCTTTACCACAGTATGGGTAGTTTTTGTCACATCAACAGTTATTGTTCTAGTAATATCCTTCTGCTTTATTCCACTATATTTAGAATCAAGTTCAAGGACAACATCATTTGCAGTCATCTTATCTGAACTAATCGCATCATACTTCGAATCCATTGCTGACATATCAGCAACCATATCCTGATTATTGTATTTATATTTTGGCGAATTAATATCACTTGCAGAACCATCAATAGTAATTAAAGCATTATATTTCTTGTTCCCCGATTTAATATCAGACATATAAAAATAGTACTTATGTGAAGCACTATCAACAAATTGCCATTTTGAAGAATCCTTAAAGTTTGCATTTTGCACTTTCTTGTGTATTGAACTTGAAATTACTTCATCTTTATTGGAAACCTCGCTCTTTACCTCTTCGAATCTAATTGCCTTATTAAAATATGGATTACCTCCATTTGGAACTAAAATCAGTTCACAAGTATCACCAGTATCCCCAATATCAACTAAATTAAATCCTTCTGACGGATAATTAAACTGATAAGCCACCTCTTTTAATGAATCTCTTTCTAAGCCTTCCATTATGTTGGTTGCTAAATCCGTTGCATTCATTTCATCTTTTGATTTTGCATTTGTCTTTGAAGAAGTAACAAATGCATTCAAAAGAGGAAGCACGATTATAGCTAGAATAGTTATTGACACAATAAGTTCAACTAATGTGATTCCACGGTTATCATCCTTTATACTCTTCAAATCGGCTTCCTCCTTTCTTCAATATTTAATTTGTTGTACCAAACAGATTATTTGTTCCATGCGGTATTGCAGGAATTCTAGGCTGCTCATATGGCTTGTCAAGTCCATATAGATAATATGAATCAAAAAGCATATCACCAACCATTTTGCCAGTCTCACTGTCAAAAGACAGATTCAACGTATTAATTGTCTTTCTATTCGAATCACCTACCAATGTAGAAATCATATTTTTCATTCCATTATAATCAGCCTGGAATGTGATTACAGAAGTAACGTCATATAACTGATAATACATTACGCTTGAGCTAACATTTTGACTTTGTGATGTTGTTGTGTCAGAACCTTCCTCTGTATTTTCATCTGTTGTATTTTCAGTATCATCTGTTGTATCAGTATTCCCGCCCTCTACTCCTGTTGCTGTAACATCAACGGCAACAGGATCTCCAATTGTAAGCTCTGATACAATTGACTGAGTCGAATTTTCAAGATTTACTACATTCATAATCTCATCTTCTATCTGAAGATATGATGGAAATTTATCATATATTTCCTGCATTTCCTGTCCCATTGTCTCTGTCTGTGCTGCATACTCATCTGCATTTGCAGCAAGAGCTGACAGGGCTCTGTACTCTTGTGTAAGTCTGTCGTTTTCAGCCTCTAATTCTTCTTTTTTATCCATCTGAGGGGTAAAAACAAAGAAGTATGAAAGTGCAAGTATAACGACACCAGCTAATACTATTAATAATTTTTTATCTCTTGCCGACATTTACTGCACCTCCTTATTCTTCCTCAGACACTGCATTTTCATCAGTTGTATCTGTATTTTGTGTTTCTTCATCAGTAGGTTGAGCCTTACTATCTGAATTTTCCAGAGTATCAACCGAAGGAACATACGTACATGAAACAGTAAATTCTACAGTTGTGGCACCAGTTTCATCTGTTGACTCAATAATTGAAGAAATATTTGTAACAAGAATACTATCAAATGTTCTAAGCTGTGAAATAACATCTGCAACCGCTTCCTTGCTTCCAACACAAACATTGATTGCTACTCCGTCTGTTGTTGCCGAGAAAGAAATTACATTTATCTCACTTGGCATTTTCTTTTCTAGTTCATTAATAAAACTTACAAGCTCATCATTTTTATTTGACGCTTTATTGTCTACCATCTTTGTCCACTCGTAATCTGACTGAGTCTGTACAAATGTATCGTAAACATCCTGAGCATAAGCCAAATCATCAACCTGATTTTTAAGTGACATATTATCTGAAGAAAGTGTCAGATTAGAAAAAATACCATATGCTACAAGTCCTACTGCTATTAATATACATGCACCAAACGCAATGAGTGGTAATCCATATGACTCGCCTTCACCTTCATCTTCAACCACTTCAACTGATTCGCCGTCCTGGCTTCTTCTGATTCTCTTACCTGCACCGTTCCCCTTTGGTGCACCAATTCCTTTCTTTTCAGTTCCAAGTATTGGAAGTGGAGCAATAGATGAACCTATACAGGTAAAATACTCTGCAACCATAGCATCTGATGCTGATATATTCTTAGCTAATGCAATTCCATCAAACTGCTGAATTGCAACTACTTTAAATCCCAATTCATTTGTAAGCAATTTGCTTAATCCACTAAAATCTGCACCCAAACCAATCAGGAAAATTCTCTCTATTGGTCTCTCAAGATTTCTGGACTGATAATAATCAATAACTCTGGATAAACCACTAATTAATGTATAGAGACTGGATGTAACATCCGCTCTTAATCTTCTAAGCCTTTCAGAGTCAATTTCTCTTCCGTTTGAATCTCGCTCTACACCCTGCTGTGGCACTGGCTGGCTATAATTCTGCATACCAGGATTATCCGAAGGCATCCCAGGTGCGCCCATGTTTTGTGATGGGGCTTGTGCTGCATCCCCTGAAATGGAAACACAGGTCTTTCTTCTTGCCACATCCATGGCATCTGTGAATGAAAGATACTCTCCAAACACCTCACTATCCATTATTTCATCTATCGCATCGGAGAGTCCATAATTTAATACTCTCTGAAGCTTAACATTCTCACCATCCATAATAGTAAGAATAGTCGTTGTCTCATCTATTTTTATCGTTGCCTTTACTTCACCAGGAATTTCTCTTCGCATAAGCTGTTTTATTGCATTTCCTGTATAATCAAGGCCTAAAATCTGTAACTTACATGCTGCAGCCAGTTGCTGATATGAAATAATCAAATCATTTGGTACTGCAAGCACTGAAAGTCTCAGTTTCTTCTCCTCAGGTGTGTCCACCTTTTCGATTACCTCATGAACCAGTTTATACTGTGAGATATCTACTGGGAAATAATCTGAAGCATTCATTTCAATCATATTCTGAATCTGCTTCTCTTTTACTAAAGGAAGCTCAACCTCACGGCTTGCTATACGTGCAGAATTCATTACGAATATGACTTTGTTTGTACTGATTCTTTTTTCTTTTAATTTTCCAAGCAGGGTAGTTCTAAACATTGAAGGATTTTCAATTACTCCATCCCTCATCATGTCCTGTGGTGTAGGAAAATTAAAAATATTATATACTTTAGGTTTTTTCGCCTTGTAATCAATCTCAACAACTCTGGTAAGGTTTTGTCCTATTTCAATTCCAAGTACCTTGTTCGCCATAATACACCCTCCATAGGTTTAATCTTTTACGGCATCGTGCTTAAATACCACGAAACCATATCTGCACCCCAAAGCGTTGAAATAAATATTCCAACGGCTAAATAAGGTCCCATTGCTAATACGCGTTCTGCTCCTGATATCTTCATTCGTGTCAGATGAATTACGGACCCGATAATGCATCCGATAAAGAACGCTAAAATTATATTCTGCCAGCCAATCAAAAGACCAGCTACTGCCATCAGCTTCACGTCTCCTCCACCGATAGCTCTACCTTTGCTTACAACAAAAAGTATCCATAAAAATAAACTGACGCACAGGAATCCTACTACATATTTCTGCCAACTTTTCAAATCTATTAGTAAATGCAGGATTCCAAGCACCAGAATGAATAAGTTGATTCCCAAAGGTATCTCATATGTTCTCCAATCAATTACACTTAATACTATAAGTGCAGATGAAAGCAAACAATAAATTATGCTTTCTATGTTTAATCCGTTTACAAGAAATACCACAAGATATAAAAGTCCATTTACAGCCTCAACTATAGGGTATTGAGGTGAAATTGGTTCCTTACATTTGCGACATTTCCCACGCAAACACAGCCAGCTAAAAACTGGCACCATATCGTACCAGGCTAACTGATACCCACATTTCATACAATGTGATCTCTCAGAAACTACTGTCTCCTTTTTGGGAATTCTGTAAATGCAGACATTAAGGAAGCTGCCGATTACAATTCCAAACATAAATATTAAAATGTATAGGGGTATCAGTTCTGGTATCATATGTTAATTGCTATCCTTTCAAGTTATATACTAATCTGTTTTATTATCTGTATTTGAATTTGAAGATGAGCCCGCTTTTTTAGCAGTGCTTCCATTTCCATCATATACATAATAATCTGAACTTCCTGATACTTTAATATTACCTTTTGTATCCAATGTAATTTCTACCTTGTCCTCTTTCCATTTTCCCTTTAATACTGCCTCCTGAAGATTTGCATCTTTAATTGCAGGATTTGAGTCACCAATTTTAGTCTTAGAAACAGTAACCTTAATATCAGCAGTACGAGTATCATCATCTGCATAATAAGTCTGTAATGCTGAAGCTACATTATCAATTGTCTGAATATCTGTAGACTGACGGCTCTTCTCTACATACTTAAGTAACTGTGGAGCAATTACTGCAACAAGTACTGCCATAATAGCAATTACTACGATTAACTCTACAAGAGAGAAACCTTTGTTATTCTTTCTTAATTCATTTTTTCTTTCCATAGTTTGTTCTCCTTTTCATATGAAAATTTATTTATCTTAAAAAGCTGCGCCCTACCCGCCGCTTCTTAATTCATTTTACAAGTTATCCATTGCTGAGTACATTGAAAGCATTGGAGCCATAATTGAAGCAATAAGCACTCCTACTACTCCAGCAAGAACCAAAATAATCATTGGTTCCATTGCTGCAATTACAGCCTGAGTGGCTGTCTCAACTTCCTCATCGTAGTAGTCAGCTAGTCTTGTAAGCATACCCTCTAAATCTCCTGTTTCCTCTCCGATTCTTGTCATATGACTTACCATAGGAGGAAAAAGTCCACAGGAAGTAATTGGTTCTGAAAGTGGAACACCTTTACTTACTTCTTCCTTTGCCTTTTCTAAAGCCTGCCTGTACCAGTAATTTGTCATGGTTCCTGCAGTTATTCCGAGAGCCTCTATCATAGGAAGTCCTGAGTAAACAAGTGTGCTTAGAGTTCTGGCATAATTTGATGCGGCTGTTTTAATGTTTAGATTCTTAAATATCGGAATCTTTCTAGCCATAGTTCCAAAGAATTTCTTGCCTGATTCTGTTCTTTTAAACACAGCAATTGATGAAACAATAACAGCTATTACAGCTACAATTACAAACCAGTAGGCCATCAAGAAATCACTCATCGCAACAACCATCTTCGTGATTCCCGGAAGGTCAGTTCCAAGCTGTGTAAACATATCCTCATAGCTTGGGATAACCTTTACAAGCATTACCACAACTACTACAACCGCTACAATTGATACAATAATCGGATATACAGCTGCCTTTTTAATAAGACCTTTTAGCTTAGCGGATTTTTCAAAGTGCTCTGACATTCTCTCAAATGCCACGTCGATTTTTCCGGAAGCCTCTCCTGCCGCTACCATGCTTACCATGATACTTGGAAAAACTTTTGGGTATTTTCTTAAGGCTTCTGACATGGTCTCACCTTTTTGAATCTCGCTATAAACACCTCTTATTGCTTTTCCCATCACCTTGTTTTCGGTCTGTTCTGCGAGCATATCCAACGTGTCAAGGATTGTAACACCGGCATTTATCATACTTGTAAACTGTCTACAGAATACTGACAAATCTCTTGGCTTTACACCTCCACCAATCTGTATGTTTATCTCTTTGGTAAGAGCAGTTGCCTTTGTAAGACTTATTACCATGTAGCCGTCAAGCTTTAATTTATTCTTGGCTTCTAGTTCTGTATCAGCTACTATATTTCCTTTTTGTTCTTTTCCATTACTATCTATCGCAACATAAGTCCAATCAGCCACTTATTGTCCTCCTTAGTAGTATAAATGTACTCTGTTTGCCATTCCTATTGGATCATGTGCATATCTTACTGCTATTTCAGGACTGATAAGTCCCTGGTTGTAATAGCCTAATATGCAGTCATCCATTGTCTGCATTCCATCTTTTTTACTAGTCTGAATAATAGACGGTATCTGGAATGCTTTTGCTTCACGGATAAGATTTCGTATAGCAGCATTTGCAAGCAATACCTCGAAGGCTGCCACTCGACCTTTGTCAACTCTAGGAAGAAGCTGCTGTGCTATAATTCCTTCAAGTACACCGGAAAGCTGAACTCTTATCTGCTGTTGCTGGTGCGGTGGGAATACATCAATCATACGATCAATTGCATCCGACGCGCTGTTTGTATGTAATGTTGAAAATACGAGATGTCCTGTCTCAGCAGCTGTGATTGCTGTGGAGATTGTCTCAAGGTCTCGCATCTCTCCTACGAGTATTACATCCGGATCCTGTCGAAGTGCTGCTCTAAGTGCTGCAGCATACGAAAGTGTATCCGAACCAACCTCTCGCTGACTTACAATAGACCGTTTCTGTGAATGTAAGTACTCTATGGGATCCTCGAGGGTAATAATATTTTTTGCATCTCTATTTGCAATAACCTCTATAAGACTGGCAAGTGTAGTTGACTTTCCACTTCCAGTAGCTCCCGTTACAAGAACAAGACCTCTCATCTTATTAGTTAAATTTACAATCGCTTTTGGTATACCAAGACTCTCTGGTGTCGGTACATCATAAGAAAGAATTCTAAGTGCTGCCGCATACGAGCCTCTCTGTCTAAATACATTTGCACGAACTCGAGAAAAGCCTTGTTCTGAGAAAGCGAAATCAAGTTCTCCTTTTTCCTCTAGTTCATCCTCCATTCCCTTTGGAACAATCGGTCTTATGATTGCTTCTGTATCCTCATCGCTTAAAGGAATCTCCCCTTGTGGAACCAGGGTTCCATCTATACGAAGCATTAGTGGATTTCCCGGAGCAATATGAATATCAGATGTCCTGCTCGACTGGGCCAACTGTAAAATTTCCGCCATTCTCATGTGGTATTTACCTCCATTTTTTAGTTTTCAAATGTTGTTTTAAGCATTTCCTGAAATGACGTCACGCCATCAATTACAAGTTTTTTCGCACTATCTCGTAATGTATGCATTCCTTCACTACAAGCCATATCTTTTATCTCTTCAGCACTTGCTCCCCTTCCTATCAGACTCTTTAGTCTAGGGGTTACTGTCATAATTTCATATATACCAATTCGTCCTTTATATCCCGTATGATCGCATTGGTCACAACCACAAGGTTCATATGCCATAACCTGCTGGGACGCTGGTATCTCCATTACTAACTTTTCTTCTTCTGTAAGTAGATGTTGTCTCTTACACTGTGGGCAAAGTCTCCTAACCAGTCGCTGTGCGATAACTCCTATTATGGAATCTGCCAATAAATAGCTTTCTATTCCCATATCTTCCAGTCGAGACAACGTACTTGCCGCACTATTTGTATGAAGTGTACTTACAACCAAATGTCCTGTGATAGAAGCCTGAACCGCAATCTGTGCTGTCTCTCCGTCTCGAATCTCTCCTATCATGATGATATCCGGGTCCTGTCGAAGGATAGATCTAAGCGCAGATGCAAAAGTAAGTTCTGCTTTGTTGTTTACCTGTACCTGATTAATTCCATCAATATTTGCCTCAACAGGGTCTTCAACTGTAATGATATTTACATCTTCTTTGTTTAACTCACTAAGTGCTGTATATAATGTTGTCGATTTTCCACTTCCTGTAGGTCCAGTTACAAGAAGAATTCCATTTGTATTTTTTAATATATGGTCAAATGCTGCCAGTTCTTCTGGAGAAAAACCAAGTTCACTCTTATCTCTCGTAAGTGCTTTTTTCTGAGCAAGTCGCATAACGCATTTCTCACCGAATACAGTTGGCAAAATAGAAACTCGAATGTCATACTCTGCTCTGTCTATTTCCATTGTAATTCGACCATCCTGTGGTTTTCTTTTCTCAGAAATATCCATTCCACCAATAATTTTAAGACGCGCTATAATTGCTGATAAAAGGTGTACACTATAAGAGGCTTTTTCGTATAATGAACCATCAATCCTGTATCTTACACGAACTTTATTTTCCAATGCCTCAATATGAATATCTGATGCTCTAAGTCTGGCTGCCTGCTCTATAATTGAGTTAACAAGGAGTACAACTGGAGAATTGTTTACATCCTTGTTCATCGCCTCATCTTCTTCAGCTGACTTTTGCTGTTTTTCTTTTCTCTCGTTGGCATACTGTTGCGCAGCCTTCATTGCCTCTGTATCGCCATAATACTTATCCAGTGCCAGAAAAATATCACGGCTTGTTGCAACAGATGGTTCTGCCTGTAAATTTGTTACAATGGCAAAGTCATCAAGAGCTATCATATCCATTGGATCCGCCATAGCTACATGAACTATGTTTGCGTTGTTTGGGTCAAACGCATATGGAATCATGACATGTTTCCTAAGGACACTATCATTTACCAGATTCTGTACTTCCTCAGGAATTGTCATTGTACTTACATTTACAAAATCTATATCCAGCTGCTGTGAAAGAGCTTTAGCAATTTCCAAATCTGTTGTAAAACCCATTTCTATAAGAGTTTCACCAATTTTTTTATGCTGTTCTCTTGCCCTTGGTAAGGCTTCCATAAGCTGTTCTTCAGTTATTACATGCTCATTGATAAGCATGTCGCCGATTCGCTTCTTTTCTCTTCTAAAAGCCATTTCAAGGACTCCTTTCCATCTTTTATAGGAATATATTACCATCTTATTTTAGTAATTTCAATACATTTTTAGTACATTAGTCACACTTTTACTTAGTCACTCTCTCCTACAAATCGCACAAATAGTCCTTTACATCACATTCGATGTTAAAAATTACCAAAAAAACACCAGTGGGGAGATGATTTTCTCATCTCCTACTGGTGTTTTTTGTATCTCTTCCTATTGATTTTAACATTTCTTTATCACTTCGAATTGTCGCACATGAAACAGTTGTAAGCATATTTCCTGTAATGGTAGCTGATGCTCCAGATTTAAATGCCAACTCTCCATCGTTTGTAAGAAGTGCTCTTCCCGCTGCAAGTCTTATATGTGCTGTTGGATTTATGTATCTGAAAAAAGCTATTGTTCTAAGAATTTCATCTTCTGTGATTCTTTCTTGATTTTCTAAAGGAGTACCTTTAATTGGCATAAGTGCATTTAATGGAATCGAATCAACTCCTATCTCCGATAGGCTTATTGCCATATCAAGTCTATCTTCCCAGGTCTCTCCCATTCCAATTATTCCGCCTGAGCAGACATGCATTCCTTCTTCCTTTATCGCTTTAAGGGTCTCTATTTTCTGTTCATATGTATGTGTTGTACATATATTAGGAAAATTGCGCTTTGATGTCTCTATATTATGATGATAAGCAGTCACTCCGACTTCGTGTAGTCTGTGTAGCTGTTCCTTTGACAAGAATCCCATTGATGCACATAATTCAATATCACATTCCCTGTTCATTGTCTCGTACGCATGAATTGACTTTTCAAACTCATCTCCCGTCAGCGCTCTTCCTGCTGTAACTATTGAAAATCTATCGACACCTTCTCTTTCATTTACCTTGCATGCATCAACGATTGTCTTTTCATCAAGAAAATCATATACTTCACAGTCCGTATGATTATGGGCTGACTGTGCACAGTATTTACAATCCTCCGGGCATTTTCCACTTCTTCCATTTATTATGGAGCACAAATCTACTCTGTCACCTACAAAGTGCTCTCGTATCATATCTGCCCCTTCACACAATTCCTTCAAATCACATTCAAGAAAAATTGATAAATCATCCTCCCTTGTGATTCTTCTTCCATTTATTATTTCCTGTGCTAATTTCTTCATTACTTTATTCTCTCTTTATTCTCTCTTAATTCTCTTTTTATTCTCTATCAATTTTCTTTTTTACTTTTTCTGATATAAGATTTGCTTTTACAAGACGCTTTCTGATTTCTTTTCCAATTATTAAAGCAATTACTATCTTTATTAAATCAAAGATGATAAATGGCTCAACACAAGCTCCCATGGCATATGCAAATGAACATTTCTGCAAATATACAAACCATATTGTTCCCAAAAGATATGCAACCGCTGTTCCTACAACCATTCCCAACATAGATATCACAATATTTCTCTTTGAAATTTCTGTAGCAATTCCTGAAATGATAATTATCAGAACAAACCCTACAAGATATCCACCTGTTGGACCTACTAACTTTGCAACACCGCCTGAGAAATTTGAAAACACTGGAAGTCCCACTGTTCCGAGCAATAAATATACTATATAACTTATAAGTGAAATTTTTGTTCCAATAATCATTACTGCAAAATAAATTACCAGATTAGTAAGTGAAACAGGAACCGGTCCAATTGGAATTGAAAGTGGACCTGCTATACACATAAGTGCTGCAAATATTCCGCATATTGCCATTTCCTTTATTGTTATCTTTTTCATATATCATTCTCCTTTGTTAACCCTTTCGCAAACACTAGTTAACAATAGACTTTTTTCTTGGTTTTGTCAAGAAAATATCTAGACATTTTTGTTCCTGCAATATATTCTATATTAGGTTTATTACTTTGTTTTTGATATGGGATGACTAATTATGAATAAGATAAAAAATTTTATAAAAAATGAAATTGTTCTTTGTATTGCAATTATACTTGCTTTTATCTCTTCAGTTTTTGTGGGGATTGATTCGACATATATTGATTATATAGATTTTTCAACACTTGCCATTCTTTTTTGTCTGATGACTGTCATGGCTGGACTTTCTGATATTGGAGTCTTTGATAAAATAGCAAGATTTCTCATTCGAAAATTTAATAGTTTCAGAAGCATTGTAAGTATTTTGATTTTTCTTTGTTTCTTTTTAGGAATGCTTATCACAAATGATGTGGCGCTTATCACATTCGTACCACTTTCAATCATTGTGCTTAAGCTTTTGGGAAATGATTATTTTAAGAAGTGGATTGTTCCCGTTGTTATTATGCAGACAATCGCCGCAAATCTTGGAAGTATGCTCCTTCCCACCGGAAACCCGCAGAACCTATATCTTTTTTCAATTTCAAAGATGTCACTTATTGATTTTTTTAGCTTAATGCTTCCTTATACAGTACTGTCCTTTTTACTAATTCTGATATGGATAGTGATTAGCACTACAAAAAATAACTTTACTATCTCTATTTCTATTGATTCATCAGAGAAAAGTGGCAATTGCCCTGTCGTTTCGCTGATTTTTTATCTTGCGCTTTTTTTATTATGCCTTTGCAGTGTAATCAAGCTTATTCCATACCAGATTAGTTTTGTTATCGTGCTTGCTGCAATTATTTTATTCAATTACAGGATTCTGCTTAAAGTTGATTATGCTCTTCTTTTTACTTTTGTTGCACTATTCATCTTTATCGGAAATATGCAAAAAATATCGTTTTTTAACAGCTTCCTTTTAGACTTTGTATCAGGAAAAGAAGTCTTTACTGCAATTGCATCAAGTCAGATAATTAGTAATGTTCCTTCTGCTTTACTATTATCAGGCTTTACCGACAAATATGATGCTCTTCTTGTAGGTGTAAATCTCGGCGGACTTGGTACTTTGATTGCATCTATGGCAAGCCTGATTTCATACAAATATGTTATCAAAGAAGCAAATGAGTTACGCGGAAAATACATATTAAAATTCACAATTTATAATATTGTTTTCCTTTTGATTTTGGTTCTATTTGAAATTTTTTTATAACATATCCTCTATAAATATCCCATATCCTCTTGTTGGATCATCAACAAACACATGGGTAACTGCACCAACAATTTTGCCATCCTGTATTATTGGTGAACCGCTCATCCCCTGAACAATTCCACCTGTTAATTTCAACAGTTTTTCATCAGTTATCTCTATCATAAGACCTTTATTTTCATCAGAAGGATGGCAATCCACATCAAGAATCTTTATGGAATACGCCTCTACCTCTCCGGAAATTTCTGACAAAATAACCGCATCACCCTCATTTACTTCATAACGACCTGCTATGTCATACAACTTATCTTCTGAAATATAGTCATTTAATTCTTCTTCATCAAGTTGTCCATTAATACCAACATTTCTATTTGAACTAACTTCTCCTATGTGACTGTTTTTTCCAAAATAAACTACTCCTCCTAATTCACCTGGTTCATTTTTCTTTCCCTTTTTTATATCTGTAAGTTGCATTTCATACAAGGCGCCCTCAGATACAGAAAGAAGTCCATCCTCTGTGGTTCCATCTCCTATACCATGACCCAGCGCAACGAATTTTCCGTCAGGACTATAGCATGTAATTGTTCCAATTCCAGCCAAATCATCCTTTACCCATATTCCCAGATAGTACTTTCCATCATCAGACTGTGCCGGTTTAATCCCCACCTCTTTTTTCTTTCCTTCACGAATAAATTCTATTTCCATTTGGCTTCCCTGCGAATCATTTACCGCTCTTGCCAACTCATCTTTAGAGGAAATCTTTGTTCCATTTGCACTTACAATATAATCTCCACTACAAATTTTCCCTGCTGCCGGTGCCCTTGTTTTTCCCTTCTTCGTCTTGACTTCAACAACATCCATTACCAGAATACCATCAGTTTTCTCATAAATACCAGACAATCGCCCACTTGCATATACAAGTGTTGAATCCTCTGCAAGCACCGGCTTAACTTTTGGTTCATTAACACAAATAAGTGCATAAATAATCAAACCAATAAATAAAATATTTCTTATAAAAAAAGAAAAAAAATTTCGCATAGCCACACCTCCGATTATGTGTAGTATGCGAAATAAATTAGTAAATATACATTTAATATATCCTATTTTTTTGCCTTGGCAAGTGTCTTCATCTCGGTTGCACTCTCAACTACTTTATCTGTAATCTCCACACCACCAAGCATTCTTGCTAACTCGTTAATTGATGCATTCTCATCAAGTTTATATATTCTAGAAACAGTCGATTTATTTTCAACCGATTTTTCGATGAGGTAATGAGCATCTGCCATAGCGGCAATCTGTGGCAAATGGGTAATACAGATTATCTGATGATTCTTACCAAGCTCATTCATCTTCTCAGAAACCATCTGGGCTGTACGGCCACTTATTCCAGAATCAATCTCATCAAAAATAAGTGATTCAATATGATCGTTTTCTGCCATAACAGCTTTAATACCAAGCATAATTCTCGACAACTCACCACCTGATGCAATCTTTCCAAGTGGTTTTACACTCTCACCTGGGTTTGTAGAAATAAGAAATTCAGGATCATCTATTCCATTTGCTGTAAAAGATGGTAATCTATCAAACTTCATCTCAAACGAAACATCAAGAAAGTTTAAATCTCTAAGAGCCTGTTTAATTGATTTGGTCAGTACCTTACTAGCCTTTTGTCTTATTTCAGATACTTCATCACAAATCTTTTCAAGTTCTTTTTCTTTGCATATTAATTTTTCTTCAAGCTTTCTAAGATACTCATCATAATCATTTAGTACTGCTATTCTATCTGATTTTTGCTCTAATGCTTCAAGAATCTCTTCTATAGTACTGCCATATTTTGATTTTAGATGATTAACTAAATCAAGGCGTTTTTCAGTTTCAAAGAAAGTTTCATCGTCAAATTCAGCATCTGATATATAAGACGATATTTCATGATTGAAATCAGATAAAAGATTATCGATTTCTGTCAATTGATTTTCAAGCTGTTCAAC
>JBGVKW010000079.1:0-43367 GCA_045123895.1 Agathobacter sp.
CTGCACAAATAAAGTGTTCTAATCCCTAAAAACTCAACATTGGGGTCAAAGATTCTTTCCAACTGCAACACCAAAACAAAGGACAACTCTCAACCACATATCAACGGATATGAAACCCACTATCATATTCTTCCACAGGAATTTCATGATAATCAAGTCTGTCAATATTGATGTATGGACTGGCATTAATAAGCTTTAGCATTTCATTAATCTGACGCTGCGTTCCCTGGGCTTCCATAAGAACCGAACCATCCCATTCATTTTTGACCCAGCCTCTTACACCACATCCGTTTGCCGCGTATTGTGCTCTGTATCTAAATCCAACCCCCTGAACATTACCTGTAAAACGTATTTCTTTTCTTATGATTCTGTTTTCATCATTTTCCATCTTATCATCTCATCCTCATTTATCCGATTTTTTTCCCATAAACGCATCCATGATATTTATACCTGATGCCATTTTCTTCAGGTTTGAAAGTTCTCCCCTCATATACAACTCAAGCTGAAGCACTTCACCTTCATCAAAGCCCTCATTTTTCGTTATTTTGCACTCCGGTATCTCTCCTTCTGCAGTCCGCTTTCCATCGGAAAAAGATACAAACGCTATTTTTTTGCCTTCACGCTCGCAAATTGAAGAAACCGACATTCTCAGTTCTTCCTGTTGTGGTTTTTTAGGTTGTGGATTTTTGTGTTGTCTTTTAATATCAAAATTCTCCATAATCATCCCTTCTTTCAATTCAATGACTATTGTACACCAAAACACAATTCTCATAAATATTATGTGCTATATTTTCATATTCCCCCAAATAACCCCCGTATCCAGATAAAGCTAAGACAAATAATACAAACAAAACAAATATACCTTGCAGAATTGAAAAATTATGCTAAAATAAAAAAGTTGCAAATTTATTTTTATTTGTATACTTACTTTATTATTATAGAAGACAATTCAGAAAAACATTTTACAAATTAAATTTTCAATTATCTAAAGAAAGAGGGACGATTATGAAAACAACACGTGACGATATTCGTAACATTGCAATTATTGCCCACGTTGATCATGGTAAGACAACTCTTGTTGACGAGTTATTAAAACAAAGTGGTGTGTTCCGTGAGAACCAGGAAGTTGTAGAGCGTGTCATGGATTCCAATGACATTGAGCGTGAAAGAGGAATTACAATTCTTTCAAAAAACACAGCTATCCAGTACAAAGACGTAAAAATCAACATCATTGATACACCTGGCCATGCAGACTTCGGTGGAGAGGTTGAGCGTGTACTTAAGATGGTTAACGGTGTAGTATTGGTAGTAGATGCTTTTGAAGGTGTTATGCCTCAGACAAAATTCGTTGTTATGAAAGCACTCTCACTCAACCTTCCAATCATCGTTTGTGTAAACAAGATTGACCGTCCGGAAGCCAGACCTGATGAAGTAATCGATGAAGTATTAGAGCTTTTCATGGATTTGGATGCTTCAGACGAGCAGCTTGACTGCCCATTTATCTTCGCTTCTGCAAGAGATGGTTATGCAATGAAGGATTTAAACGATGAAAGAAAAGACATGATTCCTCTTTTCGAGACAATCATAAATTATATTCCAGCTCCAGAGGGAGACCCTGAAGCTAATACTCAGGTTCTTATCTCTACAATCGATTACAACGAATATGTTGGTCGAATCGGTGTAGGAAAAGTCGACAACGGAACTCTTAAAGTAAATCAGGAGGCTGTTGTTGTAAACCACCATGACCCAGATAAATTCCAGAAGGTTCGTATCAGCAAGCTCTACGAATATGAAGGACTTAACAAAGTTGATGTAGACGAGGCTGGAATCGGTTCTATCGTAGCCATTTCTGGTATTGCTGATATCAAAATCGGAGATACAATTTGTTCTCCTGAAGACCCAGAGGCAATTCCTTTCCAGAAAATTTCAGACCCAACTATCTCAATGAATTTCATTGTAAATGATAGTCCACTTGCTGGTCAGGAAGGAAAATATGTAACAAGCCGTCATATCCGTGACAGACTTCTTCGCGAGTTAAACACAGACGTTTCTCTTCGTGTTGAGGAGACAGAGTCTGCTGACTCTTTCAAGGTTTCAGGACGTGGAGAGCTTCATTTATCAGTTCTGATTGAGAACATGAGACGTGAGGGTTATGAATTTGCAGTAAGTAAAGCAGAAGTATTATACAAAGAAGATGAAAACGGCAAAAAGCTCGAGCCAATGGAGCTTGCTTATGTAGATGTTCCAGATGACTTTACTGGTGCTGTTATTTCTAAGCTTCAGCAGCGTAAGGGTGAACTTCTTAACATGGGTTCAATTGCCGGAGGATATACAAGACTTGAGTTTAGAATCCCATCTCGTGGACTTATCGGTTACAGAGGTGAGTTCATGACAGATACAAAAGGTAACGGAATCCTCAATACTATTTTTGATGGATACGAGCCATTCAAGGGCGAAATCGCTTACCGTGCAACTGGTTCACTTATTGCCTTTGAGACAGGTGAGTCTGTGGCATACGGACTTTTCTCAGCACAGGAAAGAGGAACTCTTTTCATCGGAGCCGGAGAAAAGGTATACTCTGGGATGGTTATTGGACAGTGTGCAAAGGCTGAGGATATCGAGCTTAACGTTTGTAAGAAAAAACATCTCACAAATACTCGTTCTTCTTCTGCTGACGAAGCACTTACACTTGTACCACCTAAGATTTTAAGTCTTGAGCAGGCTATCGATTTCATAGATACAGACGAGCTTCTAGAGATTACTCCTGAGAATCTTCGTATCAGAAAGAAAATTCTTGACCCAACTCTTCGTAAGAGAGCAGGCTTCAAAAAGAAACAATAATAATAGAGCCGAATGGCACCCATGATGAGGTGCCATCCGGCTCTAATTTTTATCTCAGTTGGGAAAACTCCAACTCATTCTGCAACAATAGCGCCAAGGCGTTACTGAACGCATAGTTAAATCCAGTTTAAATTAAAGTGCTTTGATTCTCTCAAGTGCTTTTACTGTATTCTCATAGTTACCAAATGCAGTCAGTCTGAAATATCCCTCACCGCTTGGTCCGAATCCTGAACCAGGTGTTCCTACCACATTAGCATTCTCGAGAAGATAATCAAAGAAATCCCATGAAGTCATCTTCTCTGGTGTCTTAAGCCAGATATATGGCGCATTTACTCCACCATATACCTCAAATCCAGCCTCTGCAAGACCAGTCTTGATTGTCTTTGCATTGTTCATGTAATATGCTACCTGTTCTTTAAGCTGTGCCTTTCCAGCCTCAGAATATACAGCCTCTCCAGCGCGCTGTACAATGTATGGTGCCCCATTGAATTTTGTTCCATGACGACGAGCCCACATACTGTGAAGTGAAACATCACCACATTTTAAATCCTTTGGTACAACTGTAAATCCAAGTCTTACACCTGTAAATCCTGCGTTCTTTGAAAAGCTTCTAAGCTCGATTGCACATGTTCTTGCACCCTCGCACTCATAAATTGAATGTGGTACATCTGCCTCGCTGATATATGCCTCATAAGCTGCATCAAAAATGATTACAGAACCATTTTTGTTTGCATAATCAACCCATATCTGAAGCTCGTCCTTTGTAAGTGTTGTTCCTGTTGGGTTATTTGGAAGGCAAAGATAAATCATATCAGGTACTTCCTTTGGAAGCTCTGGTACAAATCCGTTTGCAGCTGTAGATGGCATGTAAATCACATCACTCCATGTCTCAGACTTTGCATCATATACACCAGTTCTTCCTGCCATTACATTTGAATCAACATATACAGGATAAACAGGGTCAGTTACTGCAATACGACTCTTTGCTCCGAAAAGTTCCTGAATATTTGCAGAGTCACTTTTTGCTCCATCTGAAACAAAAATCTCATCTGCCGCAATGTCACATCCACGAGCCTTGTAGTCGTTGTCTGCGATTGCTTTACGAAGAAATTCATATCCTAAATCAGGCGCATACCCACGGAATGTAGATGCATCTCCCATCTCATCAACTGCTTTATGTAAAGCCTCAAGAATAGCTGGTGCAAGTGGCTGTGTAACATCACCTATACCAAGTCTTATTATTTCCTTGTCAGGATTTGCCTCCTGATATGCAGCTACTTTTTTTGCAATTGTACTAAAAAGATAGCTTCCTGGTAATTTCTGGTAGTTTTCATTAATCTGAAACATGTTCATTTTCTCCTTTTCAACAAATATTTATTATCTGAAATAACTATTTCATCAAACTCACAATCATCTGTGCGGTCTCTACAAGACCAGTTCCATTATCCATACTTCTCTTCTGTATGTATCTGTGAGCCTCTTCTTCACTAAAGCCATTTCTTTCCATTAGAATAGCCTTGGCACACGATAAAAGCTCCATATCTTCTTCAGAGCGGACCTTAGGTTTTTGCCTCTGTTTTTTCTTTCGCCTTGTGATGGAATAATCCATCATTTCAATAGTTTGCAAAAGTTCATGTACTTTAAGTGGCATAGACAACGAAACCAGATTATCTACCCCCTTATCTAACACTCCCTGTGCAGATGCAATTAATAACATCTGAAAATTCGGAGGCATATATTCATAAATCTCATCATACATCATGTCCGGGAATCTCGAACCACATACGATAATTCCTGAATCCAGCTCGTCCATGCTTGCTAACGCTTTTGCGCCTGTAGTCGAAACAGTTGTGACTGAATATCCACTCTGTGCTAATATTTTTTTAATAGAATTTGCAACTTCCAGCTTTGGAAATGCTACAACAATATTATTCACAGTTCATCACACCTTTTATTTAGAATTTATATAGATACTCATCAAGCTCCCACTGTGTGACATGCGCTCTGTAAGCCTCCCACTCAGCTTCCTTTGCCTCAATATATTTTGTCGAGATATGCTCGCCCAATACGTTCTGAATAAATTTATTCTTCTTGAATTCTTCTACTGCATCATGTAAATCAGTAGGAAGAGATTCAATACCAAGTCTTTCCTTATCCTGTTTTGTCAACTCAAATACGTTTTCTCTAAGTTCTTTATCTGGCTCAATTTTATTTTTAATACCATCAAGTCCTGCTGCAAGACAAACAGCAAGCACGAGGTATGGATTTGCTGATGGGTCAGGATTTCTAAGCTCTACCCTTCTTCCTTCACCTCTTGATGCCGGAATACGAATCAGCGGACTTCTGTTTGTAGCTGACCATGTAATATATATTGGAGCCTCATAACCAGCAACAAATCGTTTGTATGAATTCACAATAGGATTTGTAATCACAGTCATTCCCTTCATATGCTTCATGATTCCGCCTATGAAATAATACGCTTCTTTTGAAAGCCCAAGGGAATCTTCCTCGCCCACGAAAATATTTTGTCCATCTTTTTCAAGAGACATATTGATATGCATTCCAGAACCGCTAACACCATGCTTTGGTTTTGGCATAAAACTTGCAAACAATCCATGACGTTTTGCAATAGTCTTAATTGCAAGCTTGAAGGTCATGATATTGTCAGCTGTATTTAATGCTTCTTCGTATTTAAAATCAATCTCATGCTGTGCCGGTGCAACCTCGTGATGAGAAGCCTCTATTTCAAAATCCATGTCCTCTAATGTGAGAACCATATCTCGTCTTGCATTCTCACCCAAATCATTAGGTCCTAAATCAAAATATCCGGCTCTTTCATGTGTGATAACAGTAGGCTGTCCATTTTCATCCTGATGGAAAAGGAAAAACTCACATTCAGGACCAACCTGGAATGTATATCCTAATCTTTTAGCCTCCTCAATCTGCTGTTTTAACACATATCTTGGATCCCCCTCGAATGGCTTTCCATCGGCTGTATACACATCGCAGATAATACGAGCAACCTTTCCCTGTTGTGGACGCCAAGGAAAAATCAAAAAAGTATCTAGGTCTGGATAAAGATACATATCAGATTCCTCGATACGAACAAATCCCTCAATTGAAGAACCATCAAACATGCAACGGTTATCAAGTGCTTTTTCAAGTTGGCTTGAAGTAATTGCTACATTTTTTAGTGTTCCAAAAATATCTGTAAACTGAAGTCTGATAAACTCAATATCTTCCTCTTCAACAATTCTGATAATGTCTTCTTTTGTATACTTACTCATCTTCTGACCTCTCTTTGCAATAATTAATTACTTCATCAAATGACATCTTTCCACCAAACAAATCAAGTGCGCTACCTATGGTGACATTCAAATTATTTCTTCCTATTTGATATATCTTCTCCAAATCATCAAAGCTAGAAACTCCTCCAGCATATGTGATTGGTATTTTTCCCCACTGTCCAAGAAGCTCAACCAGCTCCTCCTCTATTCCGCTCACCTTACCTTCTACATCAACTGCATGAATGAGAAATTCACAACAGTACTTTGACAACTCATCAAGCAACTCATATGTCACAACTTCCTCAGTAAATTTCTGCCATCGGTCGGTTACGATGTAGTATTTTCCATCCTTTTTTCTACAGGATAAATCCAATACCAGGTGTTCTTTTCCTACCTTATCAAACAGGGCATTAAGATTATCGTAGTTAATCTTTCCATCCTTGAACACGAATGACGTCACAATAACAGCACTTGCACCCGCATCAATAAATTCAAGTGCATTAGCATCTGTTATTCCGCCTCCAACCTGCAGTCCCTGTGGATACTGGCTGAGTGCTCCTAGTGCCTGCGCCTTTGTTGCCTCATAGAACTCACTGCCTACCGGATTAAGCAAAATAATATGACCGCCTTTTATTCCAAAATTCTTATACATATTGGCATAAAAAGCCCCATCCTGTGCAGAAACAAAATTTTCCTTGGCATCATTTCCCTTGTCTTGCAAGGTTCCTCCAACAATCTGTTTCACCTGCCCATTATGAATATCTATGCATGGTCTAAATTCCATTTTTTTCTTATTAATCTCCCTTCAAAAAATACATCAAACATATTAATATATGGTAAAAACTTCTTCATACTAAAAAAGGGCATACGAATCCTGTTAAGACCCCGTTGCCTCTTGAAAAAGAATATCATAAAATCCTTCTTTATGCAAAATAATTATTAGTTATATTTTTTATACTATTTATTGATGTCTTCTTGACACGGACAAACTATTTTGCTATCATCAAAAAAATCACATTATATATATTAATAAATAAGAAAGAGAGGAAAATATTAATGGGTACTATTATCGGCGAAGGAATTACATTTGATGACGTTCTCCTGGTTCCACAGTATTCTGAAATCACTCCTAACATGATTGAGACACATACACATCTTACTAAAAAAATCATGTTAAACATTCCAATGATGAGTGCTGCAATGGATACTGTCACAGAATCAAAAATGGCTATTGCAATGGCTAGACAGGGTGGTATCGGAATCATCCACAAGAATATGTCAATCGAAGCACAGGCTGATGAAGTAGATAAGGTAAAACGTTCAGAAAATGGAGTTATTACTGATCCATTCTATCTCTCTCCAGACCATACATTACAGGATGCTGACAACCTTATGGCAAAATTCAAGATTTCAGGTGTTCCAATCACTAAAGATGGAAAGCTTGTTGGCATCATCACAAACCGTGATCTGAAGTTCGAGACAGACTTCACAAAGAAAATTTCTGAGTCAATGACTTCTGAGAATCTTATCACAGCACCAGAAGGAATCACTCTTGAAGAAGCAAAACAGATTCTCGCAAAGGCTAGAAAAGAAAAATTACCAATCGTTGATAAGGACAATAACTTAAAAGGTCTTATCACAATCAAAGATATCGAAAAACAGATTAAATATCCTCTTTCAGCAAAAGATGACCAGGGACGTCTTCTCTGCGGTGCTGGAGTAGGAATTACTTCAAACATGATGGAGCGTGTTGAAGCATTAGTAAACGCTCATGTTGACGTAATCGTTATGGATTCAGCTCATGGTCATTCTATGAACATCATTAACGCTGTTAAAAAGGTTAAAGCAGCTTATCCTGATCTTCAGGTTATCGCAGGAAATATCGCTACTGGCGAAGCTGCAAAAGCGCTTATTGAGGCTGGTGCAGACGCAGTAAAGGTTGGTATCGGACCTGGATCAATCTGTACAACTCGTGTAGTTGCAGGTATTGGTGTTCCACAGATTTCTGCAATTATGGATTGTTATGAAGTTGCAAAAGAATATGGTATTCCAGTAATCGCTGATGGTGGAATCAAATATTCAGGAGATATGACAAAAGCAATTGCTGCAGGAGCAAACGTTTGTATGATGGGTTCAATGTTTGCAGGATGTGACGAAGCACCTGGAACATTTGAGTTATATCAGGGAAGAAAATACAAAGTATACCGTGGTATGGGTTCTATCGCAGCTATGGAAAATGGTAGTAAAGACCGTTACTTCCAGGAAGGTGCAAGAAAGCTTGTTCCTGAAGGAGTTGAAGGTCGTGTAGCTTACAAAGGAACTCTTGAGGATACTATCTTCCAGCTTGTTGGAGGAATCCGTTCTGGTATGGGTTACTGTGGTTGCAAGACAATTGAAGAGCTTAAAGAAAATGGAAAATTTGTAAAAATCTCTGCTGCATCACTTAAGGAAAGTCATCCACATGACATTCACATTACAAAAGAAGCTCCAAACTATAGCACTGATGCATAAGGAGGTATATATTATTGGACGCTGGTGAAACCGCACAACTAATTAGTTTAATTATTTTATTGCTGCTTTCCTCATTCTTTTCGTCTGCGGAGACAGCATTAACCACCGTCAATAAAATACGCATACGTACCCTGTCCGAAGCTGGAAACAAAAAAGCGGACAGGGTGCTTCGCGTTACTGACGATTCTGCCAAAATGCTTTCGGCAATTCTGATTGGAAACAATATTGTCAACCTTTCAGCTTCATCAATTGCAACAACACTTGCCATATCATTTTTTGGAAGTTTCGGTGCCGGAATAGCAACTGGAATCTTAACATTACTGATTCTCATTTTTGGCGAAGTAACACCAAAAACAATGGCTACAATAAAAGCCGAGTCATTATCGCTTAAAATTGCTGGTATTATAGGATTTTTAATGTTTATCCTTACACCGGTAATCTTTATTGTCAACAAGCTTTCTCTCATTGTGCTATTCTTATTTAGGGTAAATCCTAACGATCAGAGTGATGCAATGACAGAAGAAGAACTTCGTACAATTGTTGATGTAAGTCAGGAAACTGGTATCATTGAAGATGAAGAACGTGATATGATTCACAAGCTATTCGACTTTGGAGACGCTGAAGCAAAGGAAGTAATGGTTCCTCGTATCGATATGACGTTTGTACATATTGATTCTACATTTAAAGAATTATTGGAAATATACAAGGAGAATATGTTTACTCGTTTCCCTGTCTATGAAGATACTACCGACAATGTAATCGGAATCATTAACATGAAGGATTTGTTAGGTATTGGCGACCCTGAAGACTTCTCTATTCGTGACTACATGCGCGAGCCTAGCTTTACATATGAGCATAAAAATACAGCGGATTTATTCATTGAAATGAGAAAATCCTCTACTGCAATGACGATTGTGCTCGATGAATATGGTTCAACAGCTGGACTTATCACTTTAGAAGATCTTCTTGAGGAAATTGTAGGTGAAATTAGAGATGAATACGACTCAGATGAAGTTGATGATATTACCAAGATAAACGATAGAGAATTCATCGTTCTTGGCTCAGCAAATCTTGAAGATGTAAGTAATGAATTAGGCCTGCATATTCTTTCTGATGACTATGACACAATTGGTGGATATTGCCTGGAACAGCTTGATCATTTGCCTGAAAATGATGAAGAAATTGTCACAGACGACAATATCCTCATCAAAATCAAAAACGTCGATAAAAACCGAATAGAATCTGTTCTTATTAGTTTACCAGAACAGACTGAAGAAGATTCCTAAATTCAGGATCTTTCAACCAACGGGAGTTCTCCATGAGACCTCCCGTTATATTTTCTCCAAAGTATTTGCTGTCAATAAATCTTATTTTGCCAAACGATTTTTCCTTTGTCTTTGTATTGGTATCAACAAAGGTAAGACCAATTGTCTTTACCGAAACATTACCAAAACTATCTTTTGCCTCAATATCTAGTTCTATTCGTTGCCTATCCTTTGCACTTTTTATGAGCTTGTCATCATAGTTAGTTATCAGAAGATAGTTTGACCCATTATCTCCATACATAATTTGTCCATCTTCCATATCGTATGCTTCTATTTTTTCAGATATCGTTTGTATTGAAATTCTATTTTCTCTGACATCCTTCAGTGAAAAAAACATATCTTGTGCTTTTATTGTAGGGGAATGTTCCCAAATTCCATACAGATAAATCTCTGCATTATTTGTATATTCAAGATTTAACATTTTGCACAAATCTGCGATTTTTATACTTTCTCCTGTTCTAAACGCCTTTTGTGTATCGCCGTTTTCCCAGTTAAATCCTTTTATAATTTGTGCATCAAATGTCCATCCCTCACAAAATTCTTCCTCTAATAATACAATTTCATCTGTATACGAATACGATTCCCTTACTCCATTGTCGTACACAATAACATATTGATTCTCTTCCCATATTCCATATAGCTCAATCCCTGACATATGGGCATATAACCATGACATCGCTATATCTTGTCCTAGTCGATATTCAGGCTGAAATGAATTTCTATTTGCTGACCATCCAATAATTGAATATCCCGGTTCTTTCCATCCGGCATATGCAAGTTTTTGACCATAAATTCCATATGAATATCCAGTCCTGTAAATTCGATTATCTTCTTCATTAAAATTGCCGTGATAAGTTGCATCTATAACATTCCCAGTAGCATACGCTGTCAAACTCACCGACTTTGTAACAAAGAAACCAAAGCTTTTCTGTGTCATTTTAGGATCATTATTCCAGCCCACAAACGAATAGCCGCTTAAAACATTTGCATCCACCTTCACATATGTACCATAACAATAGACTCCATTTCCACTTACATCAGCAATCCCCTGTGACTTATTAACACTCACCTTATGAAACAAGCCATATATAGATTTATTAAAATATGAATTAAATGATTGTAATGCACTCGCACTCCAGCTTATCGCATTAGCTATTCCACCATAACTCTCATACACCTTACCATAAACCCTGCCGTTATCATTCATCCCACCCTGGGCTTTTCCATTTTTTGTTATAACCATACAAGCATCAAGAACAAGAGAACATTTACCACTATTTAATGCCCAAAGTGCATTTGAATTCATCCTCTGTTTTAATGAATACAAAGAAATAGTGTAAAGCATATAATCATATCCGCCTACACATTCCTCACTTTTTAAATTCATATATAAGCCGCCCATTTGATAGTAAATCGACTGTATTACATTTTGGTTTTCGTCTTTTATTGTCATTTTATAGCCTACTGTCTTATATTTTGTTCCAGATTTAGACATCTTACCAGCTGAGCCAAAATATATTGTTCCATTTGTTTGTCCCTCACCTATAAAAATAGCACTGTTTCCATACTCGTTATAAAATGATAGTGCACTATTCAAGATATCAGCTTCAACGTTTTCTGAGGGTGGTAAAGTTAGAATCACACTGCAAAAAACCATAACAAAAATTAGTGTTCTACATAACACCTGCCTCCCAGTAATAGCAGATGAGATTTCCACAGTCATCATATTCCCCCTTTGTATACAAACCAATAAAATTATATGTTCCACTTCTTGATGAAACTATAGTGTTATAATTAGGAATTTGTGCCCTAGACTTATACAGACAGACCTGATTTCCTGATACCCCTGCAACCGACATTTGAAGGTTCCATTCCCCAGCTATTTTCTCAGCAAACTTATTTTCAACATCCGAGCTCGAAATTGCTCCTCCCGTCCACTGACTAATTACCGAATCCAAATAAGCTTTTTGCTCACCCGAAAGTCCATTTCCTCCTTTGCTGCAATAATACAACCACCCTGGACTAACATTCTCTCTATTTTGCACTTCTGTATTAGAATTCGAATTAGCTTTTTCCCCTTGTGCCTGTCCATTATTTGTACTTTCATTCGATTTTACATCAGTATCCTTACTCACATTATTATCCTTATTTTTACTAGCAGGCTGTTCATTAGAATCGTGCATTACATTAGTCTCATCCTCAATTTCCTGGTTATTCGTTTCTTTCTCCATGGATTCTTTTACTATTTTACTTATGACTTCCTTAATCGAATATGCATTTTCACATATTGAATTTACAATAATTGTATTATCATTTTTTAAATTCGGTTTATTATTATCTGAAATATAATTTTGTGAACTCTGTTCAGTTTCTGAATTGTTTGCTTTTTCTTCTTCATTATATTTTTTACCAAAAATTAGTACAATTAAACTCACAATGACAATTGCAGAAAAAATCATTAAAATACAGGTTAAAAAAACACGCTTATTCATAACACTATTTCTCCATTTCTTTATCAGCAATAATTGTTTTTGTACACGAAATTCGCTTTTCAAATCCCATAGGCAGCTCAAAATTTTCAACTATCTCTGCCGAAATAATTCCCTTTTCCATATCGCAGACAAAAACTGTAGTATCAATATCCTTATCAGAACCCAACCGATCCTCAATATCAGTAACAAGCTGCATTTTAACAAGCGAATTATCAACCTCCACATTTTCAATTAAATACATGGAAGGAGCATAATATCTGTTCATGGTACTCATTAATGCAGCAGACAGACATTTCTCCATCTGGTTCTTTCTTATGCATACGCTATAAACACTTAATGACAAAACACAGGTATAAAGAATAATCATACAAGCTATCGATCCAAAAATTACATTTTTCAAAATATTCCCCCTTTTTCTAGATTCTAAACTGACTCTTTTGTATTAATTACTATTAACAGGAATGCTGATAGTACAGTAATCTTCTATTTTATTTTTACAAACAATTTTGATATAAAGCGTATATATTCCGGGAGAATTAAAACATAATGCATGTCCTTCGTCCTTTATAACGTCGGAAAGGCTATTTTTACCCTCATCCATCACTGCATAAACTTCAATATTTTTAAGATTGTGCTCATTTTTTGTAATAGAAAATAAGCTTTTACATTCAAGTTTTTCGTTTATAACTGCTCTAAAATCAGTAAACTCAATATAAGGAATACCCTCATTTTTAATACCGTCATAAGCACTTCTGTCATCTTCCTCAGACAGCAAATGAGCAGTGTTCATTACATTTGATAGCTGATTTTTTACCATTCCAAAGTTTGAAATCAAAAAAATAGCTAAAAGAGCAGCAATAAAAGATGAACCATAATTTTCAATAATTATCTTCATATGGAATTATGCCCCCAAAACAAAATCAGTCTGCAAAGTGCACCATTCTGGGCAAAAAATAGATTACCCATAATAAATAAAAAGCATGTTGTTGATACAACTGCAATAATCATCCCACCGTATTCCTTTATCAATTCTTTCATAGATTCATCCCCATTTCCGATTAAATCGTTTTATCAAAAAAGCCTTATTACAATTTCAAACATTGAAATAACAACTCTTCCAATCATAAGCATTACAATTACTCCACCATACTCTTCAAGAATAGTTTCCATTTTTCTTCCTTTCTAAAAAACTCAATTATTTCCTACATTGCATATCCTGTAAAATTGTGTTCCTCATTTATTCCAAAAAAGTTTACAGAATATGAAAATTTTAATTCCACATATGCTTTTTCTATTTCAAGTCCATCCTCTACCTGACCCTTTCCATCAACATTTCTAATTGTGTTATCAGACAGATACAAGGTTAAATGCAATTTTTGATTTTTACGATTTACATTATTAAAACATTCATCTATTACATCAGAATCATAATTACTATCTTCTAATTCATTGACTATCTGTGCATACTGATTTTGCGCAGAGATTACAGATAGAAAGCCAGACAAAATTCCTACAGAAGTTACAGTCATAAACATTATTAAAAACAGCCCCAAAAAGGTTTTCATTATTTGACTCATCCCAGCCTCCCACTACATTATCCTGTACGAAAGAAAACCAAGTAGAAAAACAGCCATATCAACAAGGAGCTTAAAAGATGCTGTTAATACAGGCGCCAAAAACAATAAAAACATTCCACTAGACTTATCTTTCATCCTTTGTGTATCAGCACGATCTAACATCATCATATTTTTACTAATAAGCTCTTCTATCTGTCTCCCATGATTTTCCCCATTTCCAACAGAAATTGAATACAAAGTTCCCATTGCAGCACTTATCTCCGGTAATCCAAAAACCGCTAAAAACCTATGATATGGCTTTGAACTTTCCGGTTCAAAATCAAGTCTGTCAATAAGTTCATCAACTTCTTTCTCAAGAATTTTGGGAACATGCTGTCTTGATTTTCGAATTGCCACATTGACATTCTCTGTCTGAATAAGAAGAGCAATATCCATAAGCCATTTCGGGAATGCACTTCTTATCTCTTTTAACAGATTATTTTTCATTATTCGACGACCAATTATATGCTGATTTAAGAAAAGCAGAGTGAGAGCCCACATAAAAAGAGCATACCAGTAGCTCCCCGCATATACAAAAAACGCTGTTAACAGCATAGGCATCAAACTCATAAAAAATGATTTTCTCCTCTCGTTTTTTTCATCATAGGATTTATACTCTTGCAGCTTATTAACACTTCTTGAATTATCCTCGAGCATATCAATGGTCAGATAGTCTACCTCCAGGTAATTTTGTCCCTTTAAAATTATTAAATCATCAATAAATATCACAGCAACAGAAATAATCTGGACAAGTATATTTTGCGAAATATCCATGTTAAGCACCGGCAAATAAAGAATCACTCCACAGATAATCAGCGATGCAATAACTGATAACAAAATCTGCACAAAATTATTATTTCTATCCATAATTGTGGAGTTCACTCTGTTCTCCCACTCATATTTATCACGAAGCAATAGCCTGGCCGGCCCTTCAATTTCACCGCCATAATACTCAACATGAATCATAAAATCGTGGACATTTCTTATTCTGTTACATTCATATTCACCCTCAATAATTTTCATTGAATCTGCTAAAACCTCTGTATCATCAAAAGTCATTTGCATATGCTGCAATGCATTTTCAACAACCTTTCTCATTTTTCCATCATCCAAAGTATTCACAACATCTTCAAATGCCCGGACTATTTTCCTTTCCTTCATAAAGGAATTCAATAGAATCTCAATATATACACATGTATCCGCAAAACGCGCTCTTGTATTAAGATAATTACGGTATTTTTTTCTGTGAAAAAATTGCATAATCAAGAGGAATGTTCCTGCCAAAATGGTTGAAATTATATTTAGCTTTAACACAAATTTCAATGCAATTGTAATAGAAATTGTTATAATATATATCACAGTTACCCCTCCCATTGATTGTCTTTCATGGATAAAAAAGGATATGTCACACCAGCTCTTTTGAATTTTCGGAGTATAATTTGGGGTAAATCCTGATTTAACAACACGCCATCTTGAACAACAATACTTATCTCATTGTTATACTTTTCCCTATAGAAAAAGCAGACCTGATCAATATATCTATAGCTGCTATCATCCTCACGTTTTCCCTTTCGAATCAACACGCCCACATCAAGAGCTTGATATATGTCATTCTCCATCCGGTCTGCATCCACCCGGCTTTCTAACATATTTAGTATTCTATCCGGAATGTTACGGACATCGTCGGTGTGTAGTGTAGTAAGCCCATGAATTCCGGTACTCCATGATTCAAGAAGATACTTAACTTCCTTCGACCTTGCCTCCGAAAGCATTATCCATTTTGGATTCAAACGGAGACTGGTTTTAATTGCCTCTGAATATCCAAATATCTCATCGCTGACTTTCATCTCAATGCAGTCTTTTCCAGGATTGGTCTGAGAATATCTTATCTCCATCGTATCTTCTATGGTTATTACTCGTTCATTTGCTGGTATATACTGAGAAAAAAATTTAATACACTCTGTTTTTCCAATTCCAGGCATTCCACAAAATGTAATATTCATTTTTGCAGCAATGCAATTTATAAGTAGATTTAATATTTCACGACTACAAAAATTGTCAGAAATAGCTGTTTCTTCTGTTAGTCTTATAAGAGGAGGCGTTTTTCTGATACTTATACTTCTTCCCGATTTAGCAACGGATTCATGAAGAATAGTAACTCTTAGATTATCCGTTTCCGCCTCTAACTCAGGATTTCGCTTATTAAACTGTCTGCTAACCACATTGGCAATCCTTTGTGTAAACTGTTCTACAAACGCTGGTGTAATATTTTTTTCAACAAACGAAGAATTTGCCTTAAATCTTTCATTAAATATATTTGTAAGCCATATTTCTCTTCCGTTATAGTCAATATCTGTTATTTCATCACTGGCAACAAAGCTCCAAAGAGGTCCAAAATATTCTTTTCCTAACTCCATTCCTCACCTCTTGTCATTTTACGCTTCCACTTGCCTGACTAACAAATCCCTCTATCAAATCCGAAAAAGCTTTACCAATCACGCTATTTGAATCAGTTCCAATAACAGCACTAATAACCATAATAGTTGATAAAATTGCAACAACAGTAATTAGAATACCTCCGTATTCCTGAAATATTTCTTTCATTAAATTCTCCTTCCTGATATAAAAAGGGAAAAAATAGCGGCAGAACGCCACAGACACAAAAAGAACTCGCATATATTAATACATAATATATGCAAGTCTCACGAAAAAAGATAATTCATATTTTACTCTCTTTTTGATTTTTGTAAATACCTAAATCAAAAAGTATTTATTTTTTTGAGTTCTGATTCAATATTTATACCTTCAGCGCTAACCTTTTCAACGCTTTCGTTAATCTCATCAAATCGACTCATCAGTTCATTAAGAGATGATGTGGACTCCTCTGCCGCTTTACGTATTGCATCAACAGCAACATTTGAAGAAGCAACCTGTTCTAACAGATTTTTTGACATATATGAAAAATCCTGCATTTTATCAAACATAATTTTTGAGTCACCCTGATATTTTCGACCTACCTCAACCAGTTCAGCATAACTACCCATGGTTTTATCCTTCATAAAGGCAACTACATTCTCTGCCTCTTTTGCAAGCTCTGAAACAGCTGTCAACACAGTATTAGAAATTTCCTTAATCTGGCTTGCAGTCTCACTTGTACTTGCGGCTAATCCTGTTATTTCATCCGCAACAATCGCAAAACCTCTTCCGGCATCTCCTGCATGCGCAGCCTCAATTGAAGCGTTAAGCGCAAGAAGATTAGTCTGAGATGCAATTTCCAAAATATTGGCTGTCAAATCAAGAATCTTCTCAGCTTCCTTAGATTGCTCAATCTTTTCCATAAGGGCAACCTCAACAGCATTAGCTCTATTCTCAACCTCTTTACGTTCATTTTCTGAACGCATCATAATATCATAGGCTTCGTTATTGCTGTTTTGTGCATAATCCGCACCATCTTTTGCCTCTTCACTTATACCTTGGAAAGAAGACTCCATGTCCTCCATTACATTTGCAATTTCAGAAATATTCTCAGTCATATCACATATTGCTGTACTATATTCCTGCATTATTTTTGAAACATCTGAAGTTTTATCCACCATGCTATCTACCTGCTTATTAACAAGATTAATTGAGTCTGCAAGTCTGTTAGCATTATCCTTTACATCACAAAACAACTGTTTCAGCTTAAGATACTCAGCATTTTTCTCTTGTAAATCCTCATTCTTTTTTGAAAATAACCCCATATTATAACCTCTCAAATACTACATAAATAGTAAAACTCTAAATAATGATAACCCCACAAACATTATATCAAAAGTACTATTTATTCTCAAGAAGTTTGTTTACACTTACAAGTCTAGTAACAACTACAAATACATCTGCAGCCTGTTTTAACTCATCAAGTGATGGATATGTAGGCGCAATTCTAATAACTGAATCCTCAGGATCGTTCTTGTATGGGAATGGCGAACCAGCATCAGTCATTGTAACTCCTGCTTCTTTACATTTTGCAATAATCTCTTTTGCACATCCACTCAATGCAGAGAAACTAATAAAATATCCTCCCATTGGTTTAACCCAGCTGCCAATTCCTCTAGATGCAATCTCATTTGTTAAAAGTTCATTTAACATCTCGAATTTTGGTCTGATTAACTGGGCATGTTTCTTCATGTGCTCCTCTATGCCATTAATATCTTTGAAAAATCTTGCATGGCGAAGCTGATTAATTTTGTCATGACCAATTGTCTGAACAGTAAGTCTGCTTTTAATATCTTCAATATTAGCCTTAGAAGTTGATAATCCAGCGATACCAGCTCCTGGGAAGCTAACCTTACTTGTAGAGCAGAACTGGAATACCATGTCAGGATTTCCCTCCTGCTCGCATAGTTCAAGAATGTTTAAGATTTCTGCTTTATCATCATATAAATGGTGTACAGCATATGCATTATCCCAGAAAATTCTAAAGTCCTTTGCAGCTGGTTTTAATTTTGAAAATCTTCTAACAGTCTCATCAGAATACACGATACCCTGAGGATTAGAATATTTTGGAATACACCAAATACCCTTTACAGCTTCATCATTATTAACGTACTGCTCAACCATATCCATATCAGGACCATCTTCTGACATTGGAATATTAATCATCTCAATTCCAAATAACTCTGTAATTGCAAAATGTCTGTCATATCCTGGAACAGGGCAAAGGAATTTTACCTTATCAAGCTTGCCCCATGGTGTATTTCCACAAAGTCCGAAAATTTCAGCTCTTGCAATCTGGTCATACATAATGTTAAGACTTGAATTTCCATATACAATTACCTGCTCAGGTTTTGCACCAACCATTGCAGCGATAAGTCTTTTCGCCTCTGGAATTCCATCAAGACATGCATAATTTCTAAGGTCTAAACCAGTTTCACTTTTAAGTTCAGTCTTTGAATCTAAAACATCCATCATTGGCATAGAAATATCAAGCTGGTCCTCTCCAGGCTTTCCACGTGACATATCTAAAGATAATCCCAACTCTTTAATTTTCTCGAATTCTGCCTCAAGGGATGTTTTCTCCTGTAACAGTTCTTCTTTTGTCATTTCGTTATACTTCTTCATTAAAAGTGTCCTCCTGATTTTTATTTACATTATTTTCATTTACATTATTTTCAATTTTATCGCCTTTAATTTTATTAAAGTAGCTTTTAATCTTTGCCTCGTATCCTATATCTGTCGGATTATAGAAAATCTGTTCTGTTAATCCATCAGGTAAATACTGTTGGTCGACATAATGATTTGGATAATCGTGTGCGTATTTGTAACCTACTCCGTGTCCTAACTTGTGAGCTGCCCCATAATGAGCATCCTGTAAGTGTGTCGGAACCGGTGGAGTCTTAGTATTTTTTACCACATTCATTGCACTAAATATCGCTTCACAAGCTGCATTACTTTTAGGAGCGCATGCCATATAGGTCACAGCCTGAGAAAGTATAATCTGAGCCTCCGGCATACCTACACGTTCTACTGCTGCTGCCGCCGATGAAGCCACCACCATCGCCATAGGATCAGCATTTCCTATATCCTCCGATGCAAGTATCATAATTCGTCGCGCTATAAATTTTACGTCTTCGCCTGCATAAAGCATCCTTGCCAGATAATACACTGCTGCATCAGGATCAGAGCCTCTCATACTCTTAATAAATGCAGAAACGGTATCATAGTGATTATCGCCTTTTTTATCATAAGAAATCACTCGCTTTTGAATACACTCGGATGCAACATCCAAATTAATATGAATCTTTTCATCCTCACTTCGCTCTGTCGTCAAAACACCAAGTTCTATTGCAGTAAGAGCAGCTCTTGCATCTCCATTTGACACATCAGCTAAAAACTCCAGCGCATCCTCGTCAATAACAGCGTTATATGCTCCCATACCTCTTTCGCTGTCGGAAAGTGCCCTGTTTAGGAGAACTTTTATGTCTTCTTTCGATAATTTTTTAAGTTCAAAGATAACCGAGCGCGACAGTAGAGCTCCATTTACCTCAAAATATGGATTCTCAGTTGTTGCGCCTATTAATATTATTGTCCCATCTTCAACAAACGGAAGCAGATAATCCTGCTGACCTTTATTAAATCTATGAATCTCATCAATAAATAATATGGTTTTCTTACCATACATTCCCTGATTAGCCTTCGCCTGCTCAATTACCTCTTCCATATCCTTCTTGCCTGCCGATGTAGCATTTATCTGCATAAACTCTGCACTGGTAGTATTGGCAATCACCTTTGCAAGCGTCGTCTTCCCCGTTCCGGGTGGTCCGTAAAAAATAATCGAACTAAGCTTATCGGCCTTAATAGCTCTATACAAAAGCTTATCTTTCCCGACTATATGCTGTTGTCCCACAACCTCATCAAGTGTTCGGGGACGAAGTCTTGATGCAAGCGGTGATTCGGATTCCATATTCTGTTCTCTCATGTATTCAAATAAATCCATTTTTCACCCTTTTGAATTTTCATTCTTTAAATAATTCATTTTTCAATTAGAAAAACATGTAAAAATGTCTCATTTGCCTAATTTTTGAATAAAAAAGTGCCAAAAAATTCATTTCTCCAATTATTAGAATACATGAATTTTTGACACTTTACAATAAGGAAGTCATTTTTCTACGTTATGCCTAAATCATTTCGCTTTTGCCACTAATTTTTGGTCCATAACATCAATAAAAATTGTATTTCCTGCCCTTACTTCATCAGCAAGTATTAATTTTGCCGAGAGAGTTTCTACATGCTTCTGTAAAAATCTCTTTAAAGGACGAGCTCCATACACTGGATCATAACCATGCTCTACCACAAATTCTTTAGCCGCATCAGATAGTTCCACCCTGATTTGTCTGTCTACAAGTCTTTCATTTAATTCTTTTATCAAGAGATTTATGATATTTCCAATATTATCCTTTGTAAGAGGCTTAAACATTATTATTTCATCTAATCTGTTAAGAAACTCTGGTCTGAAATGTCCTCTTAGTTCATCTAACACCTCATTCTCACAGCTTTTTGATATCTGTCCGTTTTCGTCAATTCCATCGAGAAGTTCCTGCGAACCAAGATTGCTGGTCATAATGATGATTGTGTTTTTAAAATCAACTGTTCTTCCCTGGGAATCAGTAATTCTTCCATCATCAAGAACCTGAAGGAGTACATTAAATACATCAGGATGAGCTTTTTCAACCTCATCAAACAATACTACAGAATAAGGTTTTCTTCTAACCGCTTCCGTCAACTGTCCACCTTCATCGTATCCCACATATCCAGGAGGTGCTCCAATAAGTCTTGCCACAGAATACTTCTCCATATACTCACTCATATCAAGTCTTACCATATTTGTCTCATCGTCAAAAAGACTTGCTGCAAGCGCCTTTGCCAACTCTGTTTTACCTACACCTGTTGGTCCAAGAAACATAAATGAACCGATTGGCTTGGTTGGATCCTTTATTCCTGCTTTAGATCTGATGATAGCCTCCGTAACAAGAGTAACTCCATCATCCTGTCCGATCACTCTCTTGTGGAGTTCCTCATCAAGATGAAGAGTTTTATTTCTCTCTGTTTCAGTAAGTTTGGCAACTGGTATTCCTGTCCAGCGTGAAATTATTTTTGCAATTTCTTCTTCACTGACATTCTCTCGAACAAGTGATAAATCTCTGTTCTTTAAGATTTCCTCCTCACTTTCAAGCTGTTTTTCTAGATTTGGAAGTACACCATACTGTAGTTCTGCCGCTTTCTCCAGGTCATAATTCTGCTGTGCTGCCTTTATCTCATTCTTTGTTGACTCAATACTTTCGCGAAGTTTGCTAACCTTGTCCACAGCTCCCTTTTCATTTGTCCACTGTGCCTTTTTGTTATTAAATTCATCGCGAAGTTCTGCAAGGTCTTTTTGGAGGGCACTCAATCTGTCCTGGCTAAGATTATCTGTTTCCTTTTTTAGCGCAGTCTCCTCTATCTCAAGCTGCATAACTCTTCGATTTAATTCATCAAGTTCAGTAGGCATCGAATCGAGCTCAGTCTTAATAAGCGCACACGCTTCATCCACCAGGTCAATAGCTTTGTCAGGCAAAAATCTATCTGATATATATCTATTAGATAATACTGCCGCTGTTACAAGTGCTCCATCAGTAATTTTTACTCCATGATATACCTCATAGCGTTCTTTCAAGCCTCGAAGAATAGAAATTGTATCCTCTACCGTTGGCTCGTCTACTGTAACCGGCTGGAATCTTCTCTCTAGAGCAGCATCCTTCTCAATGTACTCGCGATATTCATCTAGTGTAGTAGCTCCAACACAGTGCAGCTCTCCTCTTGCAAGCATCGGTTTTAAAAGCTGTCCAGCATCCATTGCTCCATCAGTTTTTCCAGCGCCAACAATTGTATGAAGTTCATCAATAAAAAGAATTATCTGGCCATCAGATTCTTTCACTTCCTCTAATACAGCCTTAAGTCTCTCCTCAAATTCGCCTCTGTATTTTGCGCCTGCAATAAGTGCACCCATATCAAGAGCAAAAAGTTTTTTGTCTTTCAAGCCCTCAGGAACATCCCCTTTGACAATTCGCTGTGCAAGTCCTTCAACTACTGCTGTTTTACCTACACCAGGTTCGCCTATCAATACTGGGTTATTCTTTGTCTTTCTAGATAAAATTCTAATAACATTACGAATCTCATCATCTCGACCAATCACTGGATCAAGCTTTTGTTCTCTAGCTCTCTCAACCATATCATATCCATACTTTTCCAAAGTATCATAGGTTGCTTCCGGATTATCACTAGTGACATTGTGATTACCTCTTACTGTGGAAAGAGCCTTTAAAAATCTATCTCGTGTGATTCCATATTCCTTAATTATTTCCTTTAATGCTTTATTTGGATATTTTAACAGGCATAAGAAAAGATGTTCAACAGAAACATACGCATCTCCCATTGCTTTTGCTTCATCTTCTGCATGTATAAGAACCTTGTTCAAATTTTGTCCAACATACAACTGGCTGTCTCCGCTTACCTTTGTACGTGCCTCAAGATGCTTTTTTACATTTTGTGTAAAATGATTGTAATCTATTTCCATCTTCTCAATAAGCTTTGGAATCAAACCATCTTCCTGCTCTAAGAGTGCCAAAAGTAAGTGCTCCTGTTCTAGTTCCTGATTTCCATAATCATAAGCTAATTTCTCGCAATCATTTACTGCCTCAAGTGATTTTTGTGTGAATTTCTGAATGTTCATCCTAACACCTTCTTTCAAATTAATTTACTATTTCATTATCTGATTCTGTTATACCACCGCAATTAGCACTCGTCAAGTGAGAGTGCTAACAATTTTATAAAAAGTTAACATTTGCCCTACAAAAGATTTTCTTATAAAAAAAGAGCCACACTTGTGACTCTTTTGTAGTAGTTTATTAATTTTTCTTATCCAATCCAGAAAACGTTGCAAGTCTTTGCATCTTGTCATCCGCCTCTGCCATTATTTCTGCACACTTCTTAAGCTCTGCCTGCATTTCATCAGTAAACTCTCGATCTTTTTTATAGCGCAACTGATGCTCTGTACTAGCCCAGAAATTCATAGCAATTGTTCTAAATTGCAATTCTATCGGAACCTGATCCTTATGATCTGAAAAATACACATCAACCATCACTATCATATGAAGGCTTCTATAACCGTTTTCCTTTGGCTTTTTAATATAATCCTTTATCACAAGCAGTTCTATATCACGCTGATTTACAAGCATATTAGCGACCTGATATACATCCGAAATAAACGGGCAAACCACTCTTACACCCGCAATATCCTTCACTTCTCTTAACATTGCGCCCGTTGTAAGCGGAATCCCCTTTCGATTCATCTTGTCAATTATGCTTTCAAGTGACTTAACACGACTTTTGATATTCTCAATAGGATTTCTTTCATGATTTCGCTTAAACTCATTATTTAGAATCTGAAGTTTCGCAACAATCTGCTGTATTCCAGACTCGTAAAAAAACATAAGCTGTTCATATTCAGAAGTAATAGAACGAAACGCATCCATTGCAGGAAGAAGAAGACCGTCTGTATCATCTTGAACAGTTTCTAAGTCTCCAACTTCTCCCCCTGTTAACTTCTCCACTTCTGTATTATTATTTTGTTGTTTATTTTTATTATGCTTGTAATTTAATTCTTGTGAATTATTTACCAGCTTCTTTAGTCTCTTTTTCATTTATCCTTTTAATTTTACCAGTGATAAAATACGTAAGTTCTACAAGAAAAACACCTGCAAATACATCATACAGTACATGTTGCTTGGTAGTTACAGTCGATACGCATACAGCTATTGCCGAAATACATGAAGTAACTCTAAACCACAATGGGACTTTTTTATTACCCCTTATTCCAATATAGCAAAGCCAACTTACCAGACAGTGAATGGACGGAAACAGATTATCTGCACTGTCAGCTGTATAAAGAAATCTCATCAATTGTGCAAAAATGTCATTTCCTACAATCTCAGGTCTTGTATTAGTAGTAGGATAAGCCACATAGAATATGAAACAAACAACCTTAGCAATCCAATCAGCTGCCAAAAATCTGTAGCAATGAGCTTTGTCCATTCTCGCATTATATATATAATTTACTATCCAGAAAATGTAACAGCAAAAATAAATAACTACCATCCAATAAAATGTGGGAATCTGCTTGTCAAGTTCTGTCTCAATATTGTGATGTGTCCAGTTTCCCGCAATCAGGCGTGAACCAAAATACACACTAAAATTAAGAATTACCGTAAACAGCAGTGGTATTCTGCAAAAAGATGGCAATAATTCATCAAATTTATCTTTAATTGTTTTTGTATTAAGCATGTTTGTTTCCGATGTACTGTCCCTGAAGAACTCGCACTTCTCTTTCTCCCTTCATTTGTTTTACATATTCAGGAAGGATATCAATTGTATCTTTTTTGAAAAGAAGAACAATTGTAGAACCGATAAGTTCAAAGTGTCCCATATCTTTTCCACGTCTCATAATAACGTTTTCGCCATCATTTACAATTCCGCCAACCAAAAGAGCTCCTATTTCAATCTGAGCCACTTTACCGAAGTTGTCTGTATCAAGTATGGTCCACATTCTTCTATTCAAGCGATATACAGGTACGCTTTCACAGGCTATTGGCTGCACACTGTGAAGCAGACCCTTTACAAAATGATTTTTCCCCTGAAACCCATTGTCTATAAAACAATAGTGATGATAATCTGACGCACACAGGCGAAGCACAACACAGTCTCCTCCTACGAACTCTTTGGCTATTTTCTTATCCTTTACAAGATCTGTAACTTTATACAGTGAACCTTTAATTTTGAAGGTACTGTTACTCTTTATCTTGTATGCACTCATATAGCCATCGCAAGGACTGATAAGATGTGTCGGTTCCATATCTACAGGCACATCCTCCCTTTTCCTCGAGAAGAAATCCTGAAAGGAATCATACTTCTGTCCCTTGAAGTCTGTCATATCAATGTTGTTTTTTCTAATATATCTGCCAACAAAAGGCTTTGACAATCCAGATCTGGCAACTTTTTCTCCAATCTTTAATGCTCCAGAATGAAGAAGCACCTGTAAGGTCACTCTTCCAGGCGCTGTTGTATATAACCAATCTACAAACGATTTTTTCTTCATTAAACATTAACCCCCGCAATTAAAAAAATAAACTCAACTGCTCCAATAAGCACAATTAACACTTCACCGATTAATTTGGGTTTTTTCAAATGAAATGGTGTTATGTAAAAAATTCCAGTAATAAGAAGTGCAACAACTCCTACATAATATACTGGTTTGTTTAAATATGCACACAGTTCATAAACCGCTGGAACAACAAGTGCCGATGTTGTGATAGGAAGACCAAGATAATACGATCTTCTCTCTGTTGTAGTTGCCTGTCTGTTTGCTTCATCCACATTGAAATATGCAAGTCTGATAAGTCCACATAAAATAAATACGCATGGTGCGATAAATGTAAAATCAAATTTTGGTGCCTCTTCAAAAATAAGAGTTGCCGGCAAAACACCAAAACAAATCAAATCACTCAGCGAATCTATCTGAATTCCAAAAGTCTTTTCATCTCTGGTTCTATCCTTTTTCGTAGATGCAACTGTACCATCAAACAAATCGCACACTCCCGATATCATCAGACAGATTAAGGCCCATTTATATTCATGCTTCATAGTAAGCATAATTCCTGTAAAACCTACCAGCATTCCAACATATGTCAAGTAAACTGTATAATTATAATAGCCTATTAGCTTAATTTTTTCCTTCATTTTATCGTCCTTTTCTAAAAATTTTTTATCTCTTTTATAAAGTTTATAAAATATTCACGAATATAATACCACAACATCCCATTTTAGGAAACAATAATTTAAAAAAGCCATTTCCTATTTGGAAATGGCTTTCTGTATCATCTCACTTATTTCTTTTTTGTCCTTCTCAAGAGCAAACGCAAACTCTGAATATAGATTGTTCTCAGCCATTTTTAAATACCTTTCGTCAATGGCTGTACTTCTCTTTCCCTGCTGCATTCTCTCTTCATTTCGAATAAATAAGCATTTTAATAATCCAATAATCTGTTTTGGTTCACAGCTTCTTACTGCTTCCTTATACTTTGCTTCACGTTCCTTTTCATTAGTAATAGTAAGAACTTCAACAGATGAAATACTGTCTATTACTGCAAGAGCCTCATCCTTACTAATCACTTTTCTAATTCTCTGACTTGCTTTATCAACCGGAATGTATACCTTATCATGTTCTGATTCAACCGGACGGAGCAAAAAGTATGATTTCATTACTTTGTCTCCAGACATATCAAGTTCAACCACTTCATTAATTTTACAAATTCCATTCGTAGCATTAAGTACATAATTTCCTATTTCAAACATTTCGCACCTCTTTCGCAATACAATTACATTTTAACACTTTTTTACGAATTTGGTAAGTATTTTATTTTTTAAGAAACTGTACTCTTTAATTCTTTAAGTTGTTCGAATGTTCCATCTACAATTTCAAGGAATTTTTCCATACTAGCCTTAAGCTCAACCATATCGTCCTTACTTGAAGTTGTACTTGCCGATATCTCCTGCGACGTACCTGAAAGAGTTGCAATTCCATCAACGATATTCTGATTTGCACCCAATACAGCTTCAACTTCATCTCGCATTGAATCCATTCCAGCAATGAGTTCTTCCATACCCTCACCAACTTCAATAAAGCTGTCATGTACCTGTTTAACTTTTTCTCTTTGTATATCAATACTTTCTACTGAGCGGTCAAGACCTTCTCTTGTCTCTGTTGTAACAGCAATAAGTTCATTCATAATTTCCGTAATCTGTTCAGTAGATTTTTTAGTTTCTTCAGCAAGAGTTCTAATCTGCTCTGCAACAACTGCAAAGCCCTTTCCAGCCTCTCCTGCCCTTGCGGCTTCGATAGACGCATTAAGTGCAAGAAGATTTGTCTGTGATGAAATACTTAAAATTGCATCAGTAATTCCTGATACTTTATTAACATTTTCAACCAGATTCGAAACTGTCTGTGAAATTTTCTGGGAATTCTCATCAACAAGATTAGACTGTAGTTCAAGATCATCTGACTGTTTTTTACCTTCTTCGATAATCTTTCTAAGACTTTCAGAAGTATCTCTTGCCCCTGTTGCCGTCTTATTTGTATGTTCTAATCGTTCCTGAATCTCTCCTGTCATCTCTGCCTGATGTTGTGTTGCTTCCGCTGTACTTTCAGAGCCTGAAGCTATACCATCAATTATATCTGTTGTATTCTCAATAGCAGTATGAATCTCAGATATTTCTTTTACCAATGTCCTAAACTCTGTATCAAGCTGCATTACTATGTTCTCAACTGAGTTTGCAACGCGCTCCATATGTGCAGCTTCATGCTCTATTTCAGCCTTATCCTCTTTACTGTATAAAACAAGAAGATGAATAGCCCTGCAGCCACCATATAAGCACACAACTACACCAAATATCATAATTATAATTATATGAAAACTTGTTGCGTCAAGCATACCTCTTGAATACAACAGTAAACCTTTAGTAATACATATCACAGCCGTAACAAAAGAACCAGCCATCACAAGTATCTCACTAAGATAAACGCTCATTGTCATAAGCACTGGAAAAACCAGTATCATTGATGTGGGATGGTGTGTAAACACCAAAAGTCCATAACCAACAGTAAAGGCATATGCCATAAACAGCATTGCTTTTCTCTTATCAACATTCATTAGTACAAAAATAATTGTAACAATAAAAAGTGTAACCTGAGAAATAATAAGGAGCACATTTGGAATTGGTAAAGTGGGCTTTTGCATAACCGTAATAACAATAAAAAGCATATACACTAATGACATTGACGCTCCCATAACCTTATTTGACCTGGTAAATTGTGCAGGCGTTAAATCTTTTCTAATTATCTTCATACTCTTTAATCCTTTCGCACTACTTTTCATACTCATATTCAGTACTATAGTTCTATCATATAGTACCATTATCCCACTTGTCAATATAAAAAAACACCGCTTTACAAATTGTAAAGCGGTATATTTTTATTCATCTGCAAGATTATCTTTTACATACTCTTCAATATTCAGTGATCTAATAATCATATCAACAGAACCCTTTATTCCGTAACTTGCACTGTTGATACACATATCATAGTTAGATGCCTTGCTCCATTTTCTTCCTGTATAAAATTTGTATGTTTTCAAATGTCTTAAATCCTCTGACTCAATCCATTTTTTTGCCTGTTTCGGAGTAACATTTTGATTAATCTCTACAAATCGTTTAATACGGCGTTTTTCCGGTGCCGTAATAAAAAGACTAATATGAGGAATATGATTATTTGTGAGAATCGCATCTGCAAATCGTCCCATAACTATAAAATCTTCCTCTTTTGCCTTCTGCACAAGCAGGCGGCTTGTCTCAAAAAACAAGGCATCCTGACCACTTAAACCATGGTATTTTTTAAATTCTCTAATTGCACGCTTTAAACTAAAATGCCTTTTTTCAAAGTTTGTTACTGCTTGAGCCGCATCAGCGCCTTCTATCTGTTTAAAAACTTCATTCATTACAGATACGTCATAGAAATTCATTCTAAGCTTATCAGCCAACGCAAAACCTATTTCATTTCCACCGCAGCCACATGAACGGCCAATACAAATAATTAAGTGATCTCCACTTTTAAAACGATCTTTCAAATTTACATGATTTAAATCAGCAATTTTTGGATCAAGAATATCTCCATCTGTAAAGCTTGTAGGAAGGGCCTTAATATCATGAAGAATCTGGTCGTATTTTATCATCGTATTATGACGCATATTCTTGTCCTGAATTGTTCGTGCCATATTACTGATAAGTGCCAACTCACTTCTTACTCTTGAACTTGTATTTCTAGAGTGGAGAGCTTCCATGATATTTCTTACTTCTAAGTCTTTTTCCGAACTGAATACTCGACCGATTGATGACCCCAGCTCTTCATACACCTCTGTATCGAGATCATAAATTCTAATCGCCAGCTCTTTTATTTTAGCATCATTAAATTCCATATTGCTCCTCCTCGTATTATATAGTAGTAGTTTTTAGAGACCCTCTCCAAGGTCTTTAATACTATTAAGTCATAGTCTTTTCTTTACCTCTTCTGTAGGTTCGACTATGATATATAAGATGCTGTGGATTGGTTTCATCCTCCTACCACTTGATGGTTTAGGAAAGGCTCCAACCACAGTCTCTTTGTTCATTTGTTAATCAGTTAGATACCGCATGACGGTTTATTTAGAACGAGGTTACAATCGCAAGGAGCCCTGTGGTTCTAAAACAGTATCAAATACATTTCAAAGGAGATTTATTATGATTTACGTAGGAATTGATGTTGCTAAAGATAAGCATGATTGCTTTATTACCAACTCTGATGGAGAAGTGTTATTTAAAGCATTTACCATCGCTAACAACTTAGATGGTTTCAATGAACTTTATCAAAAGATTGAATCCGTTATGGAAGATGTAACAAAAGTAAAAGTAGGGCTGGAAGCCACTGGACACTACAGTTACAATCTCCTTGGATATCTCATTGATAAAGGTTTGGCCGCCTATGTTATCAATCCGTTGCATACAAATCTGTACAGAAAAAGTCTAAGCCTTAGACAGACGAAAACGGATAAAGTAGATGCCCGCACGATTGCTTCCATGCTAATGTCTGATGTGAACTTAAAGTCCTACTCAGACACATCTTATCACAACGAAGAACTAAAGTCATTAACTCGTTATCGTTTTGATAAAGTAAAAGAACGTGCCAAACTGAAAACTTCCGTTTCGAGACTTGTCTGTATCTTATTTCCTGAATTAGAAAAGCTGGTACCGACACTTCATATGGCATCCGTATATGCAATGCTATCTGAGTTTCCCGGTGCTAAACAAGTAGCTAACGCTCATCTTACCAGACTTACAAATCTTCTTTCAGAAATTTCTAAAGGTCGATATGGCAAAGATACTGCCATTACATTTAGAGAAGCTGCCAGAACTTCTATCGGCTCAAATATGCCGGCAAAATCACTAGAGTTAAAACACACCATCAAGTTAATTCAGGAACTTGATTCCGAGATTGATGAAATCGAAAATGAAATCAAGATCATCATGGATGAAATCAACTCTCCAATCTTAAGCATTCCTGGAATAAACTATCGTATGGGCGCTATGATTATTGCCGAAATCGGTGATTTCAGTCGTTTTGATTCTCCAGATAAAATCTTGGCATATGCCGGTTTCTCGCCGTCAACATATCAATCCGGACAACTGGACGGTGCTTATGCACATATGGAAAAGCGTGGTTCCCGATACTTGCGATATGCTCTATATAATGCCACCAAGTACGTCTGTCACTGGGATCCGACATTTGCTGAATATCTTGCCAAGAAACGGGCTGAAGGCAAGCATTATAACGTCGCCATATCACATGCTGTAAAAAAGCTGGTTCGAGTCATTTATCATCTTGAAAAATCGAATCAGCAATACATCAAAGCAGCTTAATTACTTCTAGTTCAATACTCCTTTTTGAGCACCTAAAACGATGCTCTTTTTGTCATGCAGTTTTCAAAGTTCAAAGAACTCCAACTGAGTTCAAAATATATCTAAAATACATTTCTGTACTTTATTCAAAAAATATCATTTTTAGGCTTGACTTTTAATAGTTAGTCTTTCCTACATAAAGAATATCAGCATATCAACGATAAACACTGGAAGCAGATATCTAATTGACCACCAGATATAGCCAAAGAATGATGGCATGTGCACACCGTTTTCGTCTGATATTGACTTAACCATAAAGTTCGGAGCATTTCCAATATATGTGTTTGCGCCCATAAATACCGCACCACACGAAATAGCCATTAACATCTTTACCGGTACAGTTCCAAGCATAGTAGAAATACCTGACGCAAAGCTCATAGAACCAGCCGTTGTAAGGAACACCAAATAGGTTGGTGTATTATCCAAAAAGCTTGAAAGTCCACCAGTCACCCAGAACATCTGATATGAATGTGTCAGTCCAAGTGACGCTCCTGCGCTCTTTAAAATCATAAGTGCAGGCTGCATTGTAATGAATATTCCAATAAACAGTACTGCTACCTCTTCAATTGCACCCCATGTAAAATGGTTTTGTACACGAATTTCCTTGTTTGTTGTCTTAAAAGAAAACCATGCAGCAAGAAGAATGATAGCAACTTCAATCATTGCAGGAACAGTAAGTCTTACTTCTCCGATAACAGGAATACCAATTACTTCCCCTGTTGCAGTCTTAAACATATCAAGTGAAGGAAGAATACCACTTAAAATTACTGCAACTACTATCATAATAATGAAAATAAAATTGTGAGCACCCTTGATTCTGATAAGTGGATCTCCCTCCACGATTTCAGGCATACGTCCTCTCGATATATCCCTCTGATACGCTTTCATATCCAAACGATAGAATATAATAAGAAGAAGTACCATGTTAATAATCAGAATAGGAAACAGTCTTGCACTCCAAAAGAACGGAACACCACGTGAAAATCCCATAAGAAGTGGTGGATCACCAATTGGAGTTAAACAACCACCGATATTAGATACTAGGAAAATAAAAAACACCATAATATGTGTTTTATGCTTTCTCCATGAATTCATCTGAATAATCGGACGGACAAAAAGCATACTGGCACCCGTTGTACCAATCCAGCTTGAAAAAAGTGTTCCTATTGCAAGCATGACTACATTAACCTTAGGATTTCCCGCAAGATTTCCTTCCAGCTTTATGTTACCAGCTACACAAAACAGACCAAACAATAACACAATAAATGTTAAATAATCGCCGATAATACACTCTAATACAGTCTCAGCGGCCTGAATTCCACCATATTTTACTGCAAATGGAATAATGAAAAGCAGCGACCACATTATTACAGCATACAATCTGTTCTTTTCCCACCATTCAGGCTTTACTAATGGCAAAATAGCAATACAAAGTAATAACCCGGCAAATGGAATACATAACCATAAAGGTACGTTTGACATTTTTATCACCTCTGTCTTTTTTAATCCGTATACATTGTACTCTTATTTGTTAATTTTTCAACAATCTTTTTTAAATCTTATTATTTTCAACATTCTTCTATACATTTATTCATAATATTAATTCCACTCATCAAAATCTTTGACTATATAATTCGCATTTTCAGCCATATCGTTTTCTGGAGAAATATTCGAATTTACATAATATGTGGAAAACCCAACCATGCTTGCACCTTTTATGTCTGTGGTGGAATCATTTCCTATAAATAAAGTTTTGGACGCATCTAAATTGTGTTTATCTATTAACGCCTGGAAAAATCTTATATCCGGCTTTCTTGTTTTGTAATCTGAAGAAATTAGTATATCATCAAAATATTTGAATATATCTATACCTTTCATTTCATATAATGTAAATATTCTTTGTGCATTGGATAGGAGATACACCTTTTTCCCTTCATTTTTGAGATTCTCTAACATTTTCTGTGTTCCGGGATAAGTTCTTACATAATCTAATGACAAAACTCTGAAAAACTGTCCCGCATGAATCGCAAGTGTCATATCAGCCTCAACATTCTTTAATCTGAATAACTCTAAAAACACTTCCTCAATTTGTATTTCAGGACTTGCCTCATGTGAATATCTTTTCATCTCAGATTTTTCCAATTCAAGTTTTAGCTTCCCTTCACTGGACTTTACAAGCTGGCCATACATCTCTTTTAATTCTTCCGGTTGATATACAGCTCCATAAAACCCATAAAACAAGGCAAGCTTTTCCCACAGAATTGGAATATTCTCATCTGTATGAATATCAACAAGTGTTCCATATAAATCAAACACATAATTTTCATATTCTAATGGTAATTTTGCAATCATTTTTATCCTCACATTTTCCTTTAGTACTCTAGACCTATTTATTATATCACTCGCTTTTACTATCGGCAACAAAACTCTCTCATTTTGATTAATATATATTTCTCCCGCCTAGATACATATACTTGATTTTTTCCTATTATATCAGCAACTTCGCTTTGTGTCTTCTCACACGAATAGCGAAAATATATAATTTTTTTATCCTCGTCAGACAAATTCTCAATAGCCTGTTGCAACATTATTTTATTTACGACCTTATCTGTTTCAGGTACCAAAGTACTTGATTTCAGCTCATAAAAATCTAAAACAGATTCATTATCAATATTTGTTACTGAATTTTCAGACTCCATTGCGATAATTATATCCTGTTTTGATAAACCAGTTTTTTCCTCTATCTTTTTGAGTAAATTTTCGCAATTTTCAGACATTTGCAATTGTTCTCTGGCAGCTGCAACAGTTCTTGCGTCACTTTTTATTTTTCGACTGATATGTATCATTCCATCGTCTCTTATGAACCTTTTTATCTCTCCTATTATCATTGGTACTGCATATGTTGAAAAGGAAAAGCCTTTTTCCGGTTCAAAACGAACTGCAGCCTTTACAAGACCTTCTGAGCCAGTCATAAATAGTTCCTCTCTATCGTAGCCTCTGTTAGAAAATCGTTTTAAAACCATATGCACAAGACCTAAATTATCTTCTACAAGTTTTTCAATATTCTTTGTTTTCTTCATAGCTTACAACTGCTTTTTCATTACAATCTTTGTGCCCTTTCCAGGAACAGAATGTACAACCAGACTATCCATAAAAGCTTCCATAAAACAAAATCCCATTCCTGACCTCTCTAATTCCGGCTTTGTTGTAAACAATGGTTCTTTCGCCTTTTGGACATCATCAATTCCAACACCCTCATCACAAACCTCTATTGTTACGTTTCTCTCTTCATATTCACACTTTAACTTTACCTTTTTATCCGTATCCTCACCATATCCATGTATTATTGAATTAGTTACAGCCTCTGAAACGGCTGTTTTTATATCATCTATTTGTTCAATTGTTGGATCTAACTGAGCAACAAAAACAGCAACCACCATCCTTGCAAAACTCTCATTTAATGAAGTTGCATCAAAGGATACTTCCATATGATTATTCATCATTTCCCTCCTTTTTTACAATTTTGTATATTCCGGCACTTTGAAAGATTAAATCTACCCTTGGACTAATGTTGATCACCTTAACCTGCCCATCCTCAAAATACTTTAATTTCCTGCTCCTACCAATCACAACACCAATTCCAGAACTGTCAAGAAATACTGTATCCTTCATATCAAAAACAATACTTCTTATTCCTTCTATTTCTATCCTCCGATCAAGTTCCATTGCTATCCTTTTAGCCACATGATGATCCACCTCACGAGGCATTGTATATACAAATTCTTCCATGTAATTCCTTCCTTTCATATTAATACAGAACCGTTTATGGACCGTTTTATTACCCTTTCATTATGAAAACTGTAAAGAAAAAAATATGTCATTTTGTGTTAATTCCGCAAACAAAAAAGACACTTTAAAACAATTTTAAAGTGTCTTTTTGTTAAATTATAATTTAATTAGTTGTGTTAATATAGTTTGCTGAAGTTCTGGCTTTTTCAGTGCCAGGGAAATTATCGATTACATATTGATAATACTGAACTGCAGTTCCATTATCACCAGCTTTTCTATAGGATTGCGCTAAATAGTACACAGCTGAGCCAGATTTAAAATTCTGGTCTTTTGCAATAACCTTCAGAAAATCCTGTATTGCACTATCATAATTTCCGCGTCCATAACTTGCATACGCTCTGTTATAAAGCGCATCAATATACGGAGCACTAATTGTATCGTTAAGAGTATTATATGTTCCCATTGCGCTCTCACTTAGCAAAGAAGTATCAATAGATGCCAACGCATCACCAGTTGCGATAACATCGCCAGAAGTATAAGTTACATATGCACTTAACAATGCTTCATAAGATGAAAACTTTGTATTAACTGCTTCATTCTGAGCCTTTGCCTCATCCAGTTGAGCATTTAACGAATCTATCTGATCATTTAAATCATCTATTGTCTGACCATTTGTGGATATTGTATCGCTAGCCTGAATTAACTGTTTCTTCGCATCTTCTTTTGCCGTATTCTTAACATTAGGAACAATCAAAAACGCAGTAACTGCAACTCCCACACCAATTCCTAATACTATAGATAAAATAGTTGCACCTATTGAGCTTTCTCTAAATCTCTTAGGCATTATTATGGTTTCATTTCCACTTTGATAGGAAATCAAATCATCATTTTTCTTTTTCTTACTTAAACCTTTTTCTTTTAACCTTCTATTTACTTCCTTAAGGTATCTAAGTGTTGTAGTATTATCTGTATCTATTTTACCAGCATTTCTAAGAGAGTGTTTCGCTTTCTCCAAATGGCCTTCCTGCATATAAAGAAGCGCTAAAAGCTGGTGTCCTTTTACAAGCTTTGGATTAAGTGACAAAACTTTCTTTAACTGAATAATTGCCAAATCACGACTCTCCTGTTTGCAATAAAGTAAAGCCTGATTATATTTTTTTATTGTCTGATTAATTGCATTCAACTGATTTCTATTATTATGAATCTCTTTCAGGTAATCTTTTGCTTTATTGTCATCCGGTTGATAGTTGGCACTTATAACCCATTCACTTAACGCCTGAACCACTTCTCCTGTTTCATAAAATACCAAACCCAAAAGATTTCTTGCATCCGTATTATATTTATAAAATTTTAAACTTTTCTTCAAACTGATTATGGCGCCAGAAAGGTTTCTCACCTGCGCCTTCATAAGACCATCATTGTAATATTCATTTGAGATCTTTACAACTTTCTGGAATATCTCTAAATCCGTATCGCAATGAGGACATACAAGATGATTTCCTGCATCATATCCACATCTATAACAAATCATTCTTTTCTCCTATTCAGAAATTACTTCTATCTCTATCTAAACTTTTCAAACTAAGTAAGGTTACTATTTATTATTATTTCTAAGCAACTCTGCAATTATATCAGTAACATCTGTAAGATCATGATTATAAATAGCAGACTCAGCCTCTTCTACTTCAAGGCTTGGCTCGTAGTTTTTTAATTCTTCTTCAAAATTTATCATTTCAACCTCCAATTATCATCAAAAAAAAGAGTCACTATATATTATAATAAAGTGACCCTTTTATGCAAGTTAAAATCTTGATTTAATTTATATTTATCATTTTAAGAAATTATTTATAAAATTGACATCATTACAACTTTTCCGTTTCTTTCAATAAATTCAACCATCTGCTGTCTTCTTGAAACAACGGCTTTTGAATCGTTTATAGAAACCTCGACTCCACCATACACATTCTTTAATGCCTTTACGGTTGCACTTTCAGACTTATCGATAATCTCAAGCAAATGAGTTACTTCCTGTTCTTTTATACTTATCTCCGCCTGTTTTGCAATTCTGGTACGAAGAAGAGACATTTTTCTTTCATCATTTGATAGATCAATATTTTCTAACTTAGCATTCTCTTCAAGCTGCTTTAGTCCAATATCAATCTTAAAAATCATATCTCTTGCTTCATCGAGTTCTTTCTGAACAAAGAATACTTTTTGACGAATTTTTTTATGAACGCCTACAAAAAGTTCTGTTTTAATCTCTGTATCGTTTCCAATGTTCTTGGCCTCTATTCCAGAACAGCCGTAAACACTTCCTCCAATAACACTTGAAGTGCCAGCATTAAATACTACTCTGTCATAGCTTACAATGGTGCTATTTAACGCCGAATCAGCTTCAATAAAGCCTTCAGCTTCAACAGTTGAATATTCAATGAATTTTGCGAACAGATTGCCTTTTGTCTTAATTATCGCTTTCTCTCCGCCTATCATTCCTCCACGAAGAATAATATCTTTTCCCGCCTCAAGGAAACAGGCCTCGGCTGTTCCATCTATAGTAATGCTTGAGGTTGCTCTTATTCTGCATCCCGGTTTAACATTTCCATGAATAATAACATCACCCTTAAAATCAATATTTCCTACTGACAATCCAGCATCTCCATATATCTCATAAACAGGTAATATTATTATTCTGTTTTTCTGTTTTTCAATTTTTCCAGATACAGTTGCGTAATATGTCTTTCCATCTGCGCCCTTCTCGAAACCTCTTCCTACTAAAGGCAACTGAGGTCTTCCCCTTTTTGCCATCAGTGGTTTTCCTTTTACGTCCATTCCGTTCTTACAATCCACCGGTTCGTGATAAGTCGCAAGAAGCTGCCCCTCCTCAACAAGTTCAATCAGATGTACACTCCAGTAATCAACTGACCCATCTTCGTTAATCTTAGGCTTTCTACTGAAATTTGAATCAAAATTAAAGTCATAGTATCCGTCTATTCCGTCAACTGCCTCCTCGCCTTCTGCGATAAGCATTTCACGGCCAAATAACCTATTCTCAATCATCGTCTCTATAACGTCAAAGTCAACGCCATAACGGACACCACTCTTTTCTAAAATTGTAGTCACTTCATCAAGAGTGTAATTCTCGTTATCAGGCAATTTCGGAAGAGTTAAATACGCTTCCATATTTTTATAGGTAATTCGTATTTTCGGTTCAGGTTTCTTTCTAATCTCAACTCCAGCCATAGCACGCTCCAATTTTATAATACTTTCACTTAGTACTATAATACCATTATTACTTCATTGAAGCAAGTCGTTGTTCAACCTGTTCCATCATTTGTTCATATTTTGCAAGTTTTGCTTTCTCTTCTTCAACTTTTTCAGGCTTAGCATTGTTTAAGAACTTCTCATTTGAAAGCATTCCTCTTGAACGAGCAAGCTCTTTTGTAAGTTTTTCTTTTTCCTTGTTAAGTCTTTCTTTTTCCTTCTCAAAGTCAACAAGGTCCTCAAGTGGAAGGTAACAAACTGCTCCCGGTATAACAACAGAAACTGCATCCTCACCGATTCCGGCTTTATCAGCTGCAACTGCAATCTCACTTGTGAATGCAAGATTTACATATACCTCTTTGTTATTCTCAAAAATATTTCTGATGTTCTCATCTTCACTTACTACAAATAATTTAGCTTTTCTTGAAGGTGGTACATCCATCTCTGTACGAACATTTCTAATTCCTTTTACAAGGTCTTTGATGTGTGAAATAGCATCCTCATCCTCTGGGAAGTTCCACTCATCCTTGTACTCAGGCCATTTTGAAAGCATGATTGTCTCTTCCTCTGACTGAAGTGTACAGAAGATTTCCTCTGTGATAAATGGCATATATGGATGTAATAATTTAAGTGCATTTACAAGAACTGTTTTTAAAGTCCAAAGTGCTGCATTTGCAGAAGCAGGATCCTCATCTTTCTTGTAAGTACGTACTTTTGCAATCTCAATGTACCAGTCACAGAACTCATCCCAGATAAAGTCATATACTTTCTGTACAGCAATTCCAAGTTCAAACTTGTCCATGTTCTCTGTAGCATCTTTTGCAAGAGTATTTACACGTGAAAGAATCCATTTATCTGCAGTATGAAGGTCTTCTGCCTTTGGTTCTGTTACATCTACACCATCAAGGTTCATCATAATAAATCTTGATGCATTCCATACTTTATTAGCAAAGTTTCTAGATGCTTCAACTCTCTCCCAGTAGAAACGCATATCGTTTCCTGGTGCATTTCCTGTGATAAGTGTAAGTCTAAGTGCATCTGCTCCATATTTATCGATTACCTCAAGTGGGTCAATTCCGTTTCCAAGGGATTTGCTCATCTTGCGTCCCTGCGAATCTCTAACAAGACCGTGGAATAAAACTGTGTGGAATGGTGCTTTGCCCATCTGCTCATAACCAGAGAAAATCATTCTGATTACCCAGAAGAAGATAATATCGTATCCTGTTACAAGTACGTCATTTGGATAGAAATAATCTAAATCTTCAGTCTTTTCTGGCCAGCCAAGTGTTGAGAATGGCCAGAGTGCTGATGAGAACCATGTATCAAGTGTGTCAGGGTCCTGTGTCCAGTGATCTTTTCCACATTTTGGACATACACCTGGTTTTTCAACGGAAACAATCATCTCTCCACAGTCATCGCAGTACCATGCAGGAATTCTGTGTCCCCACCATAACTGTCTAGATATACACCAGTCATAAGTAATTTCCATCCAGTGATTCATAATTTTTTCATATCTACTTGGTACGAAATTAACTTTAGTATCTTTATTCTTTTGATTTTCTAAAACTCTATCAGCTAAAGGTCTCATTTTAACAAACCATTGTTTAGATAAATAAGGTTCTATCATAACATCAGTTCTTTCAGAATATCCAACATTATGATTAATTTCCTCTATTTCAAGTAGTAATCCTTCTTCTTCTAAGTCTTTAACTAATTTTTCTCTACATTCAAATCTATCAAGTCCATTATATTTACCAGCATTATCATTCATAGTTCCATCAGGATTAATAACAATAATTCTCTCTAAATTATGTCTATTACCAACTTCAAAATCATTAGGATCATGAGCAGGAGTAATTTTAACAACACCAGTACCAAATTCCATATCAGCATGAGCGTCTGCTACAACGGGTATTTTCTTACCAAGTACAGGAAGAATAACATTCTTACCAATATATTTTTTATATCTCTCATCTTCAGGATTAACCGCAACAGCAGTATCTCCAAATAAAGTCTCAGGTCTAGTAGTAGCCACTTCTAAATACTCAGAGTTACTTCCTTCTACCATATATTTAATGTGATAGAAGGCACCTGGAGTATCTTTATAAATAACTTCCTCAGTAGATAAAGCAGTTCTAGCTTGAGGATCCCAGTTAATAATTCTTTCTCCTCTATAAATTAATCCTTTGTTATATAAATCTACAAATACTTTTTTTACGGCATTAGATAATCCTTCATCTAAAGTAAATCTCTCTTTAGAGTAATCAAGTGCAAGACCTAACTTAGACCACTGCTGATGAATATTTTCTGCATACTCTTCTTTCCACTCCCAAGCAACTTTAAGCCATTCTTCTCTATCCATACTTCTAGGATCAATACCTTCGGATTTTAACTTCTTATCAATCTTAGCCTGCGTAGCAATACCAGCATGGTCCATACCAGGAACCCATATAGCATCAAATCCACACATCTTTTTATATCTAATAATCATATCTTGAATAGAAGTATCCCAAGCATGTCCCAAATGTAACTTACCTGTAACATTAGGAGGTGGAATAACTATACAAAAAGGTTCTTTACTCATATCATCAGAAGTAAAATATCCCTTATTCTTCCAATTTTCATATTTATCTTTTTCAACCATTAAATGATCATATTTTTTATCAAGCATATTATGCACCTATCCTTTTATTAACGTAATTATTAAGAACAACCATAAGTTGTTTATAGAACCTCTCTATCTCCTTATTATCAAAAGTCAAACTATCAAATACTTTATCAATATAGTTATTTTGTTTTAACATATAATAAGAATATCTATAATTAAAAGAATACATATTTGAAAGTATGACTAGTACGGTATCCGCGCTATTTTCACTCATCTTAGGACTAATAGTCTTAAATTTCTTAAAATCTTCATATACCAAATTATTTGGATAACAACCAATTCTTGTATCAACATAAGGATAATTAACAAATAATCTAAACGAATCTAAATTATGAGCATCTTTTATAATAGCACATATGTGTTTAGTCTTCTCATCAATACCCTCAGGAAATCCTACTTTATCATAAGCAAAAATAGCCATCTTAATAATATTATCATATTTAGTCTCTTTACTAATATCTCTAATTAACTTCTTATTAAATAATATATCAATAGTTTTTTCATATGAGTCATCAGTTTCTTCATCAATATGGTAGTTAGGAGTACGAGAAAAATTTCCTATCTCATGAAATAATCCAATAAGTTCACAAACCGCTATTTCTTCTTCACTAAAAATACCAAGTCCATTTGCCAATTCTTTAACAATTTCCATAACTTTTAAACAGTGAAAATATTTAGCCTTAATATTAATGTTATTCATGTCATACTTTCTAACATATTGTTCAAATATCTTCATAACTCTACTACTCTTCATAAAAGAACCACCACTTCCTCAAGTTAATACAAGTATATAATAAAATAACACATTTTTCAAGTAACTTAAAAGAAAAACACTACTCTTTTAATTAGTATTAGGTTGTTTTGATTACATATTCATTATATTGAAGTTCTTTTAGTAGACAAATCATATAAAGTTATATCATTTTGTTACCATTTATATTAATAAACATACACTATATAAGGAGTGATAATAAAATGAATTGTGATTATAGTTATGGAAGAAAGTGTTATAATTATTATGATAAAGTTGGAGTCCAAAGTAAAAAATATCAAATACTAGCCCCAGAACAAGAACAACAAGTACAACCAGGAATGGAATATTTAATGACGCCAAGACCAATATTTGATAATCCAAACTACAAAGGTAGTGGTAAATTAAAAGGTAAAGTAGCTATCATAACAGGAGCAGATAGTGGTCTAGGGAGAGCGGCCGCTATAGCTTTTGTAAAAGAAGAAGCAAAAGTAGTAATACCATATTATAATGAACATAAAGATGCTATGGATACTAAAAATTATATAGAATCTCTTGGTGGACAGTGTCTTCTCATGTCTGGAGACATAGCAGACAAAAACTTCTCTAAAGAAATAGTAGAAAAAACACTAAGTACATTTGGAAAAATAGACATATTAGTAAATAATGCAGGAGTACAGTATCAACAAGATTACCTAGACTGCATATCAGATGAACAATTTGATAGAACGATGAAAGTAAATATATATGGAATGTTCTATCTAACAAGAGAAGTTTTACCACATTTAAACCCAGGTGCCTCTATCATTAATTTAAGTTCAGTAACAACATTCTATGGAGAACCACAACTAATAGATTATGTTACAACAAAAGGAGCCATCGTAGGTTTCACTAGATCCCTAGCAAGAAATTTAGCGCTTAAAAATATAAGAGTAAATGCTATAGCACCAGGCTTTTTTTGGACACCACTTCAGCCAGCATGTTGGGTAAAAGAAAAAATACCATCACTAGGAGCAGACGCTGCAATGGCAAGAGGAGCAATGCCATATGAATTAGCACCTACCTTTGTATTCTTAGCTTCAGACGACTCTAGTTATGTAACAGGTCAAGTTATCCACAATAATGGTGGTCAAGTAATGGGATAAAATAAAAGAGCTTACTTAAAATTAAACTAAGTAAGTTCTTTTTTATTTATTAATGCGGCTATCGCCTAACCCGTCATCACTAACGTTCTTCCTCCACATACAATTACAAGTATATACAGGTATATAATAATCAAAAAATATGAATATATTTATAAATACATATATAGATGCCTAATTATATGATTTACCTTATATCCTTTTAATTATTAACTTTTTAGTAGCATCCAAATACTTTTTTCTTTTGTCTAATTTATCAGGATGATGAGCAAGAGCATCAGCTTCTTGAATTAAATATCTAGTAAAAATAAGATTATAATTACCACTATTAATTTCTTTCTCCGTAATAGGAGTATCATGTTTTTTTATCAGATAACAAATTTTATCTATATATTCATTATTAAATCCTAATCTAAATAATATACTTTTAGCCATTTCAGCAGAAACTAAAGGATGCCCATAGAAATGTCTAATACCCTCTTTTTCAGTATAAGAAAAAGGTTTACCAATATCATGTAATAATAATGTTAATCTAACATCAAAATCATTATGAGACAAACTTAAAGCCT
>JBGVKW010000080.1:0-9824 GCA_045123895.1 Agathobacter sp.
GCTCCTTTCGAGGTAATGGTTTGTGGTGAACTCATTATACATCAAAAAGGGAGGTCAATGCTCTTTTTATTTGCAAACCTCCAAAAATCAAGGTTTTAAAAGAATTTTTTAAAAAAAAATGGGTAGTTTTTGACACTACCGAAATACAACTCGAGGTAAACAAAATGGATATTAATTATGAACTATATAAAGTATTTTATTATGTATCAACTTCATTAAGCTTTTCAGAAGCTAGTAAAAAACTATTTATCTCACAATCTGCTGTAAGCCAGTCAATAAAAACCTTGGAAAAAAAACTTGGACAGCCACTTTTTATTAGAAGTACAAAAAAAGTACAGCTAACTCCCGCAGGAAGTCTTTTACTAAAACACATAGAACCTGCGATGAATCTTATTGCCCGTGGTGAATCCCAACTACTGGATTCTGGAACTCTTGGTCTAGGACAGCTTCACATTGGAGCAAGTGATACTATTTGCCGATATCTGCTCGTTCCATACCTGCAGGAATTCCACAAAAAATTCCCGAATGTTCCTATAAAAGTTACAAATGCCACTTCAATACAGTGTGTGGATTTGCTTGAACAACGTAAAGTCGATCTAATTGTAACAAATTTTCCAAACTCCCACTTAAATCCATCATATAAACAAAAAATCATCTGTAATTTTTCTGATGTGTTTATTGCAAACCCAAACTATTTTGATTTAGGTGGTAAAGAAATATCTTTTTCAGAATTAAAACAGCATCCTATCATGATGCTTGACCGAAACAGTACAACTAGTGAATTTCTTCACAACCTGTTTTTACAACATCAATTAGAACTTATTCCTGAAGTTGAACTAAGCAGTAATGACCTATTAATTGATCTGGCAAAAATCGGTCTTGGTATTGCCTTTGTCCCTGATTATTGTGCAAAACACGCAAAAGACTTAATCATACTTAAGACAAAGGAAAAAATGCCAAAACGACAGATTGTTGTATCAGCAAATACCACCCTTCCAAATTCAGCTTCTACAGAAGAATTTCTAAACCTTCTCCCAGAAGTTATTAATTAGCTGATCAATATTGTCAATATCACACAGACGACGATCATTCCATTCTCTAGGATACAATTTATCATAATCCTTTTGAAGAAATCTCTCGTCGAGTAAAGCTATAACACCTTCGTCCTCCGTTGTCCGGATAACACGTCCGGCAGCTTGGAGGACTTTATTTATTCCCGGATATCTAAATGCATAATCAAATCCCTGACCATCTATTCTATCGTAGTAATTCTTAAGTATTTCTCTCTCATTACTAATCTGTGGAAGACCTGTTCCAAAAATAAGAACACCAATCAATTTTTCATTTTTCAAATCAATTCCTTCTCCAAAAATCCCTCCTAAAACACAAAATGCCACCAAGGTATCATCTTTTTCATTATCAAAAGAAGATAAAAATTGTTCTCGTTGATTTTCCTTCATTCCACTCTCCTGAATAATCACAGAAATATCATCGCATTTTGGCTTTAATTCCATGAAAATATCATACACATCTTTCATCATCTTATATGAAGGAAAAAATACCATATAATTGCCTTTTTTACACTGAACTATTTTTAAGATATACCTTGACATTTTCTCATACTCATCAAAACATCTTCTTGTATATTTTGTACTAACATCTCTTCCAAAAAGAAGTATTCTTTTATTAGAATCAAATGTACTGTGAGCATATACTGCATAATTATCTGTTTCTGTGCTAAGAAGTCTTTTGTAATAAAAAATCGGTAGTAATGTTGCTGAAAAAAATACTGTAGAATTTGCCTTATCAATTCTCTCCTGCAAATTTAGTGATGGGTCAACACAAAACAATCTAATCATAAAACGGTTATCTTCCGTTTGCTCCGAATAAATGACATAATGTTCATCTACCAAATCATATATATTCATAAAATTTCTCACAGAAAAATAGAAATCAACAACTTCCTTTCTTCCAGAAAATTCGATTGGTTTTTGCAGAAACTCGTCCAATTCGGAAATCAGCCTCATTAATGAAAATAGAAAGTTCCCCAAATTCTCATATACCATATACTTCTCGCATTCCCTCTTATACTCCAAAAGAATTTTATTACACTTTTCCAATAGTCTTTCAAGCTTTTTACTATATGGTTTAACAAGCTTCTTTACAATCAAGAAATCTTCTTTATATATGCTTGAGCTATACATCTGCCTACTTCGCTCAACCAAATTATGTGCTTCGTCTACTAAAAAAATATAGTCCCCCTTTATTCCCTCCTGAAAAAATCTCTTTAAATAAACATTAGGATCAAAAACATAATTATAATCACATATAATATCATCACACCATGTTGCAGTATCCAAACACATCTCAAATGGACAAACTTTATATTTCTCAGCCTGACTAAGCAAAATCTCTCTTGTCATCAAATCATTATTTTTTATCAAATCATAAACTGCATCATTAACCCTATCATAATGACCTTTTGCATAAGGACAATTTACGGGATTACAATCCATTTCCTCACAAAAACACATTTTTTCCTTTGCTGTTATTGTAACAATCTTTGAGCGAAGACCATTTTTTAGAAATAGTTCAAATGTGTCCTTTGCCACAGTCCCAGTAATTGTCTTTGCAGTCAAATAAAAAATTCTATCTGCCAGACCTTCTCCGACTGCTTTTATTGCTGGAAAAAGCGTTGATATTGTCTTACCAACACCTGTTGGTGCCTGTAAAAATAAGTTCTTTTTCCTAAGAATAGTTCTGTAAACATCACTAACTAATTGTTTTTGCCCCTCCCTATACTCAAACGGAAATTCTATTTCCTTGATACTTTTGTTTCTAATTATTTTAAATTCACACTGGAAATCAGCCCACTTTTTGTATTCAGAAATAAGATTGCCAAACCATCTCTCTAAATCGGCAAAATTAAATAAATCTCTAAATTGCTTTATTTCTTCACTTTCGAGATTACAATATGTCATTTGGACACCAATACTTTCCAATTCATTTTGCACAGCAAAAATATATGCATAACACATTGCCTGCGCCTTATGAACGAATACTGGTTCTTCAAACAATTCTACTTTACGATACATTCCTTTTATCTCATCAATCCAAACAGTATCCTCTTCAACAAATACTCCATCTGCACGTCCTTCAACTGTCAAAGAATATAGATTTTCATCAAGTTCAATTTTCAAAGGAACCTCTGCTAAATATTCTTCTCCCATACTTTTTTGTATTTTTTTATGAATTCTAGTGCCTTCCATCATTGCGTCAGCACTTTGTAATTTACCTGCACGATTATCTATATCACCTTCACGAAAAATAAATTCAACAAGATTTCTTACTGAAATATGCAGTTTTGTTTTCATTTCATTTTCCATATTTACCTCGAAAAAAAAGAGAGTTTCAAAGAAACTCTCTTTCATCTAATCAAATAATATCAACCGATTCAAAATATTAGCAACTTTCTGCAACAGTAAACTTGTCTAGAACGTTCTCAAAACTTTTATTGTCACCAGCATAGCATACAGTAAAATCATTCTGCATACCGATACCTATAACTCCCAATAGAGATTTAGCATCAATAAAAATTTGTTTATACTTTAAATCAATATCAAAATCACATTTTGAAGCAGCCTGTACGAACTCATACACATCATCCAAAGATGATAATTTTACTAAAACTTCCTTTTCATACATAAAAATACACCTACCTTTTTCCATTCGGAAACCCAAACTATCTGTTTCAGTTTCTTCTATTATAGCATCTGCTATTATGATGTCAAAAATAGTATGACTATCCAACTATCATCTTTTATATTTCATTATTGTGTAAAAACAACCTTAAAACACAAAAAAATATACTATAATTTCATATTGTACAAGAAACAATACATAACTATTTATATGATTTTACCAATACATAATGATTTTTACTTCAAAAACAGTAGATAATTGACAAATTTCTCTAATTTATAAGACCTTATTCTCATAATTTTTAAGTTCATTTATATATATTTCACCAAGTGAACTCAATTTTGCTCCTTTATGCTTGATATATCCTATATGCATCTTCTCACTTTCAATCAAAGGTATTGCAAGATAATCATCACCATTTAATTCTTCTGAAATAATACCAGAACATAATGTATACCCATTAAGACCTACCATCAAATTCAGCATGGTAGCTCTATCGTCCGCCTTAATAATTCTTTTGTATTCATAAACACTCATCATTTCTTCAGCTAGATAAAACGAATTATTTACACCTTGTTCAAATGATAAACACGGATAATCTTCTAATTCCTTCAATGAAATTATTTTTTTGTCTGCTAATGGATGTTTATTCCATAAATACACATATGTATCACAGTCAAACAAAGGTATATACTCTAGATCATTTTCTTTAAATATCTTCCTTAATACCTTCTCATTGAAATCACTAAGGTAAATCACTCCTATCTCACTCTTCATATTACGAACATTCTCAATTACTTGTCTTGTCTGTGTTTCATGAACCGCAAACTCATATTCATCCATTCCAACTTGTTTAGCTAATTCTACAAACGCCTTGACTGCAAACGAATAATGCTGCATCGAAACTGAGAACTTCTTTTTAGTAGTTTCAACATTCAAATACTTATTTTCTAATAAATTATATTGTTCAATAACCTGCTTAGCATAGCCTAAAAATTCTTCCCCTTCGGCAGTAATGCTAATACCACGATTGTTTCTAATAAATATATTGATTCCAACTTCGGCTTCCACATCTCTTACTGTTGCAGAAAGATTTGGCTGAGACACATATAAAATTTTCGCCGCCTCGTTCATTGAGCCTGCATTTGCTATTGTAATCATCTGCTTTAATTGTTGAAGTGTCATAATAATTAACTCCTTTAATTAATAATATAATTCTATATGTTGATTACAATAAAATCAAATAGTTAATCAGAAAATTTGCTATGAAAATTCAATCATGTTCTCCCTAAACCACTTTGGGCATAAATTTGTCTGACATCTTTCATTATGGCGTGGTTTAATTTCCATATTTTCAAAATAAATTTTCCACAACTTTTCAAAATCATCCTCCACCATAAGTTCTGTATATCCATTGTTCTCTAATTGCTCATCTGTCACCAAAAAACAATTTCCATTCTTAGGATGAACTACTGCATAATGTCTGCTTTTATCCCAAATAATAAAATTCTCACCTGGATATCTATCCGAAAAATGCCACATAATAATTGGAATCAAGTTACACTTAGGATTAATCTCAGAAAACAAAAAATTTCCGGTATCAGAAAATCTTAGAAATCCATTCATTTTCTGCTCTTCATTTGACACTTTTCTTACCAATTCAAAAGTATTCATTACAAAACTATCAGCCAAATCCTCAGTCACCCTGCTTCCTTTTGCAAAAGCTCTAACAAGAAAACCCAGTACTATACTTGCACGATTGTCGTCATAATGACATAATGCTTTAAATACCATATCATATATAGAATATCCCAAGCGTTTTCTAATTGCATTTATTGTTTTTTCAGCTTTATCATAATCTGTTTTTACTTCAACTATCTCAGAGAACAAATCACATTCCACATATTGTCCTATTTTTATCTGAATAGTATCTTCATACTTTGTTTCAAACTTTTTCTTTAACTCAAACGCAAAGAATATTGCGGAAAAAATACTTTCTATTTCATCATTACATACTAAAATATAATTTTGATTCATTTTATTTCCTCATTCGCAATTCCTATCAGATTGTCATTCCCATATCAGTTAAACTTAGCTGTTCATATACAATATTTTGTCCGGAAATACCAGGCATTATCATTGGTTTCTCATTATATATTAAATTTCTCAAAATATAATCAGGCTCAATTTTTACCGGATACATCATTTTCCCTGAACACGTAATAAAATATATTGCCCTTTTTAATACAACTCCCATCTTTTTTAAATCATCAAATGTAAGTGAAGCATGCTTTCTTGCGGATATTATTCTACGTGCACTTTTTGTTCCAATCCCAGGAATTCGAAGCAGTGTATAATAATCCGCTTTCGAAATTTCGATTGGAAAATTCTCAAGATGATTCACTGCCCACTGACATTTTGGATCGATGAATTCATTAAAATTTGGTGTCTTTTCTGATAGTAACTCATTAGCTTTAAACCCATAGAATCTTAGTAGAAAATCCGCTTGATAAAGACGATGTTCCCTTGTAAGTGGTGGTGCTAAAAATAAACCTGGAAGACTTTCATCGTCATTAACATTTATAAAAGCAGAATAAAATACTCTTTTCATATCAAATTTATCATATAAAGCTTCCGTTACAGACAATATTTCATAATCACTTTCTCCTGTAGCACCAATTATCATCTGTGTACTCTGACCAGCAGGAACAAAATACTGGTCAGGTCTTGCCAAGCCTCTTGTAATCTGATTTTTTTTTGCCTTTTCAATCCCCCAGCTTTTTTGTGCTATTGCTTCTGTTTTACTAGTACCAACAAGCATATTACTTTTTTTATGATAATCAAGAAGACGTTCTTTACTATAAGATATCTCTGCAATCTGGTCATAATATGACTTTTCATCCAAATACATTCTATTTTTCATGTTAGAATTTCCATGATAAAATCTACTCTCCTTTATTCCATTTTGAATCTGTCTCATGGGCGAAAGGATATTCTTTCTAACTTTATTTGGTGCCATTTCCTTCAATCCATTAGCTGTAGGTAATTCCAGATTAATGCTCATTCTATCACACAAATATCCAACTAATTCTATAATATCAGCTGACGCACCTGGTATTCCTTTTATATGAATATATCCATTAAATTTATATTTTGTCCTAAGCAAATACAGAGTTTCATACAAAAGTTCCATTGTATAATCAGGTGAATTTATAATACCAGAACTTAAATAAAGACCTTCTATATAATTTCTTCTATAAAATTCAATTGTAAGCTTACATACCTCATCAGGAGTAAATGAAACTCTCTTAACATCGTTGCTGCTTCTGTTTATGCAATACTTACAATTGTATATGCATTCATTGGTAAATAAAATTTTCAACAAAGAAATACATCGTCCGTCTGCTGTAAACGTATGACAAATGCCACCTGCGCTTGCATTCCCCAAATTCTTACCATCTCCAACTCTTGAAACTCCACTTGAAGTACAAGCAACATCATACTTTGCCGCATCAGATAATATTTTTAACTTTTCCATGATATTCTGTGATATATCCATAAATTTTCCTCATTGCTTCACACCGAACCTTTGTTCTATTATAGTATTATATTGCATGTAAGTCAAGAACATTTGTTCTTGGAAAGGTAAAAAAGCGAGCATATGCAACAATCATATGCTCGCTTAATAAACAAATATTTTATTTTAATGTACTATATAAATCAGAAATCTGTTCTAGAATATTTGACACATTACTAATTGATTTAAAATATCCCTCTGATACTTCGTTCGCCTGGTTAATTGATTCAATAATAGTCTTAAGATGTTCTGTAATCAAATTAAGAGTAACACTAATTTGTTTTGCGGATGAACCGCTATCCTTTGATAATTTCCCCATTTCTGAAGCAACAACTGCAAATCCTCTTCCTGCTTCCCCACTTCTTGCAGCCTCAATCGAAGCATTTAACGCAAGAATATTCGAACGAGACGCATTGGCATCAATTGAGCTAACAATTGTAGCGGCTGAATTTACATCTTCATCAATTCCGCTTGTCATTCCCACAAGGTTACTAAATATTTCATTAAGATTTTCTAAACTAGATAACATCGGCTCAATAAATGATGTCATTTCCCTCATCAATTCTTCTACCTTGACAACAACATCATTTAATTTTTTCTCCGAATCAACTGAATAAGCGTAACTAACTACACCAACAATGGAAGCGCCATCTCTTATTCCAAAATAAGCACAATGAATATTTGATCCCATATATGAATCATCCAACAAAAACTGACGTCTTTTTCCATCCTTTAACACAGACTTTAACTGTCCACTATTATCATCTTCATATCTATCGCCCACTCGATAATACGAATTTTCTCCTTCTGGAATAGATAGCCCCTGTACAATACAGTCACTGTCAATAACCGTTATAAATACATCATTATCAAAAAAGTACTTCATAACTGGTAATAACTCAATAACCTGACTCAATTTTTCATTCATAGCGATCCCCCATTAAATTCTACCTTCATAGATATAGTAATATGGTACCACAATACTTAATATTTATAAAGTACTATTTTATGATTTTTTGATAGTCAACACATATAACTTTTTCAATATCTTCAACAGCTATTTTTACTTGCATGCCGATTTTCCCTGCACTAAAATAAATCTGTTCAAAATTTTTTGCAGAAATATCAATCACTGTAGTAAAAAACTTTTTCATTCCAATTGGAGAACACCCTCCGTGTACATAACCGGTAAGAGGTAGCAAATCCTTTTGCTTAAGCATCTCTATCGACTTTTCCCCTACAGCTTTTGCAGCTGCCTTTAAATCCAATTCTCCATTAACCGGAACAACAAAAACATAATGATTATTTGTTTTTCCAGTTGTAACAAGTGTTTTAAATGCCTGACTTGGATTCTCCCCTAGTTTTTCAGCAATTTCTACGCCATTTAAGCCTTCGGCGCCTTCTAAAAATAATTGTTCAAACGGAATTTTCTTTTGTGTCAATAATCTTATTACATTTGTTTTTTCATCTTTTTTTGCCATTAATTTTCCCTTTTTTCCTTGATTTTTTTTTAAAAATATATAAAATTGGTTATTATAATCCATTTTAGAAAGAGGTTTTAATATGATAACAGAATTTAATATTAATCCAACTGCAGAGCAACTAGATCAGCTTGATGTTTATTCATTCGATTATGGAATAGACGATTATATATGGTTTGAAAATGCCAATACAAAAATCTGTACTGAAAATGAAAAAGCAGTTGAACATCTAAAAGAAATTTTGGCTGAATTGGATATAGAATTTACCACGACTACAAGAGACTAGTCGTGGTCTTTTTATTCTTCAACAGGATACACTTTTACAACTTTTTTAGTATCTAAATCAACTGCTCTAAATGCATCACATGTTTTAAAAATATCTACATGATCATGTGCATAAAGTTCAACTTCTTTTATTGCAGAATCTAAAGATTCCAATTTTCCTTGTGGTTTCCATTTACTATCAACCATTTTTTCTATCTGATACATATTACACCTTCATCTCAGTTATAAAAAAGCCACCCTCTTCTATAATTGATATTTAGATAAATTAAAAACGCTTAATGCCTGAAATTCAAGCTTAAGCGTTTTCCAAAACAGGGGATGAGAGAATCGAACTCCCGCTAAAAGTTTTGGAGACTTCTGTCATACCATTTGACCAATCCCCTATGTTTAAGTATTATACTAGATACACAAACGTGACGCAATAGGAATTACGTCTCATTTTTGCATTGTATCTTCAAAACTTCATACAATTCCAAGAACATTCTTTGTTCTTTTCAGCTTCGAAAACAAGCTCGATTTCGCTACGCTTCATCTCGCTACGTTTGCTACGCAAACTTACGTCTAATCCCATACAAACTCGTTCAGATAAATCTGACTCGTTTGTCTGTTATTTTCCGTGTTTTCTCCGCTTTTCTTCAAGCGATACATCGAAGATGTATCACAAAGATTAAGCCCTCGACCTATTAGTAACAGTCAGCTCCACATGTTGCCATGCTTCCACCTCTGCCCTATCTACCTTGTAGTCTTCAAGGGGTCTTACTTCCTTATAGGAAGGGATA
>JBGVKW010000081.1:0-8727 GCA_045123895.1 Agathobacter sp.
AATTGGTGCTGCAACTATCCTTGCAGAAATCGGTGATATAAGCAGATTTAAAAATTCCTCTGCATTAGTTGCCTTTGCTGGCATTGATCCAACTGTGCGTCAGTCGGGTGAATTTAACAGCACACATAACCATATGTCAAAACGTGGTTCACCTTACTTAAGACATGCCATTTTTCTTGCTGCCACCACGTGTTCTTTTCACAATAGTCCATTGAATGCATATTACAAAAAGAAACGTGACCAAGGTAAACACCACCTGACTGCCACAGGAGCCGTGGCAAGAAAGCTTACCACCGTAATTTATGCTGTGTTACGGGATGGTAAGCCTTATGAACCTAAGAAGTTCTGTTAATGTCTGGTAGTAATACTAGGATTTAAGCCTGCTGGTGGGGAGGCTTAGTTGTGATGCGCATTTTTAAATTCTCGAACTTTATCACACCACTCATCAATTAATTGACGAAGTTCTTTTGTATCCACCTCACAACAAGTTTCATAGTATTCATCATCATCCTCTATTAACATATTATATATTTTTGTGTTTTTTAAATTTATCTCCGCACAACAAACATTTCCACTTATCTCTTTTGAAATGATTTCTCCTGACAATACCTTATCAAAATCTGATTTAATCCATTCTTCAAATGGTCTAACATCAGAGCACAAAAATGTATTAAGCGTTTCTGCATTTTTACAATTACATACTATGCAAATATCTTTTTTTCCTTTTGCAAGTTCATATTCCACATATTTTCTTTCAATCATTATTACTCCTTTGGAAAAGCTGAAATTATTTTTCCATTTTTATTTATATACATTTCAATTTCTAATCCATTATTTGATGTACCAATATATGAATTTTTAGATCCAACTACAAACACTTTGTTATTATAAGCCTCATTAATTGAATCAATTACATCTTGAGGGCTCATTTCTTTAGGGAAAAACGTTGAATAACCCCCATTTCCAGATTTTGGAATACCATTAACCTCAACTTGTGCCTTATATACCCCTAAATCATTTATTGATACTTCTGTTCCATTAACAATATTTCCTGCAGTATCTTTAATACACTCATAATGATAACCTCCAGCTTTCCCTCTTCTAACATTTCCTTCAAAAATATGTTCTATAGTTGAGTCCATAAAGTTATCAGTATTTTTTAATTCTATTAGACTTGACTTCCCATAGCTGGTCTTACCATTATTATAATTTGGTCCTGCATTATGCACCAGCACTTCCATCTCACCCACATGATATGTGTGCCAGTCCTCTACCTGGAAGTTGTATACTGTTACTTCTTCAGCTTCTTCCAGATATTCTTTGTATATCTGCTCTACTTCAAGTATCTTTCCATTCGCATTCTGCAGTGGACTTCCTATGCAAAGCTGACCTGCATTTATAAAACCTCTTCCCACCACGAAATATGGATGGTCTGCTGTAGAAACTATTTTTTCTCCACCAACTACTATATGTACAAGTTCCCTTGTCTTTCGAACATACTTCTCAAGCACTTTTTTGTAACCTGTTTCCATTGTATCAACATTTGTTGATAATACAAGGTCTCCCGGCTTGATATCCTCAATTTTTGATAAACCGTATCCTGTTACTATTAATGTTCCTGCTATAAAACATGTTTTGTTTGATGCCACTCCACCTGTAAATGCTGCAACTATATTTGTGCCAAATTGAAAATAATTGTACACATCGTTACTATGACATGCCATATTTAACTGATATATTAGATTATCTTCTCCTCCAAGCTTATATCCAATCATTGATGCTATGTCAAATCCAAACATTCCCCCTGCTATTTTTCCTGACACCCTACTTATTTTATAACATATGTTAACAAACGTAGATCCACATCCAAAATAAGAACCAACAGCACCACCTAGTCCTCTAAATCCACCTATTATTGCTCCAAATTTCGCTCCCCCCTTAATTCCTTCAAAAATATCTTCTCCCATAAAAGCAGACATTAAACCTCCTGTGACGCCTCCAATTATTGAACCCACTAATATTTGCCCCGCTATATTACATAAAAATCGGCTACAATTATTCTCTCATAGGAATAATTGTAGCCGATCTGTCATTTCATTTATTATAGTGTTTTAGACATCACCTACATTGAAAAATTTATAAATTTTTAATTTTGTTTATTATTTTCTAATATCCACAGGCACCATAAACTTTCTATCAGTTCATGGAGTATATAAAATCAGGAGTAATAGTTACATCAGTTATCGGTAATCCTAATGCAATTAAAACAATTGATACAATGCCCGACTGGGTTGCTACTCCATTAAGAAATTACCTTGAATTACTTAAGCGTGAAGGCTGGCAACCATCAACTATTGCCATGCATAAGTCGAGCAATCTTAGGTTTTGTAAATATCTTCTTAAGATTGGAATAAGTAACTTCTCTGATGTAACTCCTGAAGTAATCAATGATTTCAATCTTCAGGATGATCATGATACAGCAGAAGGTAAGGCTGCATATAACTGTAGAATTCGCAGCTTTATTATCTATCTGTATGAGCAAAAGTTGATTACAAATGCCTATTTATATAAAGCACTCCCAACCTTTGTTTCAAATACGGTATCTACTGTTCAAACTCTATCAAAAGAAGAGATATCGACAATATGGTCAGTAAATCCCGATATGCTTAGTCCTAAAGCATTACGCGATTATGCAATGGTTTGTATAGGACTTACAATGGGGTTTAGAGCTTGTGATATAGTTTCGCTTCGCTTTGATAATATCAATTGGAAGAATAAAAGTATTTGTATCATTCAACAAAAAACAGGCAAGCTTATTACTATGCCAATGCCTGTCAAAACCGGGAATATCATTTACAGATATATCCGTGATGGCAGACCACAAAGTCAAGAACCTTACATTTTTATTCGTCATGAAGCACCATATGACCGTATTAAGCAAGGTGTATGCAGGAGTGCGCTAAAGCGTTTCCTAAATATTTCTTACGAAAGCAAGTGTAAGTTCCATGCAGTGAGAAAAACATTTGCTACACAGTTACTTGAGAGTAATATAAAAACAACCCTAATATCTGATTTGCTAGGTCATTCAACAGATGATACTGTTCACAAGTATTTGTCTCTGGATGAATCAAGAATGCGTTTGTGTGCAATATCGATGTCTGATGTAGGTATTTCCTATAAAGGAGGTGTCTTCCATGCATAAACAATATGAATACACAAGTGAATTCGCAGCTTATATAAATGACTATATCCTGGCGCATCGAAAAGCTGGATTTAAATTTGATAATCCAGCGTACTGGCTATATCGTTTTGACCAGTATTGTGTTGCGCATAAAGTTAATGAAGCTGTACTTACCAAAACGCTTTATGATAAGTGGAGTGAAAAACTTAATACTGAAACAAAAGTTACGCAAAATAATCGGCTTCAGGCATTAAGAGGTTTTAGCATCTATCTCAACACCATAGGAATACAAAGCTATATACCGTTAAATTTGCCAAAGCCTGAAAAGACAGTACCTTATCTAATGACAGATAATGACATCTGCGAATTTTTTGAGCAGGTTGATTTATATAAAACAACATCGGAGGTAAAAGCATTCCATAGATTATCATGTGAATACAAGATTATATTCCGTCTTATTTACTGTTGTGGACTTCGTAACAATGAAGCTTGTACTTTGAAAAAACAATATATTGATCTGGTCAATGGTTCTTTTACATTACATCATACCAAGGGTAACAAAGAGCGTATTGTGTATATGCCAGAAGATTTAAGGTTACTATGTAGTGAATACCTTGAGTGGCTTAATAACGAGCCTGGCTGTGCCAACTCTGAATGGTTTTTCCCAGGAAAAGATACAAAGAACCATATCCCCAAAACAAGCATTGATCGTAAATTCAATGAATTTTGGAATGATACTGCGGCATCAAAGGTAAGTGATAAAAAGCCGACTGTTCATTGTTTAAGGCATGCCTTTGTAATAAAACGCGTCAATCTCTGGATGGAACAAAATATTTCGCTTCAGGTAATGATACCATACTTAAGTAGCTATCTTGGACATAAGGGGCCGATAGAAACTTTCTATTATTACCATCAGGTAGAAGATGTATTCAAAACGGTGCGAAATAAAGATTTAACATCATCATTTGTTATTCCGGAGGTGTCGTATGAAGACTAAAGATTTTGATAAACTGTTCTTCTCTAAAACCAGAGAATTTCTCGATGAATACCTGCTTTTACAATGTAGTCGTAGTCCGCATACGATAAAAGCATACAGAGACGCACTTACTGTTTTTAGAAGATATGTTTTGCATAAAGGCTATTCTTTGAAAACCTTTTGCTTTGATGATTGTTCAAGAGATTTTCTCTTGGGGTTCATGGAATATCTTCAAAGTGAAGGATATGAAAAATCATCCTGTAATCAAAGACTTGCTGCAATTAAATCATACATGTGGTATGTGGCTGATGAAAACATAACATGGCAACAGAATGCGCTTATGGTATCAAGAGTTCCTTTTCTGAAAAATCCAGAGAAAGAAAAAGCTATCTTAAGTGACAGTTGTTTAAAAGCATTGCTATCTGCTCCGAATAATAGCAGGATCGGCATACGTGATGCCACCATAATGATTACGTTGTATGATTCAGCAATTCGACTCAGCGAATTGCTAGAGTTAAAAGTTTCGGATGTTAACCTTAACAAGAATACGCCTTATTTGCGGATACACGGCAAAGGCGATAAAGAACGAATAGTATCAATATCTGACAACGCTGCAAAGCATTTAGAGAACTACATTCACAGATACCACATGGAGGAATCATCACCAACTACAGAACTATTATTCTATACAGTAATCCATGAAAAGGTGCATGCAATGTCACCCGGCAATGTAGCTCGCATAATTAATAAATATGCTGAACTAATCCGCCCTGACAATCCGGAACTTCCAGATAAAGTACATCCGCATATGTTTAGGCGAACAAGAGCTACTAATCTGTATCAGAATGATATAGAACTTGAACTGGTATCAAGGATTTTGGGACATGCATCCACTCAAACAACGAGAATATATGCAAAACCATCACTTGAAATGATCAAGAATGCAATGGATAAAAGTAATCCAGAACTAAATGCAGAAACTCAACTGTGGCCAAATGATGAGGACGAATTTGCAAGGATTTGCGGTCTTCGATAAATATGTTATCCTCATCTTTGATTACTGAATATGCTGTAATTATGCAACTTTTATAAAAAGATGAGGATAAAAATATCCTATGTATAAGCTCAGATTATTGCTTAAACTGCATCGCCCATCTTCAAGGTAGGTCATAAGAAACTCCTCACGATTCTTGATGTATGTGATAGCTGTTTTTAGTTTTCCATTACTTCCAGGATTAACCTGTTTTAGCCATAACAAGAAAGCCTCAATAACTGGTTTCTCATCTTTGAGGCGACGGTTATAAATCTGTTTGACACTGTATCCTTTTTCCTTGTATGAACGCTCGTATTCAAACAGCTTATTGCAATAAAGTACACCCTGAACAGCTGGATTACTGTAATCTTTTTGATGTCCTTTGGGTATGGCTTCTAATAGATATCTGCGGATGTGAGCCCAGCAACAGCATCGTTTGGTTTCTTTTACTTTGTTGTAACCCTGATATCCATCTGCCATCAGATAGAAGCCCGGTTCAATTCCTTCGAGGAATTGTTTGGCGTTTTCTCCTGCCCTGGTAGGAGTGTAATTGTAGAGGATGATAGGATTTAATCTATCCTCGCCTGTACGAATCAGCCAAAAGTATGATTTCGACTGAGCCCTTCGCCCTTCTTCTTTTAAAACCTGAATGGGCGTTTCGTCCATCATAAGAAATCTTCTTTTGAGAAGTTCACGATGGAAGAAATCATAAACAGGCTGCAGGTATTCCTGAGCGGCTGTTATAATCCAATGAGCCATTGATGTTCGGCTTATTGGAGCAGATATCTGCAAAAAATCCTGTTCCTGTCTATACAATGGAATGTATAATCCGTATTTCCTGTATAGTATGTACGCGAGCAGTGATTCTGAAACATAACTTCCAGGAATCAATGCAGGTGTACCATTATCTTTGATAAACTGTGGTTCTTCAGTATCCTTACATTTAGGACAAGCATATGTTGTAGCGACATACTCAATGCATTCAAGTTTAGGCGGAGTATATACTATCTCCTTGCGGATAACTTCAGTTCCTATGGCCAACATTTCACTGCCACAAATAGGACAAAGTTTGTCCTCATCGGATAAAGTGTTAACCTGAACTTGTCTTGTTGGGATATCTTTGAACTGTTCTTCGAGGGTTGGTTTCTTTCTACGAGATTTCTTTGGTTGTTCTATAACTTCGGGTTCAATGAGTTCAACTTCCTTTTCTTCGTCAGAAAGATTATCGAATAGATTTAACTGACCTTCCACACCATCTATGCGGCGTTCACTGGAAGAACCAAACATTTTTTGACGGAACCATGCAAGTTCAGCTTTAAGATTATCGTTTTCAGCCTGTTGTTTTGCAATTGTATCATTCAGTGCTTTAATGGTGATATTGAGTTGTGAAATCATATCTTTAAGCTCTGAAAGCTGGATATCTTTGCTGCTTCTTGCCATGCTTTTTCTCCTTTGTTTGTCGCTTAAATTATACCACAAAAAAAGGGTAAAAAGCCAGTAAAATCAAGGGTTTCGTGTTGTTTGGATGGCCTTTGGCTGTTCAATGTCAAGTCCTGACATTAGCCAGTCAAACTGTTGCCAGGTTATTGCTTTTACCTCTGATTTATTGCGTGGCCAACGGTATCTTCCGTGAACATCTTTTAGTTTTTTATACAAAAGAACATATCCATCAGGTTCTCGTAGTAATACTTTTATTCGATCACAGCGTTTGCCACAGAACATGTAAATTGAACTTTCATTAGGTTCAGCGTTGAAATAATCTACGACAATGGCACATAGTCCATCTATGGACTTACGCATGTCAGTATAGCCGGTGACTATGTAGATATTTGTTGCAAGGGAAATGTCACCAAGCATGATTTATACCTCCAATACATTGAATAGTCTTTTCAATAAGCTGTTCATTTGCATTGTTATACAGGCGAAGCGTAACATTTCCTATCACAAGCTCAGCTGCAACAGTAGATTCTGATGAAATAGTAGGAATGCTAACATTATGCTCTATTATCTGGCTAGATTCCTGGCATGGTATTAAATCAACTTTTACAACTTCCTGTAAATTCGGTGTAGCATTAGACTTTGCCTCTGATTCTGGAAATGTATAGCCCTGCTTACGAAGTTTACTTACCCAGTTATAAAAGGTACCTGAATGAATACCGTTTTTCTCGCACCATTGGTAATCAGTAAGTCCGCTTTGGCGACACTCCATGATTAGTTTTATTTGGTCTTTTTTACAAACTCGTTTATTCATAATGATTGTTCTCCTTTGAAATAGAGTGAAATGTTAGCATTTCCTAGCAATCATTATAAAGATAAAATTCGGAGTAGAAAATCTACCCCGAAATTAAGCGCTTACGTTGTTACAATTTATTCCTTTTTGCTTATATAAAAATCGGCTACAATCATTCTCTCATAGGAATAATTGCAGCCAATCTGTCATTTCATTTGTTTTAATGTTTTAGACATCACCTACATTAAAAAATTTTATTAATTTTGTTTATTATTTACTAATATACACAGGCACCATAAACTCCATCTTTTGCGGTGTTATCCCTATTTATGGTTACTCCCTTACTAATTTTATAAACTCTCTTCAACTAATTGCAAAATAAAATCTCCAAAATCTTCTGAAATCGTTTCTAAAACGATATATTCCTCACCATTATAATATGCTACAATTACTCTAGGTTCGTTTTCTTCATTTAAAATTGAATAATCTAAATATGCCATATTTCCATCTTGAAAATTATATATTGGCAACCAATTATTTGGCAAACCATATTCTGCTCTATCATTTATTGCATATGCCACAGAATTTCCCTCTAATATTCCTGAATCATCATCGGTATTAATTCCAAATATTTCATTTCCATAAAACGATAAATATCCATATTTCTCATAAAATAGTCTATTTTGATTTGAAAATTTTAAGTTAAGCATTTTTTCAGCTTTTCCAATCTCTTGTTCTGACTTTCCTCCTGTAGTAGTATAAAATTTACATTTTGGTGCTAACTCCATTGCTTTTACAAAATTCTGATAACTCATATTTTTTCTACTCCTTTGCTAAATTGTATTTTTGCTTCGCCATTGCCAATATCCTTTTCTCCAACTATTAAATTCTGTTCTATTTATCTGTGATGGAGATTGGCCTGTATTTGTATGTAAACTCTTATAATTTTGTTGATGCTCAGTTGCGGTTATTTCCATTACAGGACCATCATTGGTTTGATCTATATGGTGAATATTAACTGATTTCCCATCTTTTCCTATAGGAGCTAATCCTTGCTCCATTCTTTGAATATTTGTTCTTCCTTGCGCATCAATCATATTTGGATCAAAAGTATCATTATCCATGGTAACCTTTTTCCCGTTTACTTCTACTGTTTTATTATAATTTCCTGCATTATGCACCAGCACTTCCATCTCACCCACATGATATGTGTGCCAGTCCTCTACCTGAAAGTTGTATACTGTTACTTCTTCGTCTTCTTCCAGATATTCTTTGTATATCTGCTCTACTTCAAGTATCTTTCCATC
>JBGVKW010000082.1:0-31179 GCA_045123895.1 Agathobacter sp.
GTAAAAACATATTTGTCTCATTGGAGGGTACAATCCCCCAACTGAGATTAAACCCGACCGCGGATTGCAGGAATGCGCAGAGGAAGATGTCAGCAAAGCTGACGCGCATTCCGCAGCAAGAACGCTGGAGCGTTCTTGAATTGTATCGTCCCTTTATTTCAGTTGGCGTTTTCTTGTAATTAGTGGGAAAAAGAAATGGAAAAGAACATATTAAAGTACAAAATATCATTTTTTGATGAATTTAAGTGTACGGGAAAGGATTGTTCCATGAATTGCTGCAAAGGCTGGAGGGTTCCCATCGATAGTGACACTTATATGAAATACATATCAGAAAAAGGACTCTTCGGTCTTAAACTACAGTGTTCTATTCAAAAAAAAGATGGTGTAGTGTCTTTCAGGAGAAAGGAAAGGGGCTGTCCATTTTGGAATAGGGAGCATCTCTGTGATTTACAGATAAATCATGGTCTCGAATATGTTCCAAAAGTTTGCATTGAGTTTCCGAGGAGAAAGATAAATTATGGATTTTTAGCAGAGGAAAGTCTGTATCTGTCCTGCCCGGCAGCAGGGGAGCTATTTTTACAAAATCTTGATAATTTATCATATATTTCAACAAAAGAAGAGGTTGATTATCAATCCTTTTCTACAAATGACGATGAGAAATATTTGAATGAATTATTGGAAATAAGAGACTCATTTATAGGGAAAATATCAGATAGAAGTAGTAAGCTTTGGGATGTGTTTTCTGAGCTGGTGGAAATAGCTGAGGTTATGCAAGAGGCAGTGATTAATGGAATCGCCTTAGCCGATGTCACCGATGTGGATGTTATTGAAAAAAATGATAAATCCGAAAAAACACAAGAGAGTAGCAGTCATGAGAATTTCTGTATAGATGCTCTTCGGACAGACAAAATACTGACAGGTGGTTTTTACCATCCATTACTCAAAAGGAACTCACCAATTCTGTATAAGATATTAAAAACTTATTTTGATAATGTGGATAAAATGACTGTTGAAGAGGCAAATAAGTGGATACTATCTATGAAAAAGCTGGCTTATACCAAGATAGAAAACCTAGATAAAATTCTAAGAGGATATTACATATATTATTTGCAGACGTCATTTCTCGAAGTATTTGAGGATTATAGTTTCAGAAAAAATTTGGTAATTGGAATGATTCACGTTCATCTACTGGAGCTTTTCATGGGGATATATTCGTCAAACCGCAAAAGTCAGGGAGATTTTACAGACTTAGAAATAGCGCAGCTTATTTGTGCATATGAAAGAAGAGCCAGACATAATGAGGATATACTAAAATCCTTTACATAAAAATGCAATGTAAAAGGCGACATTAGATTTCAATAATCAATGCCGCCTTTTAAACTATTTCATCCATTGGACTTTATTCTCCTTCTCTCGAATAATTTTCTTTCTCTTATCTTCTTCGTTTCTTCATCTCTACTCGATTTCGTTCTTCCTATGACATTGGAATTGTATCATATATTCATAATTGAGGCTGATACTAATTCATTTTATCCTTATTAGTTATGTCACGTTTTCCTCTTTTAAAAATCTAAAACGAATGTTTCTAAATTCTCTGGTGGACCGTACCTCCTTTTCTTAAATTTGTTTTATTTCTTTTGATAAGTCTATTATAGCACGTTGTTTTTAAAATGCAAGTACAATTTGCGAAAAAATATAAAATTTTTTGAAATTATCATAAATCACTATGTTTTGTCGCTCACTTTACGAGGAGATGTAATTGATATTAATTGAATGAATAGACGTATTATGATATAATTTGCATACACTAATAACGGAGGTGATAAGCTATGTTTACATTACAAGAAACAATCAGACCTTCTGCTGATTTGAGAAATCATTACAATGAAATATCAAAGCAGTGCAAGGAGAATAAAGAAGCAGTAATTATTACAGTAAATGGTAGAGGAGATACAGTTTCTCTTTCATATGAAGAATATAAAAATATGAAAGCGCGTATAGAATTACTTGAAATTTTAGCTGAAGCTGAAGACGATGTAAAAAATGGGCGAGTTGCTCCTGTATCAGAAACATTTAATGAATTAAGGGAAATGCTACAGGAGGGCTAAGAATGAAATATGAGATTTTACGAACTGATACAGCTGATGCTGGTATCAGAAGGATAATCTTATATGTTGCTCAAAATTTTGGAAATGATAGTGCTCTTGAAAAATTAGATGAGATAGAGGCTAGAATTAATATATTGGCAGATAATCCTTATATTGGTTCAGATCCTAAATATCCAGTTTTAAAAAGACAAGGATACAAAGTACTTATTTTAGAGAAGGATCTTGTTTTTTATAAAATTGATGAGCACAATAAGAAAGTTATTATCTATGCTGTTGTTGATCAGCGACAAGATTATTTGAATATAATACGAGGATTATAAAAAAGTATAAAAAAGATATTTCATCCATTGGACTTTATTCTCCTTTTTTAAATTATTTGCATTTTTTGACAATTAAGTGGTGATTTTTTACAACTTCCTTTTTAGATTACAGTTTTTATATATTATAAGAGGTATAAAAATCAAAGGAGGAAAAGAAATGAACTTTTTGGATAAGATTGTAATTTCTGTGGCAAAATCTGCAGCTAAATTGGATGTAAAAACGGTATGTCCATGGATTACCTTTCAAGAAAAACAACCCAAAGAAATTATTGAGTTAAGAAAAAGTATGCTAAAAGAAAAAGAATAATGAGGAAATACACGTGTTTACAAATTGGTTAGAAAAAAAAGTAGATAAAGGGTTGCTTTATAGTAAAGATAAAGAAATTATTATCTATGGGTTAAGAATATTAGATTATTTTATTTCTGGAGTGATTTATTCGCTAACGATAGCAATAATTTTTAATGTTGTTAAAGAAATGATATTATTCTTATTTATTTTCATACCTCTTCGCGTGTTTTCTGGAGGGTTTCATATGAAATCTAAAAAAGGATGCATGATATTTTCTTTATTAATTATGATTGTAGTTTCATTATTTCTTAAATGTGAGCTACAATCTTTTTTTTGGGAAATTGTTTTTTGGATTATTGGAATAGTTGTTATATTGAAATTAGCTCCTGTAGACTCTGAGAACAAGCCATTGATGGAGGCTGAAAAAAGAAAATTTAGTTTTATTATTCGTATATATATTTTAGGAATATCTATTTCATTTGGAATATGTGTTTGGTCTAATATAACTATAATTACAAAAATTATTTGTATTTCTTTAATAGTAGAGTGTTTATTGCTTATACTAGGTTATTTATGTAATACTAGAGAGGCATACCATAGAAGAAAATTTGGGAGAATAGAAGAATGATTACAATAGGAATATGTGATGATGATAGGCTTGTCATAAGTGAATTAGAAAAAACTCTTGAAATAATTGGAAATGAATTACAACAGAAAATAGAGATAGAAGGATTTTATTGTGGTGAAGAACTGTTGAAATATTATGAAAAAGGGAAAACCTTGGATTTTTTACTCTTAGATATTGAATTTGAAAATCTAGGTGGGGTAGAGGTTGGAAAGCAGATACGAGAAAGATTTCATAATTATATTACACAAATAATATATATATCTTCAAAAACATCATATGCAATGGAATTGTTTCAAGTTCAACCGTTGGATTTTTTATTGAAACCGGTATCGCAGGAAGCTTTATCAAAAGATATTCAAAAGGGAATGCGTTTTTTATGTGATGATAAAGTTTTTTCATTCAAAAAGGGAAAGGAAATTGTAAGAGTAAGCTGTAAAGAAATTATGTATTGTGAAAGTGCTGGTAGAAAAATAGTAATTCATACAGAACAAAAGCAGTATGAGTTTTATGGAAAATTGGACAATGTAAAGTCAATGTTATCCGACAATTTTTTTCAAATACATAAATCTTATATTGTAAATAAAAATTATATAAAAAAAATTGGGTGTTCAGAGGTTACAATGATGGATGGAAGTAGATTCGGAATAAGTCGCACATATAAGGATCTTGTAAAAAACAAATTGGTTGAAATGGAGTTTTAGTGAAATGGAAAATACAGTAAATATATTAATATATATTTTTAGCAGTATTTTTTTGATTGTGCTAATAAATAAGGTATTATCACGGTACATGAAACTAAAGTCTAAAATAATTAGGGCTGTAAGCGGATATATTTTTTTGGTAGCGTCATACATTATAGGATATGTGATTTCAATTCCAATACTAAACCTTATTATTAATATTATTCTAATAATGTTTATGGCAGAAAGTTATGTTTCAAAATGGTACATAAAGTTATTTTTTGCAGTATTAATTGAAGTTGTTATGGCTCTATGTGACATGTTCACGTACGTATTGATTCAGGAATACTTGGATATGAATGAACAGTCAAATGTTAGTATGATATTTTTGGTAATCCTATTATGGATTATCGAAAAAATAACTTCCTACATAGGATGCGATAACAAAGATGATTTGCCACCAATAAAGCAGACGGTTGTTCTATTAAGCATTCCAGTTGGAAGTGTAATTATTCTATACTGTTTAACTAATTTAGAAATAAGTAATATATATACAAAAATAATATACATTATGTTACTCATTATTTCTTTTATGACATTTTTTCTGTATGAAAAGATTCAACAGGAGATTGAGATAAAAATCAAGAACGTTGAATTGCAAGAAAGAAATTTATCATATAAAAATCAAATGATGCTTCTTGCTGAATCTGAAGCGAGGGTAAGAGTGTTACGTCATGATTTAAAAAACCACTTTATTGTGGTAAATGCTTTAGCAAAGAAAGGGCAAACAGAAGAGATTGTTGATTATGTAAGTGATTTATCGAAACATATAGAAGTACTAAAGGAATATGTTAAAACTGGTAATATTTATGTTGATAGCTTATATAATTATTACATTCAGAGGGCTGTTGCAGCAAATATTAAAGTGACTGTAGATGTAAAGATTCCGGAGAATTTAATAATTCCCGAGACATGCCTCGTTTCGGTTGCTGGAAATTTACTTCTAAATGCAATAGAATGTGCCCAAAAAAGATCAGACGGGTATATTGATATTTTTATGCAATACAAAAAAGGGATGTTATTTCTAAAAATAAAAAATACGTATGACGGTGTAATCAAAGAAAATACAGGTAGATTTGAAAGTACCAAACACAAAAGTATTGAACCACATGGAATAGGATTAGAAAGTGTTAAAAGAACAGTAGCTGAAAATGGGGGAACAGTTGAAATAGATTACGATTCAAATATGTTTGAGGTTAATGTACTAATGTATATTTAGATGCTAATTTTATCAATGAACTGGTAAATAGTTACAACATCAATTTCTTCTGGTAAAAAATGAGTACAATGTATATATCTGATCAGAGAAAATAATGTACAAAAGGAAAGGGATTAAGAAAAATGAAAAAATTGGCAACAATATTAAAAACGATGGTGATATGTGTAATGTTTTCATTTACAGTTGTATCGGCAGCAACATTCAGTTTTAGATTAATGACAGAAAATGTTGAAAGTACAGCATACGTATGTAAAATGGGGAATACGGCATATGCAAATGTCAAGATTACAAAAATGAATTATCCATCAGCCACAATTAAATTTAGAACATATAAATATGGAAAAGGATATGTGTCTAACTATAAGAGTATACGAGGAGTTAATTCATCAGGAACGATTGTATACAATTCAACAGTTAGTAAAAATGATAAAGTAAAGTTATATGGTTATAACCCTTCAAGCAATGGGGGAATAACAGTTAGCACAAGTGGAACATGGAATCCATAAATGCAAGAGGGAATGAATTCCCTCTTCTTGATTAGGAGAAGAATATGAAAAAATTATTAGTAATATTATTGTTCCTTTCAATGGGAATAACATCCTGTGCTCCGACAGAATATTCTCAGCTTACCTCATCAACAGAATATGATTCAGATAAATTACAAGAGCTACTAAGCTCACTTGACACGGATGAAGTGAGTAAACTTCCAGAACATGTAAGTGTACAGATAGAAGACGGACTTAAAATAGATGCTGACATTAATACCTGGGATATTGAAGACTACAATGTTACATCTGGATATGCAAAAATAAAGGAGTTCTCATCTGATGATCCGGAAACAAAAGAGTTAATGACTAAGTTGTGCAATTATATCGGGAAAGATTATGATGAAGGAAAATTGACAATTAAAAGAGCCGATGGAGAAGCAGACTATAATTTGTTAACGTACAATGATGAGTCATCGGTTCTACTGGGTGATTGTGTTAGTGCTATGAACCAGCAGGGGATTTACTCAATAGATTGCTCCACGTTTGATAAATTCTATACACCAAGTAATAGCAAGAAAAATTTTGCTACGGGAAAGGAGTTTGATTTTGCCACAATTAAAGAGGCAACAGATATGGCTAAAGATATAGCCGGCGAGTTAGATTTGAATTTGGAAATATGTGAAAAGACAGAATGTTATTCGTTGGATGAAAAAAATGAAATTATGTTTCAAAATAATACAGAGACTGTTTCAAGGTGTGATTCATATGCAATATTTTTGTTTCCAGGACATAACGGAATAGCATATAGTAGAACTCCGCAAGACGAAGAACTTACTGGATTTACAAATTTTGAGAGCACATTGATTATTAATATTAATAAGAATGGTGTTTCATATATTGATACTCATTATATATATGAATGGGCAAAGGATATTGAGACAAAAGAAGTCATACATCCCCATAAAATTCTAGAGCAAGAAATTGAAAGTCTTGAGCAATATCAGGCAAGCGGAGATTTGACTATTACAGAAGTATCTCTGGAATATCTGCCCATATATCAGGATAATGGAGAGTATATGATGAAGCCGGTATGGGCGTGCTATTATTTTCAAGATGAGCATATCATGGGTGAAGTTGAATATGATATTGAAAAAACATATTGTGATATTTATGACGCTTATTCTGGAGAAAAACTTTAGACAAAGAAAAATTTAAGGAGATAGGGAAGATGTTTAGATGTTTGAATGTGTGCTTTTTAAGAATAGTTCGAAGCAGAAAAACATGGACATGCATTTTAGGGATGACACTTGCCTTGTTTGTAAACGGGATAGCGCAGATTTTGATAGATAGTAATTCTGGTTTAAGTAACATAATAGAAGGTTGTACAAGCTCAGGCTTTATTATTTTATATTATATAATGTGCGTTATTTCTGGTGGAGTTATGTTTTGTGAAGACTATACTTCTGGGTATATAAAATTTGTAATTACAAAACACAGTAAAAAAGATTATGTAAAATCAGAGATTATTGCTTCAACAGTATGTGGAATTATAAGTATGCTTATTTCCTTTATAATCTTCGTATTATTGATGGTTGGAGTATTTTTGCTAAAAGGATATACCATTCAGGAAACATTGTTTTTAGATATGGAACAGTTTTCTGAAAATATTTGGTTTATGTTAGTTTTCTCCTTGTTGGGAGGGGTATTATCTGCAGTAGCAGTAGTTACTACTGCTTTCATCCCAAATTTGTTTGTTGGAATTGCGACTCCAATATTATTGTATTACATGGTTATTACCCTTACCAATAAATGGATAGATAACATTTTTTTACTGCCTTCATGTGTATATTTTTGCTTCACGAGCTTGTTTGAAAACTTTTGGATGCACTGGATTTATGCTATGTGTTATACAGGTTGTATAGTTTATATTTTATATCAAATATCGTATCGCAAAATATTGAGGAGAATAGAAGATGTTTAAAAGTATGATAAACAATTTTAGAAAATGGAAGACCACATACAGAGTTTACATAGCATTTATTGCAGTTTTTGTTTTTACCTATATTAGAAGTGATTATGTAAAAAGTTTTGCTATTTCTCAAAAGCTTGGTGTATCACCATATTTCTTTGCCTTCCAAATGGATGATGGCATTACCAGGATGCTTTTTTATTTTGGAGTTGTGCTTTTGTTTTGTAATGCTCCGTTTACGGATGAACAACAGATTTTTGTATTATCAAGAATAGGGAGAAAAAAATGGTTCTGTGGACAGATACTATATATCTTCTGTGCAAACATAATTTACTTCCTGTGGATGTTTTTGATAAGTGTTATTGTATTTTTACCTTGGTTAGGAATGACTACAAAATGGGGAAGTGTTTTAATAAATCTTGCACACAACAATAGCATTGCAGGTGTTGTTATGCATGAAGAGGTCATCATGAACTTTAATCCTATTACGGCATGTCTTATTACTTTTATAATGAATGTAATAGTTGGATTTATTATAGGTCTCATAATATTTGCGATAAATATGGTTGGAAACAGAGTTTTTGGTGCTGCGACTGCAATAGGAATAATTGTATTTTCAGATTTGATTAATATTTTACAAATGCCGAAGTTATGTGTTACATCACTGATACACTGGACTTATCCATATATTTTTTTAAGAGAAAGTGACAGTGTTCCAATAACGTATATTGTCATAATGGAACTGGTATTAATAGTGGGACTAATCGGATTTATTCTAGCTAAATCAAAAAAATATACATTGGATGCTTTGGAGGTATTATAGTGAGGGATACAATAATCAAAATAGAAAATGCAAAAAAGAAGTTTGGAAATCAGACGGTTTTGAATAATATATCTGTTGACATAGAAAAAGGAAAAATATATGGTTTCGTAGGTCGAAACGGAAGTGGAAAAACGGTTTTATTCAAAAGTATCTGCGGATTTGTAATTCTAGATGAAGGACAAATACAGGTGGAAGGAAAAATCGTAGGAAAAGACATAGATATGCCGGACAATATCGGACTTATTATTGAAACACCGGGATTTTTAAAAGATTATTCAGCGTTTTGGAACTTAAAGTTTCTGGCTAAGCTGCGAGGAAAAATAGATGATGAGAGAATAAAAGAAAGTATCAGAATGGTAGGATTAAATCCAGATGATAAAAAGAAGGTTGGAAAGTTTTCTCTCGGAATGAGACAAAGACTTGGAATTGCTCAGGCAATAATGGAGGAACCGGATATACTGATACTTGATGAGCCATTTAACGGGCTTGATAAAAACGGAGTTGAGGAGATGCGAAAGCTTTTACTTAAACTCAATGAAGATGGAAAGACAATCATAATGGCATCTCACTCAGCCGAGGACATTAAGATACTTTGTACTGAGGTTTATGAAATGGATGCCGGAGTATGTAGATATATAAGAGGAGAAAAAAATGGTAATTGATTTTGATGATACATTTATAATACATGTAATTCTATTTGCATAAATAAAAAACATAGAACAAAAAAGAGGTTTGAAGTAAATCTCTTCAAACCTCTGAAATTATTGACTATTTCCTATCCAAAGTATCTATCAAGTAATCCTTTAAGAGCTTTGCCGTGTCTAGCCTCATCTCTAGCCATCTCATGAACTGTATCATGGATTGCATCAAGATTATTTTTCTTTGCGCATGCAGCAAGGTCAAATTTACCCTGAGTAGCACCGAATTCGCAATCAACTCTCCAAGCAAGATTCTCTTTTGTAGAAGCTTTCATGTTTGGCTCTAAATCAGAACCAAGTAATTCTGCAAATTTAGCAGCGTGCTCAGCCTCTTCAAAAGCTGCTTTCTCCCAATATAAACCGATTTCAGGATATCCTTCTCTGTGAGCGATACGAGCCATGCAAAGATACATACCAACCTCTGAGCACTCTCCTTCGAAGTTTGCTTTGAGCTGGTCGAAGATATATTTTTTATCTTCTTCAGAGATGTCAGCATTGTTTTTTACAGTTTTATCATAGATTCCAAATTCATGCTCTGCAGCAAGCTTAAGCTCACCTTCTACTTTTTTGAATTTGTCTCCAGAAACATGACATACAGGACATTCTGCTGGTGCAGCATCTCCCTCATAAACATATCCACATACACTACATACCCATTTTGACATAATAAATTGTCCTCCTTCATTTAAGATAATTTTTTTTGGCAATCCGGACAGATACCGGAAAAAATCACTGAACATTTTTCAATTGTAGCATTAGTCAATTTTTTTGCCTGATTAATCAGATCATCGTCCATATCTATCATTATGTCCGATACACAGCCACACGATGTACAATGAAAGTGAAAATGTGGCGAAACATTGAAATCATAATGGTCAGGCCCTGAATCAGATGAAATTCTTTTTATCTGTCCAATCTCCTCTAAAAGGGAGAGGTTTCGGTAAACAGTTCCAATACTTATATTTGGGAATTCCTGCTTGATGTTTAAGTAAATAGTTTCCGCTGTTGGATGATCTGTTCGTCCGTCTAAAAAATTAATGATAGCTTCACGCTGACGACTATACTTAATCATAGAACTCCTTTCTTGAAATCAGGAATTGTTACTAAATTAAATATACACACTAAAGTACTAATTGTCAATATAAAAATAGGAATAATTCCTATTTTTATAAAATAAACATAAAAAAGACTATTTGTAAATAAGATAAAATAAAAGGTTTTTTTATGAAAAGATTTGCTACATATTTGTACACTTACATTGATAGAGAAAAAACCGAAAACAAAGGTTTTATCAAAGTAGAAATAAACGGAATGCAAATAAAACTAATGATTCAGATTAATAATGATATTGAAGAAAAATTGTGTGGAGAAAAGGATGTTTTTCTGATACTAAATAAGGATAATGCGGTTAATCTTGGAAAAATAAATTTGACCCCAAAAGGCGCAAAGCAATTTTTTGAACAGAATATATCTTCTTACATGGAGGAAAATTACATGGAGGAAAACCAGAATTCTGATGAGAATAAAAATGAATTATATGGAATAAAAATTGGAATAGGAGACGATTTTCTGGCAAGCTGTTGGACGGATGATGGAGAATTTGTTGTATCCTATACGAAAAATAATACTGTAAAAAAACATATTCCAAAGGTAATTACAGCCCAGGAAGAAAATGAAACATCGGTAATGGATGAGAAAATCCAATCTTTACTTTCATATGAGATTAAGCCCGAATATAAGAATCCTGCTACAAAGAAAATAGATTTGGAAGATTTAAAGAATTATCCGGCAAAAAATTGGTACCTGTCTCACAATAGTTTTTTATTACATGGGTACGCAACATATAATCATTTATTAATTAAAAGGGATAAAAACGGACAAAACTATCTGGGGGTGCCTGCTATTTCAGAACCCGCCGAGAGGATAATGGCACAGATATATGGGTTTGATAAATTTGAACACGCTGTTCCAACTTCAGAGGATGAAGCGGAAAGCGGGGTATTTGGATACTTTTTTTGTAAGCTTATGTAAATTCCGGACCTGTAAGAGCAAAAAGTGCGTGGTCAGTCCAGACTCCGTGAAGGAAAAGATAATCTAAAAGAAGTCCTTCCTGTCTGAAATTAAGCTTGTTAAGCAGCTTAGTAGAAGACTTATTTTCTGGATTTACAATCGCTGTTACTCTGTGAAGGTTTAGGTCGAAAAAAGCTATTTCGAGACATTTTCTTATGGCTTCCTGAGCAAAGCCCTGATGATGAAATTCACTTGAGAATTTGTAGCCCACCTCGCAGCTACTGTAAAACAATGGTGAAATATTATGAAGACAAACGGTTCCTATAATTTTTGTGGGATCAGATTTCAAAAAAACATAAAATCTTACAAGATTTAGTTTCATAGCCATATTGTATTCATATTTCAATACTTTTTGCTGGTATTTTACAGTGTAAAAATCAGGAACTCTGTCAATCTCATACTTTTCAAACAGCTCCTTATCACGATTGAAAAAATCTAAAACCATTGGTGCGTAGGTTGGTTTTAAAACCTGTAAAACTAAACGGTCTGTTTCATATTCAAATAACATATTTGCCTTCCTTCTCAAGGTAGATGTATAATGCAATTATATCATTTGGGAGTGTGAAGGTCTATGACAAGGGACGAAAAATTCATGAAAGAGGCCATTAAGCAGGCAAAGAAAGCATATGCATTGGATGAGGTACCGATAGGGTGCGTTATTGTAAGGGAAGACAGGATAATAGCAAGAGGATATAACAGGAGAAACACTGATAAGAACACTCTTGCTCATGCGGAGCTTGCTGCAATTAAAAAAGCCAGCAAAAAAACAGGAGACTGGCGCTTAGAGGACTGCACTATGTACATTACGCTTGAACCATGCCAGATGTGTGCCGGCGCAATAGTTCAGTCGCGGGTAAAAAAAGTTGTTGTGGGGGCCATGAATCCAAAGGCGGGATGTGCCGGTTCTGTTATCAATTTATTGCAGATGGACCAGTTCAATCATCAGGTTGAATTTGAAAATGGTGTGTTAGAAGAAGAGTGTTCAACCATGCTTTCAGATTTTTTTAGGGAGTTGCGCAAAAAGAAGAAGCAGAATTCTTGACAACACCAAGAAAAATGGATTATACTAAAGACTCCGAGTAGCCGGGGTGGTAGCGGTGCCTTGAACCAACAATCCGCTATAGTTGGGGTGATGTCTCGTAGAGGGCTTTATCGGTAGAGCTGCCCTTCATAAGTGGCGTTGACGTCTGGGTCTTGCGCAATGGAAATCTATGAACCGTGTCAGGGTGGGAACACAGCAGCACTAAGTAGAAGCTTTCATGTGACGTGAGGTCGCCTGGAGGGAGTTAACTGTGAAGGTAACGTCTATTGTGAGAGTTCGAAGCGGGACGCTCGGTTTTTTATTTAAGTTTTATTGATGGAGAAGACTCTCGCCTATTTAATGGTGAGCAGAAGCGTATTTATCTCAACGAGAGTACATTCAAAGGAGAAATTATGATACAGGATATTTGGCCACATCAGTGGGATATTACATATAAAGAAGCAAAGGTAGAGCCCGACAGTTGGGTTCTTTTTTTTAATGCAGGAAAGCTGCTTGTAATAGAGAATGAAGAGGATACAATTACATTTCCTACATATGATAATTTAAAGGGTACAGGGTTTGAAAATGCATTATCTGAGAAAGGACAGTATCTTTTTGAACTAGATAAAAAAGCATTTTTCAGAGTAGAACTGTCAGATGAAGAGGCCTTGCATATAATAAAAGTGACCGGAGGAAAATTTGAGGTAAGACACTATTTTAGGCACGTAGCACCAAAGGAATTTGTGTTGGCAGCCATAACAGGATTTCATTTGGATGGGTGGTATTCAAAAAACAGATTTTGTGGCAGATGTGCAGGAAAGCTTGTGCATGATGATAAAGAAAGAATGATGAGATGCCCATGTTGTAACAATATGATTTATCCAAGAATTAATCCGGCAGTGATTGTAGCAGTTACAAATGGGGATAAAATTCTTCTGACAAAATATCGTGACAGAGAGTACAAAAAATATGCACTTGTAGCCGGCTTTACTGAAATTGGAGAATCTTTTGAGGAAACTGTCAGACGAGAAGTGATGGAAGAAGTCGGACTTAAAGTAAAGAATATCAGATATTATAAATCGCAGCCTTGGGGACTTGCAGATAATATTCTGGCGGGATATTTTTGTGAAGTGGATGGAAGTGACCAGCTTATCATGGATGAAGATGAGTTGTCAGTGGCAGAATGGGTCAGCCGGGACGATATCCCAGTAAAGAAAGAGGAATTGAGTCTGACCAATGAAATGATAATGACTTTTATGCTTGACAACAAATGAAAGAGAATGTATAGTGAAACGGTAGGAATTAAAACTGGTATTAATACTTAGAAAAGGGTGACTTATGAAAATTTCGACAAAAGGTAGATATGCACTTCGATTGATGATTGATTTGGCTGAAAATAGTAATGGAACACCAATTAGTTTAAAGGATGTGGCGAAGCGACAGGGTATTTCTGAAAAGTATCTTGAGCAGATTATTTCTATTTTGAATAAAGCAGGATATGTCAGAAGTGTTCGCGGAGCACAGGGTGGATATCTTCTAAAAAATGAGCCAAAAGAATATACAGTTGGTATGATTTTACGTCAGACGGAGGGGAGTCTTGCACCGGTTTCCTGTGTAGAGGATGACGACAATATCTGTGATAGACAGGATATGTGTGTCACAGCGATAGTCTACAAGAAGATCAACGAAGCAATTAAAGGCGTTGTAGATAGTATAACATTGCAGGATTTAGTGGACTGGCAGAGTGAGAAAAATGGTACTTATGTGATTTAGTTATGCCAGAAGAAAGAAGGTATGGTTAATGAATAAAATTATATATATGGATAATGCTGCGACAACTCAGGTGTACCCTGAGGTGTTAGAGGCAATGAATCCTTTTTTTACAGAATATTATGGAAACCCTTCTGCATTGTACAGCTTTGCAGATGAGGCTGAAAATGCAGTAGATAAGGCAAGAGATACAGTTGCAGACCTTATTGGAGCCAAAAAAGAAGAGATATATTTTACCGGAGGCGGAAGCGAGTCAGATAACTGGGCATTAAAGGCAACAGCAGAAGCTTATGGGAAAAAGGGAAAACATATCATCACTACAACTATTGAACATCACGCTATTTTGCATACTGCACAGTGGCTTGAAAAAAATGGTTTTGAAGTGACATATGTGAATGTTGATGAGGACGGCAAGGTAAAGCTTGATGAGTTAGAGGCTGCAATCAGACCGGATACAATTTTGATTTCGGTAATGGCAGCTAACAATGAAATTGGAACAATACAGCCACTTAAAGAGATAGGTGAAATCGCGAGAAGACATGGTGTTCTTTTCCACACAGATGCAGTACAGGCGTTTGCGCATATTCCAATCAATGTGGATGAGATGAATATAGATATGCTTTCTGCAAGCGGTCATAAAATAAATGGACCAAAGGGTATCGGAGTTATGTACATCAGAAAAGGTGTCCAGATTAGATCCTTTATCCACGGCGGAGCGCAGGAGAGACAAAGACGTGCCGGAACACATAACGTTCCAGGAATAGTAGGCTTAGGAAAGGCAGTTGAGCTGTCGAAAGCCAATATGGAAAAAAATGCAGAATATGAGAGGGAGCTTAGAGACTACTTGATTGAGCGAGTGACAACAGAGATTCCTTTTACAAAACTCAATGGTCACAGAACAGACAGACTTCCAAATAATGCGAATTTCTGTTTCAGATTTATAGAGGGTGAGTCAATGCTCATTCTTTTAGACCAGGCAGGTGTGTGCGCAAGCTCAGGTTCAGCATGTACTTCAGGTTCATTAGACCCATCACATGTACTTCTGGCGATAGGAGTGCCACATGAGATAGCACATGGTTCCCTTCGACTTACAGTTTCGGAAAAAAACACAAAAGAAGAAGTAGATTATCTGGTGGACAAGTTGAAAGCGATAATCGAAAGATTACGTGGCATGTCACCACTTTACGAAGATTTTATCAAAAATAGTAAATAAAACTTTTTACAAGAAAGGAAAATAAAAATGGCATACAGTGAAAAAGTAATGGATCATTTTAACAACCCAAGAAATGTTGGAGAAATGGAAAATCCAAGTGGTGTCGGAACAGTTGGAAATGCAAAATGTGGTGACATCATGAGAATTTATTTAGATATAGATGACAATGGTATTATACAGGATGTAAAGTTTAAGACATTCGGATGCGGTGCAGCAGTTGCTACAAGCAGCATGGCAACAGAGCTTGTAAAAGGAAAATCAATTCAGGAGGCCATGCAGGTCACAAACAAGGCTGTAATGGAAGCATTAGATGGACTTCCACCGGTTAAGGTACACTGTTCACTTCTTGCGGAGGAAGCAATTCACGCAGCCCTCTGGGATTATTGTGAAAAAAATGGTATAGTACTTGAAGGGCTTAAAAAACCAGTCAGTGATATCAGTGAACATGAAGAAGCTCCGGAAGAGGAATATTAATGAAAGAAAAGGTAGTAGTTGGAATGTCGGGCGGTGTGGATTCATCGGTTGCAGCATATCTGTTAAAAGAGCAGGGATATGATGTAATAGGTGTAACCATGCAAATCTGGCAGGATGAAGACGTTTTTAAACAATCAGAGGAAGGTGGCTGTTGCGGCCTTTCAGCAGTAGAGGATGCCCGACGAGTTGCGGCCGTTTTGGGCATTCCTTATTATGTAATGAATTTCAAAGCCGATTTTCAGGAGAAGGTAATAGATTACTTTGTCTCAGAATATGAAAGAGCCTACACTCCAAATCCATGTATTGCCTGTAACCGGTACGTAAAATGGGAGTCGCTGCTTCGCAGGTCTATGGAAATAGGCGCAGATTATATAGCAACAGGACACTATGCGAGAATAATGCAGCTTCCAAACGGACGCTATTCTATTCGCAATTCTGTAACAGCGGCAAAAGACCAGACATATGCACTTTACAATCTCACACAGGAACAGCTTCGTAGAACGCTTATGCCTGTTGGAGATTACGAGAAATCAGAAATACGAAATATAGCAGAAAAAATCGGTTTGCCGGTAGCCGCAAAGAGTGACAGTCAGGATATCTGTTTTGTGCCAGACCATGACTATGCATCATTTATTAAAAATGAAACTGGAAAAACTTATGCTCCGGGAAACTTTGTAGATGAGCAGGGGAATATTCTTGGTCAGCATAAGGGTCTTATCCATTACACAATTGGTCAGAGAAAAGGTCTTGGAATAACAGCGGCAACACCGCTTTTTGTAAAAGAACTCCGTCCGGAAACTAACGAAGTAGTCATTTGTAAAAATGAAGAGCTTTTTACAGATACATGTATTTTAAGTAATGTGAATTATATGGCAGAAGACCAGATACCAGAGGGAACAAGAGCAATTGGTAAAGTGCGCTATTCTCATGCAGGAGCACCCTGTACCCTGTATCCAATGGAAAATGGAATGCTAAGATGTGTGTTCGATGAACCACAAAGAGCCATGACCCCGGGACAAGCTGGAGTCTTCTACCAGGAGGATCATGTCCTATGTGGTGGAACAATTGAGAGATGATAATTTCTACTTGTATTGAGGTGTGGGGGTACGTCTGCACCCTTGTATTTATTCTATTTTTGACGAGTCGTGTGCAAGTTATATGCTGATTATCAGCTTACGATTGCCCAGGAAAGACTCGTTCAAGCGTAGCGCGTTTTGGCTTTCCTGTGGCATAATAAACATAGCTGATAACAGCATTTACTTGCACTAGACGCAGGAAACTATAGAATAAATACAAGGGCAAAGATGTACCCCCATACCTAAATACAAAATTAGAATTCCTTATTGTTAATAATCTTATTACTTATTGCAATAGATATCAGAGTAGCAGCTATTGATAAGGCAAAACAGCCAATCATTAGCTGAAGCTCTGTTATTTTTTGCAATTTTTCTATTATTGAATCAATTGGCAAATTAGCTAAATCTACAAATTTCGTAATGGCAATTCCCAAAATGAAAAGGATTCCTGTTATGGCAAAGATTACTATTCTGGTTTTTTCAGCACCAAATTTAATCTGTAGTGGAATCATAAGGTTTATTACAAGTAAAACACATGGAAAAAGAATAGCTGATTGTGTTAATAAGTCGGTTATAGGTAGATCTGTTTGTTTATACTCGTTTACAAAAATGCAGACAATATTAGAAAAAACACAAGCACTAATTGCAAAAATACCACATAGCAGATATTTTTCCAGAACATAAGTGGTTCTTTTAAATGGTAAAGTCATAAGAAATGAAAAACCATTATCGAATTCATCATAGCTTATTGTACTTTCTGCAAGTATAAACATACAAAATGTCGTGTAACCAACCACGAAGGAGCTATCTGTTGTAAATGAAAGAATCACGGAAATTGCAACCAGAACACGAAGCTTTGCTTTCATTCCGGTAGAAAAATCTTTAAGCATTTTATCCATTGGAAGATTTAGCTGTTTACATTTTTCTATGAAGAAATCTTCGTTGAAATCAGGATAGAATTTCTTGAGAATACTGGAGATATCTTTTGCAGAAAGATACATACTAAATCCTGCTTCTGCCATAGCAACTCCGATATTGCATTTGTCTGCACCGCAAAGATGCATGGAGTCTTTTCCAAACACTTTTACCTGGCCTGAGGTTGGCTTAATCAGACCAAGAATTGATTTTATAAGAGTACTCTTACCAGCTCCGTTTTTTCCAATAATACCTGAGATGACACCGGAAGGGATTTCCAGTGATACATCAAGCTTAAAATCATTATAGTCTTTTACAAGATTATCTATTTTTACCATGTCATATCCTCCAAAATAATCTCTATGATTTCCATTATTTCATCTTTTGTCATTCCAATGTTTTGAGCTTTATCAAATACCGCTGTCAAATCATCTTCAACAGATTTTCTTCTAGCTTCCACTGCAAGCTGTTTATCAGTGGCGGCAACGAATGTGCCTTTTCCGTGGACGGTAATTACAAAACCTTCTTCTTCAAGCTTGTCGTAAGCTTTTTTTACAGTAAGTGCACTTATTTTAAGCTCAGAGGAAAGTCCTCTAACAGAAGGAAGTGCAGTATCTTCCGGAATCTCCCCGGCAATAATTTGATTTTTAACCTGATCTACAATCTGCTCATAAATCGGTGTCATAGATGAATTGTTGAGTATTATATGCATATCTAAATCCTTCTTAATGTAAGTATCACATGTGATTTGTAAACAGTATATAACAGTGTATAACTGTTGTCAAGTGTTATATACTGTTTATCGATAAAAGAAAACAAAAAAAGGAGTTGACAATACCCTAGTTAATTGGTAGGATTAAAGGGAATTAGAAATGACGATGATAAATATATAGAAAAAGAAAAGAGGAGGTCATAGTTATGGCAAACATTTATGAAGGCACTATTGGTTTAATCGGAAATACTCCACTCGTTGAGTTTACTCATATTGAGAAGAAATACGGATTAGAGGCTAAGCTTCTTGCAAAGCTTGAGTACTTCAATCCAGCTGGCTCAGTAAAAGACAGAATTGCGAAAGAGATGATTGAGCAGGCGGAGCGAGATGGAAAACTCAAGGAAGGTTCAACAATTATTGAGCCAACATCAGGAAATACAGGTATCGGTCTTGCAGCAATCGCAGCAGCTAAAGGTTACAGACTTATTATTGTTTTACCAGAGACCATGTCTGTAGAGCGTAGAAATATTATTAAGGCATACGGTGCAGAGCTTGTTTTATCTGATGGAACAAAAGGAATGAAGGGAGCTATCGCAAAGGCAGAAGAGCTTCATCAGCAGATTGAGAACAGCTTTATACCAGAGCAGTTTGAAAACCCAGCAAACCCAGAGGCGCATAGAAAAACAACAGGACCAGAAATCTGGAATGATACAGATGGAGAGGTTGACGTATTTGTAGCCGGAGTTGGAACAGGCGGAACAATCACAGGTGTTGGTGAATACTTAAAGAGCAAAAAGCCAAATGTAAAGGTAGTAGCAGTTGAGCCTGAGTCATCTGCAGTACTTTCAACAGGACAGGCGGGAGCTCACAAGATTCAGGGAATCGGAGCCGGATTTGTACCAAACACATTAAATACTGAAGTATATGATGAAATACTTCCAATTTCAAACGAAGATGCTTTTGAATTTGGAAAAGAGATAGCAAAAGAGGAAGGTGTTCTTGTTGGAATTTCATCGGGAGCAGCACTAAAGGCTGCAATTGAAGTTGCAAAGAGACCTGAAAGCAAAGGAAAGACAATTGTCGCATTGCTTCCTGACAGCGGCGACAGATATTACTCAACAGACTTATTCAAAGATTAAAAAATTTCCACGGTTGGTTGTGTTTTAGAAACATATGCCACTTGGTCATAGATATACGTGTAGGGTATTCACTCTTAAGTTGCCTGCGTCTAGTGCAAGTAAATGCCGTTATCAGCTAAGTCTATTATGCCGCGAGAAATCCAAAACGCGCTACGCTTGAACGTGGATTTCTCGGGCAAACTTTAGCTGATAACGGCATATAACTTGCACACGACTCGTCAAAATCGAGTGAATACCCTACACGCATATCTATGACCAAGTGGCAGAAATATCATAAACCACAAGTGGGAATTTTTTATTTTCTCAGTGTTCGAAGTTAGTTCCCCCCTTAATAAGTTCGATTAGGAATTTTTCAAAATTAACTCCCTCAACATCATATGTGTCATCGTTCATTGTATCTGCAATACTGTGATAGATGAATGAACTTGCAAGGTCTACCGCCTTCGAGGTTGAAAGACCATTTAATCGGCATCCGCAGAGAACAGAAGCAAATAAATCGCCGGTTCCCGAGAAGCTTTTATCAAAAAAATGAGAGCGGTTTATAGAAGTCTCATTATTTGAGATAGTGACATTATATATAAAAGGAGCAGAATCATTTTTGCATTTAATTCCGGTGATAACAACGTCCTGATTCTTCTCTGAATTCTGGCGTAGCTTGTGACCGATTTCTTCAGCAAGGGGAAGAAGAACTTCCTTTCGCGTATCTTTAAAAACTTCCTTGATATCATAATCTGCCAGGAGACATGCTTCTGTCAGATTTGGGGTAATCAAGTCAGCTTTTCTAGAAAGCTCCTTCATCGCAGATAGGAGCTCATCCGTGTACATATTGTAAGTCATGCCGTCATCACCCATAACCGGATCAACAAGTAAAAAAGTATCGTCTTTGTAAAAAACATCTAAGAAATCGAAAAATTTTTGAATTTGTTCATGACCTGTCATGTATCCTGAATAGATACCATCAAAGCTGGCTCCGTTTTTCTCCCATGCATCAATGTAGTCAGGAATCATAAAAGTAAGATCTGTGCATTTATAATAGTCATATCCGGTCTGTGCAGTTAAAACAGCAGATGGCAAAGGACAACATTGTACGCCAAGTGCAGACAGTACCGGAATGGCAGCGGTTAAGGAGCATTTTCCAAAACCGGATAAGTCATTTAAAACAGCTGCTTTTTTCATATAAAATAGTCTCCTGTCTTTTTTTCTGTGTATATTATACATAGATTTATTAATAATAACAGATTCAGAATAAAAAAATAATACAATACCAGTTTCGGTTTCTTTTGAAAAAAACAATTCCATGTGATATTATAGAAATGCAAAATTAGTGGAGGAAAAGCATATGTTTCAAAAGAAACAGATAATATACAGCGAAAGTTTGGGTGCATGTGTGGTGGATAACATAGTTTCCCTTGCAGCATCAAAGGGTGGAAAGGCAATTCCATATTATGTGCTCAAGCCATTATTTGAAGAAAAAGTATCATATATTCCGGTTGAAAATCATCAGGTTGTACTTCGTGAGATGTTTACAGTGGAGGAAGCGAAAGAGTTATTAGAACAGCCGGATACAAAAAAGAATGAGAGACTTTTAGCAGCGCTAAAATATGTTCTCAAGGAATCAAAACAGGAGGATTAATATGGGACAGCAGCAGGCTATTCATAAATTTGTTCTCGGAAATAAGGAGCTTGAAGGAAAAGTAGCCGAGTTTCAGTACGACAGAGGTTTGTATAGTATAACTGATATTGTTGGAGAGGACAGAAGTATTATTTACAAGTCAAGAAATGCGCAGGAAGCTTATTTAAAATGGAATGTTTACATAGGAAGAAAAAAAGAGCGTATGACTTTGGAAGACAGGAAAAAGCAGCGTGAGGAACAACGAAAAGAACCACGCAAAGAAAGGAAAAAATAGAATTAATCATGAATGGAATTTTTAACTACGATAATCCGGTTTTTAGAGCAATCAACAAACTTACAGATGTAATGATAATAAGTATATGCTGGTTTTTTGCATGCCTGCCAATATTCACGATAGGGGCGGCAAATACTGCATTGTATTCAACGACAAGGGTTGCAATCAGAAAAGATAAGGGATATGCATTTTCAGGATTTTGGAAATCATTTAAAGAGAATTTTAAACCAGCTACAAAAGCGTGGCTGATACAGCTTGTTGTGATAGCGGTATTAATTTGTGATATTTATGTGACAATGTCTGCCGCAAAAATGGGAAAATCGTGGGGAAGTTTTTTTGTGGTATTCTGGATTTTACTTGCTTTTGCAACAGCATGGTGTGAGTATACATATGCGTACATTGCAAGATTTGAGCAGACAACAAAAAATACAATAAAAAATGCAGCGCTTATTATGATAGCAAAATTGCCATGGACAGTTCTTGCTATTTTGCTTACAGTAATCGGGGTACTGGTATTTTACTTTTTACCATTTTTAATAATTGTATTACCGGCAGTTATATGTGTATTTTTGGAGCTTATTTTTGAAAGAATATTTAGGTCATTAATGTCTGCAGAAGAAGTAGCAAAAGAAAAAGAGGACGACCTGATTTAGCAGGATTGTTAATGAGCTTCGATTATAATATAATGACAAAAAAGCATGAAGGAGGGGTACTCATGAAGAGAATAGGAATGTTAACAAGTGGTGGTGACTGTCAGGCATTAAATGCAGCCATGCGTGGTGTAGTGAAAGGATTATCGGAAAATCTTGATGAACTTGAAGTATATGGTTTTGAAAACGGATATAAGGGTCTGATTTATGGAGATTACAGACTGCTTACTTCAGCAGATTTTTCGGGAATTTTAACAAAAGGTGGTACAATTCTTGGCTCATCACGTCAGCCTTTTAAACTCATGAGAGTACCTGACGAGAATGGTCTAGACAAGGTCGAGGCTATGAAACAGACATATCACAAGTTAAATCTTGACTGTCTGGTTATTCTTGGAGGAAACGGAACACAGAAAACAGCAAACCTACTCAGAGAAGAGGGGCTTAATGTAATTCATCTTCCAAAAACAATTGATAATGATATCTATGGAACTGATGTTACATTTGGTTTTCAGAGTGCCATTAATATTGCAACGGATGCAATTGACTGTATTCATACAACCGCAGCATCACATAACCGTGTGTTTATTGTAGAGGTTATGGGACACAAGGTTGGATGGTTAACACTTTATGCAGGAATTGCAGGAGGAGCTGATATTATCCTTCTCCCAGAGATTCCATATGATATTGATAAAGTAGTAGACGCTATTGAAAAACGTACAAAAGCAGGAAAGGGATTTACAATTCTTGCTGTAGCTGAGGGTGCAATTTCAAAAGAAGATGCAGCGCTCTCGAAAAAGGAATATAAGGCAAAGCTTGCTGGCAAGGCACATCCAACAGTATCGTATGAGCTTGCAGCAAGGATTACTGAGAGAATTGGAACAGAAGTAAGAGTGACAGTTCCGGGACATACACAGCGAGGCGGAAGCCCATGTCCATATGACAGAGTGCTGTGCTCAAGACTTGGTTCAGCCGCAGCAAAGGCAATCATTGAGGAAGATTACGGATACATGATTGGAATGGTTGATGGAAAAACCAAGAAGGTGCCATTAGCAGATGTGGCTGGAAAATTAAAAGTTGTAGACCCTAAGTGTCAGATGATTAAAGAGGCAAAACGAATGGGAATCAGCTTTGGTGATTAATAATAAACAAAATCAGAAAATAAAGAAAGCAGGTGAATAAGCGTGTCGTATCAGGCGTTATATCGAAAATTTCGACCAAAGGAATTTGAAGATGTTAAGGGACAGGATCATATAGTTACAACATTAAAGAACCAGATAAAAGCCGACAGAATAGGACACGCTTATTTGTTTTGTGGAACAAGAGGAACAGGAAAGACAACTGTTGCCAAGATTCTGGCAAGAGCTGTTAACTGTGAGAATCCGGTTGACGGAAGTCCATGTGGAGTCTGTCCAACCTGTAAAGCTATTTTAGATGGAAGCTCAATGAATGTAATTGAAATAGATGCGGCTTCCAACAATGGTGTAGATAATATTCGTCAGATTAGGGAAGAGGTATCTTATCGACCAACTGAAGGAAAATACAAGGTTTATATAATCGATGAGGTGCATATGCTTTCAGCAGGAGCTTTCAATGCTTTATTAAAAACATTGGAAGAACCGCCAAGTTATGTTATATTTATTCTCGCGACTACTGAAGCGCATAAAATTCCAATTACAATTTTATCAAGATGTCAGCGATATGATTTTCACAGAATCTCAATAGATGAGATTGCAGCCAGACTGAATGAACTCATGGAAACAGAGAATGTGGAAGTGGAAGAAAAAGCAATCAGATATGTGGCAAAGGCAGGAGACGGTTCTATGCGAGATGCATTGAGCTTGCTGGATCAGTGTATAGCCTTTCATTTGGGAGAAACTCTTACGTATGAGAATGTATTAGAAGTGCTTGGCGCAGTCGATACAGAAGTATTTTCAAGATTGTTAAGGCAGGTGCTTGACGAAAATGTAACAGGTGCTATCTCAATTCTATCTGAACTTGTGGATGAAGGAAGAGAACTGGGACAGCTCGTGAATGATTTTACCTGGTATCTTCGCAATCTTCTTTTGCTTCAAAGCTCAGATGACATGGAAGATGTTCTTGATATGTCAAGCGACAATATTGCAGCTCTTAAGGAAGAGGCAAAGCTGATATCTGCCGATACACTTATCAGATATATCAAGGTATTTTCTGAATTGAGTAATCAGGTTAAATTTGCAACGCAAAAGAGGATATTAATAGAGATTGCTATAATTAAACTTTGTAAGCCGCAGATGGAAAAGGATTATGAATCCTTAATAGACAGAATTGATTCCCTAGAGAGAAAGCTTGAAAAAGGGATACCTGTTCAGGCGGTTCCAACAGAAACTACGGCAAGCACAGCGAATGAAGCTGTGCCACTTATAAAAAAGGAATTGCCAAAAGCTATTCCTGAGGATGTTCAAAATGTGGTAAAAAACTGGAAATCCATAATATCTGAAATTGGAGCCAATTCCAAGGTATATCTGAACAGAGCAATACCAACACTTGGACCACAGTCGGAACTTATGCTTGTATTTGATGACGCAAACGCGTATGCTTATTTATCGGAGAACAGGGCTGATTGTATGAATTCACTACAGACTCTGATTGAGAACAGAATTGGAAAAACAGTTCAGGTCAGCTTGAAAAAGAATGAGCTTGGTGTAAGCGCAAAAGAGTCTACCGTTGATTTAAGAGAATTAATTCAATTTGATATAGAAGAAGAAAATGTATAGTAGAACAAGGAGGATGCCATAATGGCAAGAAGAGGTGGATTTCCTGGAGGAATGCCGGGAAACATGAACAATTTGATGAAACAGGCGCAGAAGATGCAGCGTCAGATGGAAGAAGCTCAAAAAGAGCTAGAAGAGGCTGAAGTAACAGCCACAGCTGGCGGTGGAGCTGTAGAGGTTACAGTATCAGGTAAAAAAGAAGTAATAAAAGTAAAACTTGCAGAAGAAGTAGTAGATCCGGATGATATTGAGATGTTGGAGGATCTTATTATGGCAGCAACAAACGAAGCACTTCGTAAAATAGAGGAGCAGTCACAGGCATCTATGTCTAAAATCACAGGCGGCCTTGGTGGCGGATTGTTTTAATGGATTTTTACAGTAGCGAAATATCTAAGTTAATAGAAGAGCTCTCATCCTTACCGGGAATAGGTGCCAAATCAGCCCAAAGATTAGCTTTTCATATTATTAATATGCCGGAGGATGCGGTTGAATCCCTTTCGTCGGCTATTTCGCGTGCAAAAAAGAATGTAAAATATTGCAAATGCTGTTATACTTTAACTGATGATGAACTGTGTCCGATTTGTAAGGATACAACAAGAGACCACAAAGTAATAATGGTGGTAGAGAATACCAGAGATCTGGTTGCTTATGAAAAAACAGGAAAATACGAAGGCGTTTATCATGTTTTACAGGGAGCTATTTCGCCTATGCTTGGTATAGGACCTAATGATATTCGACTGAAGGAATTAATGGTAAGATTAGAGCAGGATGTAGATGAAGTAATCATTGCAACAAACTCCAGCTTAGAGGGTGAAACAACAGCAATGTATATCAGCAAGCTGATCAAACCAACCGGTATCAAAGTGACACGAATTGCAAGCGGCGTACCAGTCGGAGGCGATTTGGAATATATTGACGAAGTTACTCTGCTAAGAGCATTGCAGGGAAGAACTGAGATTTAATGTAAAAGATATTTTAAAGAAAATAAATAAAAAAGGAGACGTCATGAATAATCTTGAACTCAAAAAGATTGCGAATGAAATTCGCAAAGACATTGTAACAGCAGTTTACAGTGCAAAATCCGGACATCCGGGCGGATCACTTTCGGCAGCAGATATTTTTACATATCTCTATTATGAAGAGATGAATGTAGACCCTAAGAACCCAAAATGGGAAGAAAGGGACCGTTTTGTATTATCAAAGGGACATGTTGCTCCAGGATTATACTCAGTATTAGCTGAAAAAGGATTTTTCCCAAAAGAAGATTTGACAACACTTAGACATACAGGATCATATCTCCAGGGACATCCAGATATGAAGCACATTCCAGGTGTTGATATGTCCAGTGGTTCATTAGGACAGGGAGTTTCTGTTGCGGTAGGAATGGCAGCAGCAGGAAAATTCGACAATAAAGACTACAGAGTATACACACTCACAGGAGACGGTGAGATTCAGGAAGGTCAGATTTGGGAGGCTGCTATGTGGGCAGGACATCGCAAATTGGACAACCTTGTAGTAATCGTTGACAACAACAACCTTCAGATTGACGGAAAAGTATCTGATGTTTGTTCACCATATCCAATTGATAAGAAATTTGAGGCGTTCAATTTCCATGTAATTAACATTGATGGAAACGATTTTGATCAGATTAGAGCAGCTTTTGAAGAGGCTAAACAGACAAAGGGACAGCCAACAGCAATCATCGCAACTACTGTAAAAGGAAAAGGCGTTTCATTTATGGAAGACAATGCTGGATGGCATGGAAAAGCTCCAAACGAAGAGGAATACAAGATTGCAATGGAAGAATTAGAAAAGGCAGGTGAAGCATTATGTCAGAAGTAAAGAAAATTGCTACAAGAGATAGTTATGGTAATGCTTTGGTTGAGCTTGGAAAAGAGCATGAAGATCTTATAGTTCTTGATGCAGATCTTGCTGGAGCAACAAAAACATGTATTTTCCAGAAGGAGTTCCCAGAGAGACATTGGGATTGTGGAATTGCAGAGTCAAACATGACAGGTATCGCAGCTGGTCTTGCAACATGCGGAAAAGTACCTTTTATCAGTTCTTTCGCAATGTTTGCAGCAGGAAGAAACTTTGAGCAGGTACGTAATTCAATTGGATATCCAAAGTTAAATGTAAAAATCGGAGCAACTCATGCAGGAATCTCGGTAGGAGAGGATGGAGCGACACATCAGTGTCTTGAAGATTTAGCTCTTATGAGAGAGATTCCGGGAATGGTAGTTTTAAATCCATCTGACGATGTAGAGGCAAAGGCAGCAGTAAAAGCAGCTTATAATCATGTAGGACCTGTATATATCAGATTTGGAAGACTTGCAGTACCTGTAATCAACGATGTTCCAGAATACAAATTCGAAATCGGAAAAGGAATCGTATTAAAAGAGGGAACAGATGTATCAATTTTTGCAACGGGATTAGAGGTTTCAGAAGCGCTAGAAGCAGCAAAAATGCTTGAGGCAGATGGAATTAACGCAGAGGTTGTTAATATTCATACAATCAAACCAATCGATAGAGAACTCATTGTAGCATCAGCTACAAAGACTGGAAAAGTTGTAACAGTAGAAGAGCATTCTATCAACGGAGGTCTTGGAAGTGCAGTTGCAGAAGTTCTTTGTGAAGAAGCACCTACAAAACTTCTTAGAATTGGAGTAAACGATGTATTTGGTGAGTCTGGTCCAGCGGTTGAATTGCTTAAAAAGTACGAACTAGATGCAGAAGGAATTTATAAAAAAGTAAAGAATTTTGTAAAATAGAATCAAACAAAAACGGGCTGTCGCAAATTAATTGCGGCAGCTTTTTTATCATTGTTTCCAATATTTTCCAAAAAACACATCTGTAAAGTGATAGTATATTTCAAAACTGAAGAAGATATAAGATACAAATATAATATTTTTGGAGGTAAAGATGATAGATATTGTCACAAACAACGTAAAACAGATTGGAACACCTGCAGATGAAGGAAGAGTATATATAAACGAAAAAGCTTATAAAAAAATGAAGCAGCAAAAGTATACTGACAACAGTGTATATGTAATGATGGGACATACGGAAAGCAGCAATCATAAGTATGCAACCTTTGTGGAGGATGTAATAGAGGTAACTGAAATTGAGTTTGAAAGAAATATTCCAATGTGGACCAACAAGATATGGAGCAGAGTATTTAATGAGATAAAAAGAGAATATGAAAATCTGATAATAGTTGGCTGGGCAATGGAACGAAAAGGGTTTTTGGCAGAACCTAATGAACTGATAGAGAGAATTCATCAGGAACATTTTGGAGGGGCACATCAACTGCTTTTTCTGATAAATCAGCAGGAAAATGAGGAATATGTATATGTGAGAAAAAATTCCGGGTTGAAACAAAAAAGCGGATTTTTTGTATATTACACAATTGACAAAAAACAGGTAAAAAGTTTGCAACCTGAAGTTGAGAAGGTAAAAGTGGATATTGAAAACGAAGTAATGATGCATCGTGGGAAATACAGAAAAATAATGGAGCAGCAGGAGTATCATGAAATCGAGAAAAATAAGGGGTTAAGTTCTGTGATAGCAGTGGGGGCAATAGCAATGATAATAATTGCAATAGGTATTTCATTTAAAGATGAAATTCAAAAGATAATATCAAAGCAGCAGTCGGTAACAGTTATGTCAACAGAACAGGAACTAATTCCGGTGGAAAAAGTGTCGGGTGAATGTTATACTGACAATAATTAATAACAGGCAAAGGAAAAAGGAATGGTACAGAAAGCGGGATTTAAAACTGTTGAAACAGATTTAGAAGAACTGGAAGAAAAAATACACAGACACAGAAGAAAAGTTCTGACAAAAGTGGCAATTACTGTAGTGATATTAGTTGTTATAGTAGTTGCAGTTCGACTGTGGTCGGAATTAAGAAGCTATGATTCATATGAAGTGAAGCAGACAATCGAAGAAGGCGATAAAAGTGCAGTATCATATGATAATTTCTGTGGAAACATAGTAGAGTATAGCAACGATGGAATTTTATACATGGATGGCGACGGAGAACAAATATGGAATCAGTCATTTGAAATGACAAAACCTGAAATTTCAAAATGTAAAAATTACCTGACAGCATATGATAAAGGTGGAACAAAATTATTTATCATAGAAAAGGAAGGCGTAAAAAAAGAGCTTGAGACTTCCATGCCAATTGTAACAGCATGTATATCCAAGCAAGGAATAGTAGCTGTTCTTGTAAATGAGGATGACAAATATTACGTGAAAATGTATGACGAAACAGGAAAAGAAATTGCCAGTGGAGAATTTTTTGGTGAACAGGGAAGAGTTCCTATAGACATCGCTTTGTCATATGATGCCAAGAAGCTTGCGGTAGACATGGTGGATATCACCAAAGGAAAAATAGATACAACTATATCTTTTTATAACTTCGGAACCGTTGGGCAAAATGAAATAGACAATAATGTGGGAACATATACATACGAGGACGTGCTTGTGCCAGATATAACATATGTTTCAGATGATACAATGATTGCGATAGGAGACAGTAAAATAATGACATTTACTGGTTCGCAAAAACCAGAGCTTGATGAGACAATAGAATTCAAACAAGAAGTAAATGATGTATATTACAATGAGAAATATGTAGGAATTGCGTATGGAAATAACGATGAAAATTGTACAAGCCATATAGAAGTATATGATTTAAATGGTAATACAATCATGGAAAATAATACAGAAATTCCATACACCAAAATTGGATTAAATGCAAATAATGAGGTTTGCGTTATGAGTGATTACGAATGCGAACTTTTTACAATACATAGTGTAAAAAAGTTTAGCTGCAAATTCGATTCAAAAATTTATGATATTTTGTACGAAAATGGTGGCAACAATTACATATTTGTGTACGAAGGAAAAGTTGATGAGGTGCGCCTGAAATGAATTGGTTGTTATTGTTAGTAATTTTAATAATTGCCTGGAATGTTGTAAGAGGATACACAAGAGGCTTTATCAGAATAGTATATTCTCTTGTAGCCTGGCTTTTGATTGGAATGCTTGCATTGGCGGTTACACCATACGTGGCTGATTATATAAAAGAAAATACGTCGATACAAAAAGATATAAAAGATAATGCTTACAATAAAATAAAAGAGGGAATAGCAGAAGAAAATAATTCTCTAGAGGAAAAAGAAGAGAATGGAGTACAGAAAGAAAACGAAGAATCGGAAGACCGTTATAGTGAATACTATAAGGAAATAGAGAAACTTGGGATGCCGATTCCTGATTCAATACTAAAAGAGGTATTTGGAAAAGATAATTTGGCTGATGGGATAATGGAAGAAACGGGTCTGTATGATTTGTTGTCAGAAAAAATATCTGAAGTGGCCGTTGATGGAATAGCATTTGGATTATCAGCAATAGCCCTGGGGCTTATATTTTTAATTCTATACCAGGTGTTGGCAATAGTAGAGAAGTTGCCTGTCATAAACGGAATAAACAAATCTGTAGGAATAATTTTTGGTCTTATACAGGGAATGTTTATTGTATGGATTATATTTGCAATTGTGGCAATGAGCTGCACAAGCAAATATGGAATAATAATGATATCCTATATATACGAAAATCCATTATTGCAGACAATATATGAAAATAATCTCGTATTAACATTGATAATGGCAATTCTATAATTGGAAATAAATGAGAAATCACGTGTGAAAATAGGGGTTAAACAGGTGTATGAAGGCTACATATTGTGGTTAAAAAAATAATAATAAAAAAATGCATATTTAGTGTTGACTTTAATATTTGCACGTGATATTATACAGAAGCTGACTCGTGAGACACATTGATTTGGAGATTTCCGAGTTGCAAAAAAGTTTTAAAAAATAAAAAAAGTTCTTGACAGATGGTAAAACGTCTGATAAGATATAGAAGTTGTCGCTGATGAATACACAATTCGGACAACAAACAGAACATTGAAAATTAAACAGTGAAAAACCTTGAAAGATTTTGAGAATCAATCAGGCAAATCTAAAAAGATTTGACGAACGCTTCGATTTAATCGAAGACCTTTAAAACAGTAAATTCAGAAATATCTGAATGAACGAATTAGCCAAGTTTACTTGACTAAGATTAAACTTTTAACATGAGAGTTTGATCCTGGCTCAGGATGAACGCTGGCGGCGTGCTTAACACATGCA
>JBGVKW010000083.1:0-8048 GCA_045123895.1 Agathobacter sp.
AGATGAAACATATTAGTCTCAGTGGGGGGTACAATCCCCCAACTGAGATTAAACCCGACCGCGGATTGCAGGAATGCGCAGAGGAAGATGTCAGCAAAGCTGACGCGCATTCCGCAGCAAGAACGCTGGAGCGTTCTTGAATTGTGAAAAATCAGTTCATGCATCAAAGGAAAAATATAGTAAGGGAATAAGAAAGAGGAAAAAATGAGTCCAGAACAATCATTTAATGTACTGAAAATCCAAAAAACCAGGGAAATATCAGCAATCGAGGAAGCATACCGAAAAGAATTGCCAAACAACCATCCTGAGGATAATCCGCAAGGTTTTAGGCTGTTAAGAGAAGCATATGAGGCAGCACTTGAATATGCAAGAGCGCTTCCAGAGGAAGAACCGGATTTATTTGATGATTCGGAAGTTGGACGGTACATGAGGCGTGTGGATGAAACATATAGCGACATCCGTAAACGTATTGATATAAAGGCATGGGAGCAGCTTTTTAGAGATGAGATTTTTGACAGTCTTGATGATGAAGATGATGCAGTCCATGCGCTCTTTTCATATTTTGCAGAACATTTCAGAGTGGAATACGAAGTATTTCGTCTGTTAGATAACTATTTTGACATCTGCGAAAACAGAGAAAAGTTTAAAGAGTTTTTACCAGTAGATTTTGTAAACTTTTTAATTCGTATAATTGAGAATACAGGCTTAAAGGCTTCTTATCCGCTAAAGTGGATGGAGGGGGGACCGAAAGCCGATTATGACAATTTTATAGCGGAACTTCTAGAACTAGATGGCACTATTTATGATGAGCAGGGGAATGAAGAGAATTTAGCAAAGATTAAAAAACTTGAGGCTTACAAGATATCTCATCCAATGTTTACCTGTATGAAAAGTGTAATTTATGCTCGAATGGGATGGAACGAGGAGGCTGCTGAAGAAATTCATGAATTGCTTAAAAATCAAGAATTTGCAGCAGATAATGACATTCGTTCACGATGTGGAGAGGCTCTTTATCTGTGTGGTGAAGAAAAAGAGGCTATAGAGCTTTTTGAGCTTATGAACGCGGATAATTATCATACAGGAACTAGTTTAAAATATCTTGGAATAGATGCCCTAAAGAATAAGGATTATGTAAAGGCATGCAAGTATCTGAATATTTTGGTCAGAGGCGGCAATGAGGAGGCGCTAGCGCTTCTTGATAAGGCAGATCGAGGAGTAATAGAACAACACGAAAAGACTCTTGAAAAAGAGCCGGGATTTATCTATACAGACATGGATGCTTTGCATTTTGTCTGTGTTTCCTATGGAAGAACAGGAGCTTCAGATAAAGGAATGGAGTTGCTTTTGTCACATAGTGAGTACAAAGAGAAGTATCCACACTATTATGATACTTTGACACATTATCTCATGGATAAAAAAGAGATAGCAAAGTCAGTAGAACTTATTTATGAATGGATTGAGAAAGAAGAAGATAAGGAAGAACTCATAAATGCCAAATTCCGTCTGGGACGTTGCCTATCATATGTTTCAAGAAAAACGCATGATAAAAGTCGCAGTGAGAATTATGAAAAAATAAGAGAACTCTATTTAGAGATTTTGGAAGAACAGCCGGAGAATGAGGAAACACAGCTGGCGCTTGTTGCTGCAGAAATTGAACTTGATGACTGCAGAGTGGCCTATGATAAAATAGTAGAACATCTTAAAACTAACGATTTTTCATATTATTGGGCAGTATATTATTTCAGGTCCGCTTACGAAATAGGAAACTGTGGAGATGTGGTGCATTACTGCAGGGAACTCATTGACAGAGCTCCAGATTTTATTTTTCCTTATGAAATGATTGCAAAGATATATTCGGACTATTTGCTTATTGATTATAATGGTCAGAAAAACAAAAGTGTTGAGACTATCGAATCATTTTACAATATGATAAAAGAAAAGGATTTATTGGATAAACCTGAAATTAAGATAGGATACTATATTTATGAGTACATTACTGGTGGTAGAAAAGATTCACGAAAATATCATGAGATAGCACAAGTATTTATAGAGAATCTGGATATTGAACAGATACCGGTATCAGAGCATCTGTTTATATGTGATTATTATCGTCTTCGTATGGAAACTGCCTATGATATGTGTGAGGATGGGGAAACCATGCGGGAATATAATCGCATGAAGGCTGCCCAGGAAGTACTAGAGGTTTGTGAAAGTGTTGAAAATATCCGACTTTTGGCTGAAACACAGATAAAACGAAATAGCAGTAATGCGTTGTGGTTATATGAACGATTAGAAAAGCGTACAGAACTTTCATATATTGACTGGTTGAACAGGGCGGAAGCATACCACTGGCAGGAGCCTTGGTCAGAGGCGGTAAAATGTCTTGATAAAGCAATTGAGTTAGTGCCGGATTATTCTGAGGTATATCGTTATGCGGCAAGGATTTATCAGTTACATGCAAAAGAACGAAAGGATATTAGTGCATATCGTATAGCACTTGAAAAATGGGAAAAATACATAGAAATGAATGGCACATATTTATCATGGGCTTCACAAAAGATTGTGGAAATCTGTTTTGAGATACAGGATGACTGGTATAAATGCCAATTGTATCTGCGCAAGTTACTAGGTATGTCAGATGATATTATTGGGCCTGAAGATAAGGTTAGCTACTATGCAAAAATGGTGGAGACTCAGATACATTTGCGCAATTTTTCCAACGCACTTGCCTGGAATAATGAGCTTATGAAATATGTGGAATCCGGAGCTGTAGAATCAAACCAGTATGGAATGGAACGATATTACGATATGCAGTTTAAAATCCTGGATAAAATGTATCTGGATAAGAAGCTGATTAAAACATATAAAGAAGCATTTAATCTTATGGATGAAGAGAATGTAAGGAATTATTTAATTAGGCTTCGTGATTTTTATTACAGGATGGAAAAATACAATAAGGCAAAGTCAGTGTTAAAAAAACTAAAGCCCATGATGAAGGATGCGCAGTTTTTGAAGGCTGAGCTTGATTATGAGCGAAAAACTGCAAAAACATCACAGGATTTAAGAATTGTTGCAGATAAAATGTTGGATGCGCATGAAAAGTATCCTCATTTCGAAGGATTTTTAGAGGATGCAGAAGAGATTTATCTGTATAATTTAGGAGAGGTGCAGCAGTATTACGAGAAATTCATGACCAGGAAGGAAAATGAAATATTTAATCCGGATGCAAGCAGATCACTATATGCTATGAAGAAAATTACACCGATGCTTGCTACAGCATGGATTTTTAAGGATGAAAGGCGTATAGAAAAATACAGTAATCTTTTTGAGCAGATATTGGAGGAACAGTTAGGTTATGATGGACAGGCAATTGTTAATTACATGAACCGTCCGTCTGATGCTTTGGAATACACGACACATTTGCTGATTTATTATGTGGTCTCAGGGAAAATGGAACTTGCCGAAAGAATGGTTACAAGACTTGAAACTCTGCCAATTTGTTCTTTATGTCTTGATAGAAAATGTGTAGAGCGAGAGATGACACTGGCACTATTTTACGATGCAAAAGGAGATGTAAACAGAGCGTTAAGTTATTATGAAAAGGCACAGACTATCCCTCTTTGCTATTATCGGATGAATTCAATAAAAATGGAATTAAAATAAAAATGGAATTAAGTAATAGAGATGGAGAAAGATTATGAAAAAAACAGTATTAATAATTATGGTAATGACATTATTGTGTGGTTGTTCACTAATGAAGAAGTCAAAAGAGGATATAACAGACATATGCAAGGAAAAAGATTTTGATGTAAATTTTATTGATGATGACGAGTTTGTTATAGAAGAGGATGGCGTGGAATATCATTTTGAGTCTACTAATTCAGGTGTAAATTTTATTCAGTATCAGACAAAGGTTGACTCAAAAGGTGATATTGAGCTGGACAGTGAAAAGGCGCTTGTTACAGTGGATGTTTTTGATAATGATGATGTAACTTTGCATGTATCATATGATGCAGAAAATACCTTTAGTGATGGATATGTTTTTCATAGTGACATTGGATATGAATGCAAATCAGATTTTTCGCTAGAGAGTATAGATGATGCATGTGGAACTGCAGTCATTCATCATGAGGAAGAGTATTATGAGACAATATCTAATAATTTTATTACAAAAGATGAACTTAAAAAGCTCTATAAAAGGGGAATGGATATCTGCGAAGAGTTTTAAGTTTAGTGGGAGCATAGATTAGGGTTATGAATAAACTTGCAATAAGACATTCATTGCTATTATTACTTGCCGCATCCATATGGGGAGTGGCATTTGTGGCACAGAGTGTTGGAATGGATTATGTTGGTCCGTTTACATTTAACGCTGTAAGGTCACTTATTGGAGGAATAGTGTTAGTGCCGTTTATTTTTATTTTTAATAAGAAGGATAAAATGGATGACACTAAAAATGATTCCTCTCAAAAAGCATATAAGGATAAAAGGATGCACATGATAGGTGGCGTAAGCTGCGGAGCAATATTGTTTGCGGCATCGAGTCTGCAGCAAATTGGAATACAATATACTACGGTTGGAAAAGCCGGATTTATTACAGCATTATATATTGTTATTGTGCCATTAATAAGTATTTTTTTACGTAAATCAAACACCGTAAAAATCTGGATTGGGGTAATTCTTGCGGTTGTGGGAATGTATTTACTTTGTATAAAGCAAGGGGAGAGTGGTCTTCAATTAGGAGATGCTTTGATTTTGGGATGTGCAATAATGTTTTCGTTTCATATTCTGGCGGTAGAGTATTTTTCGCCGTTGGTGAATGGAATAAAAATGTCGTGTATTCAGCTATTTACCTGTTCATTTTTATCGGGAATATTTATGCTTTGCTTTGAGACATTTAATATAAACAACATTTTAAATGCATGGCTGCCTATTTTGTATGCAGGAGCTTTATCTAGCGGAGTAGCATATACGTTACAGATAATTGGACAAAAGGGGCTAAATTCAACAGTAGCCTCACTTATAATGTCACTTGAATCGGTGATTTCATTGCTGGCTGGATGGGTTATTTTAGGGCAGGCATTATCAAAAAGAGAACTTATCGGATGCACAATTGTATTTGTAGCAATTATTCTGGTTCAGCTTCCAGAGAAAAATAATATGACTTAATGGAAAAAATCATTTGACAACGAAAAGTATGTATGATATTTTGTTATTAGCAGATAGTTAATAACAAATTAATGCATATACAAAGGAGAAAAGTTGTGAATATAAATGAACAGAGAAGAATTAGTCAAATAATAGGTAACAGAAGGGTATTTGAGATGTCGCCACAGGAATATCAGATGCCTATTACAAAAGAAGTTGGAAAAATGTGTAAGCATAGACTTGAACGTAGATGGTACAGAAGATTGGTGGAGCTTAATATTTTGATTATAGTAGCTACTATTATACTATTTTTTAGAAGTCTCGATGAAATAGGTCAATACTTTAACGATTTATCTTCGCAGGTTGAAGAAACATATCAGGAGAGTGAAGATCATGATGGGGATTCAGAATATGTTACTGACTTGAATTCAGATGAATTGGAGTTGCCACTAGGACTTGAACTTTTGTTGACTGGTATATTTACATGCATAGCATTCGTGGTTGGTTTGTATGCGTATTTCGCACTTTATAAAACCAATTCCGTAAGAATCACGGAAAGAAACTTTCCAGAGGTATACTATGCAATAGATTTCTATTCGAAGAAACTTGGTATTAAGACACCAAAGGCATATATTATGCAGCAGAATGGAGTGCTTAATGCCTTTTCTACATTCCTCATTAGAAAGCAATGGATTATGATTAATGCTGAGGTGTTTGAGGTTGCATATCGTGAGCATCAGGATAAGCAGGCATTAAATTTTATTATTGCCCACGAGCTTGCTCATATTTATTATAAACATTCAACATTTTTCTATAATCTTTGCATTTTATTCTCAAAAGCGATTCCTATTGTTGGAACAAATGCTTCAAGAGCAAGAGAATACAGCTGTGACAGACTTGCGCAGCGACTTACTGGTTCGGATGGAGTGGATTCAATGTTGATGCTGACAATTGACAGACATTTGTATAAAATGGTGGATAAAAATGACTATTTATATGAAATGAGTCAGCAGCGTGGATTTTTCGTATGGTTAATGAACCTGCTTTCAACACATCCGATTATGAGTAAGCGAGTGATTGCACTGGTTGAGGGAAGAGGCAGTGGTGCGCTGTATTAACAGAATATAGATATATAAACTCCGGTGGATATATAGTAATATATCCATGGGAGTCAAATTTTTTAACGAGGTAATTATGAAGAATAAGATTATTATTATTTTAACAATGCTTCTATTGTGTGGTTGTACTTTGTTTGGAAGTAAAAAAACAGAAGAAGAAATCAACGAAATCTGTGAGCAAAATGGTTATAATCTTGATATTACCAGCGAAGATGAGTTTTGTATAACTCAGGATGGGGTTGAATATTATTTTGAATCTTCTTCTTCAGGGGTTGAATTTGTAAGATATGAGACGTATGCTGATTCTAAAGCGGACTATTGGGTTAAAGATGATAAAGGTCTTATTACAGTTGAAGTCTTCGAAAATGATAAGGTGAGTTTACGGGCGGACTATTGTACTGAGGATAAGTTTTCTTCAGGAGAGGTCTATATATTTGAAAATAGTATAGGATTTGACTGTACATCTGAATTTACTGTTGATAGCATTGATGAGCATTGTGGAACTGCTATTTTAGGGAAGGCGGAAAAATATTATAATACGATTACCCAAGATTTTATTTCTAGGGATGAACTTAGAACGTTGTATGATAACGGAATGGATATTTGCGAAGAATTCAACAATTAAGTTAGTAAATACAAATAAAAAGGAGTTTTATGAGGATTGATTTTCACACTCATTCTACAGCTTCGGATGGACAGTATACTCCGTCGCAGCTTGTGGAAATGGCAAAGGAAAAAGAGTTAGAAAAATTTGCTATAACAGACCATGACACAGTTGAAGGAATAAAAGAAGCAAGAGAAAAAGCATTGGAGCTTGGTGTTGATTTTGTGGCTGGTATAGAGATAAGTACCCATAAGGGTGAGGAAATACATATTGTAGGGCTTGGAATTGATGAAAATAATCCAAGGCTTGTAGAAGAGTGTTCACGTTACATGGAGGAAAGGGTGAGCAGAGGACAGAGAATCTGCGATTTTTTGACGGAAAAAGGAATTCCGGTCACCCTGGCTGAAGCCGAAAAAGTTGCCGGGGATGGTTCACTTGGAAGACCTCATTTTGCTAGGATTTTGCAGGAGAAAGGCGTGGTGAAAACCCGTCAGGAAGCATTTGACAGATACTTAAATACAGCAGAGTTTCACCAGAAAACTGACAGACTAAAGCCTTCTCCATCTGAAGCTATTGAGCTTATTCATGAGGCAGGAGGAAAGGCAGTTCTTGCTCATCCTGGACTTCTTAAAATGGGGAAAAGATGGCAGGAGTCACTTATTCATGAACTAACTGAAGCAGGACTTGACGGGATAGAAGTGTTTTATAATAAGCATACTTTTGTTCAGACCAAATTTTATAAGAAGCTTGCCCTTGATGGGGGCTTGGAATTTTCCTGTGGTTCAGATTATCATGGAGAAAAGGTAAAACCAAATGTCATGTTTGGAATGGAAATAGATGATGCTTACAGGGCAAATCTTATCTCAGTTGGTAAGACTCCCACTTCTATAAGTGGCGAGTAGAAACATATTTGTCTCAGTGGAGGGTACAATCCCGGGGCTGAGATAAAAGCCGACCGCGGATTGCAGGAATGCGCAGAAGAAGAAGTCAGCAAAGCTGACGCGCATTCCGCAGCAAGAACGCTGGAGCGTTCTTGAATGATGTATAAAAACAAAAAGGAGAACTCTTGAATGGATATTCAAAATGATAAACCACACAAGCGTCGTGTGAGATATAAAGGTACCCACCCAAGGACTTTTGAGGAAAAATACAAGGAGCATGACCCTGAGAAATATGCT
>JBGVKW010000084.1:0-18890 GCA_045123895.1 Agathobacter sp.
TTCCTTATCTTACTAACTATCTAAATACTCCAGACAGCATTATCATTAAAATCTTCAACTGTAAGTTCTACTACTTTGTTGAAAGCATCATCGTTACTATTATCAATAACAAAATCGCAAATTTCCCTATTTCTCTTCTCCGCATCAATTGATAGGATTCTAAGAGTTTTCTCTTCTATGGAATAATCTTCCCTTAGAATATCCCTGATTAATATTTCCTTATCTCTTGATATATAAATAATTGCCGTTGGAAAATGCTGCTTCATTGCAATAGCACCACACATATCAAGTGGCATAACTGCAAATTTATTCTGTTCAAGAATCAGCTCTATATCCTCTTTTTTCGTTCCATACTTCACTCCGGCATACTGAGTCTGTTCAAAAAACTTCTGTTTTTTAAACTGTGCCTCCGTCAAAAACCTGTGCTTAGCGGTTTTCTTTGTGCAATACGTTTTAGGATTCTCAAATCTTGGGTCTCTACACAAACTGTTGGATACAGCAGTTTTGCCAGAACCGGAAGGTCCTACAAGGGCAAGAACCGATGGTATTTTTATCTTATGAACCTTGTGGGTGGATGCATTTATTATCTGCTCAACAAGAGAAACAAATTCTGTCATATTATTTACAGATAACAGTCCCGTCATCTTCCAGTTCCATGGTTTTCTCATAAGCACAGGATATGATGCAGGTGACTCTAAAACATTGTGAATAGCATCATCTAGAATAATATCAAATTGCACCAGATTTTTGGCATTACCTAGAATAATATTTTCCGGTGGAAAGTCTGGAAATGCATCAAGAATCTGTTTTGCTCTTATTCCCATAAACTGCGGATAAGCTGCAGTAATAAAATATACATCTGCAATTTCAGAAAGCTTTCTAATCATTTCTTTAGTTTTTTCCGGAACTTTCTGACTCATATAAAGTCTCTCGTCATTATAAAATTCCTTTATTACAGAAGCTCTTCCCTTATTCTCCCATGACTCAATATCCTCAAGCTTAAGAGGTGGATCCATCTTATACTTTTCATTGGCCATTTCAATTGCAATATCGTTAAATGGCGCTGTCACATCATCCCAATCAAGCCCTATCTTCGGTCTTATCATTTTATCTTCTCCCTCACATCTTTCTCGTGGCTTATATTATACTATATGAACCTTGATGAATAAAACCTAAAGTGATAAAATTTTGTTTATTGATATGTAAGCTAGAGAATAGAGGGGTAAAAATGGATACAGGAATTACAGCAATACTCGAACAAAACAGGGACAAAAAATTAGCACTCAATCAGGTATTTGGTGAATATCCAAGTTCTTTTTTTATTGTAGAACCAATTATTGATGGGGACAGTTCTAATGATTTTATGTACAGATACGTAAACAACGCATTTTGTATGTTTCTCGGACGTCAGGAACATGAACTTGTAGGACATAGCTTTGTAGAGGCGTTTGGCGAAAATGGAGAGCCTTTCTGGCTGGCCCTTTTCTATGATGTAGCTACAAAAAAACAAGTTCAATATGTTAATAAATACAGTAGCTTCGTAGACCGATATCTCTCTGTAGAGGCATTTTACGTTGATCCAGGAATGTGCGGATGTATCATCAGAGATTTTTCTCAAGTTGATGAGAAGGATGAACTTACTTTCAGTGATGCCCTTCTTGAAAAAGCGTATTATGACCCTCTTACAGGTGTTTTTAACAGAATCTGTCTTCAGGAAAATGAAAAAAGACTATCAAAAGAAAAAAATATTGGAATATCATTCTTCGATATAAATGACTTAAATTCCATCAACTGCAATCAAGGTAGAAAAGCCGGTGATACTCTAATAATTGATTTTGTTGCCGAATTGAAAAAGATTTTTTCACGCTCACTAATTTTCCGTGTCGGCGGAGATGAATTTGTCGTAATAAGCAAAAAGCAAAAGAAAGAAACCTATTTAGGTAAGGCAGAAAAATTCACAAAAAAACTTACTAAAAGTGGGCTAGCTGCAATGGGATATGGCTTCTATGAGGAAATCAATGATATTTGGGAAGAAATAAACGAATGCGATCAGCTAATGTATGATCATAAACGAGAAATGAAAGCAGGAGTTTTTAGTCAGGAATACTAATTAGTATTCCTGTTTTTTATTTTTTCTGTACAAAAAAAGGAATCGAAAATTGATTCCTCTTAGTAGCGAGAGAGAGACTTGAACTCTCAACCTCCCGGGTATGAACCGGACGCTCTAGCCAGTTGAGCCATCTCGCCATATTGATTAAATTGTGAACATGTCATTCCAAAAAAGGAATGGGACCTACAGGGCTCGAACCTGTGACCCCCTGCTTGTAAGGCAGATGCTCTCCCAGCTGAGCTAAGATCCCATGTTCGTCGGTCTCTTGCCGACCGACTTGATTAGTATATATTGTATCAAATAAAATGTCAATAACTTTTTTGAAATTTTTTTATTTTTTTTAAACTATGTTAAGCCTCCATTTTTTGAAGAAATTCTCGTGTTCTGTCATTGGACGGATTGTCGATTACATCCTGTGGTTTTCCTTCCTCAATAATCACTCCACCATCCATAAATATAACTCTGTCTGCTACCTTTCTCGCAAAATCAATCTCATGAGTTACTATTATCATTGTCATCTTCTCATCCGCAAGCTGACGAAGAAGTTTAAGTATTCCAGCCGTAATTTCAGGATCAAGAGCCGAAGTAGGCTCATCGAAAAACAGCATTTTTGACTTCATAGCCAAAGCCCTTGCAATAGCAACCCTCTGCTGTTGTCCCCCAGATAACTGACATGGATAATAATCTTCCTTATCCTCTAATCCCACTTTTTTCAATAGTTCTCTTGCTTCCTTTTTTACTTCATCCTTATGTCTTTTCTGAACAGTAACCGGTGCATCCATAACATTTTTCAAAACTGTATAGTGAGGAAACAAATTAAAATTCTGGAATATTAGTCCAAATTTGCCTTTTGCTTCCTTTATTGTATTCTTGTCTGAATATACAGCTACACCATTCTCATCTTTACAGACAGTAATATCATCATAACAAAGTGTACCGCCATCCATTTTCTCAAGCAAAGTTGCACAACGAAGAAGCGTTGATTTTCCTGAACCTGATGGGCCTAAAATCGCTACCACCTCTCCTTCTTCCACATGCAGAGAAATATCCTTTAGCACTTCAAGATTATCGAAATTCTTTTTCAAATTGCTTATCTTTAATAAACTCATCAGCTTAGCCTCCTACTGGTAATACGCCATCTTCTTCTCTATTTGTTCCATTATCATTGCAACTACAAAATTGAAGATGTAATAGAATAACCCTGCAATAAATAATGGAATAAGGCTCGCCTCCGCAGACACAATCTGTTTTGCAAGTGTAAACATCTCTGTATATGCCAGAACAAATGCCAGCGAAGTATCTTTTACCAAAGTGATAATCTCGTTTGTTACCGGCGGAATTACACGTTTTGTCATCTGTGGAAAAATAATTTTCCAAAAAGTCTGGCTGCGGGAATAACCAAGCACACTTGAAGCCTCATACTGTCCTACTGGAATAGACTCAATTCCTGCTCTGTATATCTCTGCAAAATATGCCGCATAGTTAAGCGAAAATCCAATTATAACAGCGTAAAATCTGTACTCTGGCGGAGTGTCTACTCCAAAAAGAATATGTGGTCCAAAGAACACCACTAAAAGCTGTAACATAAGAGGCGTTCCACGAAGGATTGATATGTATATTCTTGCAATCCACTGAAGCACCTTAAATCTTGACTTTCTGACAAAACATATTAATAGTCCAAGCGGCATTGAAAATACCAGTGTAAGAACAAAAATCAGAAGAGTTGAAACCATTCCGCCTGCAAGTTGTTTTGAAATTCTAACAAACCTATCTGTAAAGCTTTCTGTGTTCTTTTTGGTATTGTTCATTAGATATGCATCGTCAGTTCCTTCTTCTCCAAGGCAGGCACAATCCTCTAATTCCCATTTTTTTGTTATTTTATCATAGGTTCCATCCTCAAGCATTTCATCCAAGGTTTCCTGAACCTCATCACGAAGCTCAGTATTTCCAAGATAGAAACCAATACCATACTGCTCTGATGACACTCTTTCATCTAAAAGACGAAATTCATTTCCTCTTTTTTCAATCTGATAATTTGCTACACCTATATCCATACAGATTGCATCAGCAGCTCCTGCTTCAAGATTTAAAAAGGCACTGTTATAATCTGCCACCTGCTGAAGTTCCTTAAACGATGCGCAAAGCGCTTTATTCTCCTCAGTAGCATCATCACCTTCAAGTGCTGCCAGAGCAGAAGAATCTGCCTGAACAATCACAATCTTATCCTTTAAATCCGATAGACTCTCAATGTCAGAATCATTCTTTACAATCACTACCTGTGAATTGTCAATATACGCTTTTGACCAGGTATATAAATCTTCTCTTCCATTGATTGTAAATCCATTCCAGATGCAGTCAATATTCCCAGATTCAAGTTCCATATCCTTTGAATCCCAGTCAATTGGCTGTTTTACCAGCTTCCATCCGTTTCTGTCACAAACCTCCTGGGCAAGATCAAGGTCATACCCTACATACTCGCCATTGTCATCCTTATATCCGTATGGAGGAAATTCTGCATCAAATCCTACAACAAAGCTTTTTTCTCTTGAACCACATCCCATAAATGAGGTCAATGCAAATACTAAAAGAAATAATGCAAATGCTGTTTTTTTCAATGTTTTTCTTCTGCTCATTTTTACTTCCCTTTACTCAGTCAAAAGTTTTTCTACCAATTTTACACATTCTGCTGCATCTTTTGAATATCCATCTGCATGAATTTCATCTGCAAAGCTTTGGGTAATACATGCACCACCAATTATTACCTTACTCTTACAACCCATTTCTTTACACAACTCTACAACATCCTGCATTCTCATCATTGTAGTGGTCATTAGAGCCGATAATCCGATAATGGCAGCATCCTCTTCCATTGCCTTTTTTACAATGTCTTCACATGGAACATCTTTTCCCATATCAATTACATTGTATCCATAATTCTTAAGCATAAGCACAACGAGGTTTTTACCAATATCGTGAATATCCCCTTCTACTGTAGCAATAACTAGTGTAGGCATATCCTCGCCTGTATCCTTTTTCTCTAAAAGAGGCTCTAGGTAATCAATAGCCTGCTTCATTGTATTGGCACTTCCAATTAACTGTGGAAGAAAGTATTTCTTTTTATTGAACAGTTCACCAACTTCATTTATTGCAGGGATAAGAGTATCGTTAATGATAGCCTCTGGTTTTTCACCTTTATCTAATGCTTTTTTTACCTCATCGATAATTGAGCCCTTATTTCCCTTTAGTACAGCTTCAAATACAGGATTATTATTTTTTCCCGAATTCTCTGTTGCATCAGCCTGTACATTATCTTTTTTTACTACAACAGTTTCGTACATTGCCTTCTTCTGGGAAAGCATATTCATTCTCTCAATATAAGCAATATCACTTTCCGGTCTGTCAAGCAGCATATCTGATGCAAATGCAGCATTCATCAGAAGTTCCTGGGAAGGATTTGCAATTGCCATTGTAAGCCCCTTTGAAATTGCCATTGTAAGAAAGGCTGTATTTACATAAATTCGCTCTGGCAGTCCAAATGAAATATTTGACAGTCCGCAAATTGTAGGAAGTTTTTTTACATCCTTACAATAGCTGATTGTATCATAGCACTCCATTGCTGCTTTTTTATTAGCTCCTATTGTAGCTACAAGGCCATCAACAATGATGTCCTCATGAGCCATTCCAAGCTCCATTGCTTTATCATAAACGGTGTTTATTATCTGCTTTTTCTCCTCCACATCTTTTGGAAGTCCTTCATCTGATAAAGGAAGAAGGATAAACATAGCTCCGTATTTTGCAGCAAGCGGAAGAAGCTTCTCCATTTTCTCACTCTCTAAAGAGATTGAGTTAATGAGGGCTCGTCCCGGATAAATCTTTAACGCTTCCTCTATTACATCTACATGGCTTGAATCAATACATAATGGGCAGTCCACGGTTGATGATACTTCATAAATAACAGATTTCATCATCTCTTTTTCATCAATTCCATTCATTCCCATATTGATATCAAGAATTTTAGCTCCGTTTTCTTCCTGTTCCATAGCCATCTGACGAACAAGGTCAAGCTTACCTTCCTTTAGTTCTGCCTGAAGTTTTTTCTTGCCTGTTGGATTAATTCTCTCACCTACTACCAGAAAATTGCCATCAATATCTATCTCTACATTCTGTCTTTCTGAAGCTAAGATTCTTCTATGACTCTCAAGTGGTTTTCTAACCTTCATTTCTGACACAGCATCTGCTAAGGCTTTAATGTGATCCGGTCTTGTTCCACAACATCCTCCTACAATTGCAGCTCCTGCTTCTACAAGTGCCACTCCTGCTTTTGCAAATTCCTCCGGTGTCATCCTATAAATTGTCTTTTTACCTTCTAATTCCGGAAATCCAGCATTTGGCTTCGCAATAATCGGAACTGTTGCATACTCTGCCATTTTTTTAACAGGAGCAACCATCTCCATTGGGCCTGTTGAACAGTTAATTCCTATGGCATCTACTCCAAGTGACTGAAGAACAACTACAGCGGTCTCCGGTGGTGTTCCAAAAAGAGTTCTTCCATCCTCATTGTAGGTAAGTGTAACCATAATAGGTAAATCACTTACTTCTTTTATGGCAAGAACAGCTGCACGAGACTCCTGAAGACTCATCATTGTCTCAACCACAAATAAGTCAACACCTGCTTCTGCCAGCAATTTAGCCTGCTCCTTATATACTTCAACAAGCTCCTCAAACATCAGCTCACCAAGAGGAAACAACTGTTCACCTGTCATTGTCATATCACCGGCTACAAGTGCTTTATCACCAACTGCCTCCTTGGAAAGTCTGACAAGTTCTGTATTTATCTGTTCTATATTGTCCTCAAGACCATACTCTTTTAATTTTATTCTATTTCCGGTAAATGTCGGAGCATATACAATATTAGAACCAGCTTCAACATATCTGCTCTGAAGTTCAATAAGAACATCAGGATGTTCTAGTATCCATGCTTCCGGGCATACACCGATTGGCATACCTGCATCCATTAAATTTGTCCCAGTTGCACCATCAAGAATAACCGGATTATTAGTTACCATTTCTAAAAACTTCTGTTTTGTCACGTTTTCATCCTCTTTTTTCTGAATATTTAATAACTTTTCATATTCCAATTTATCAACTATAATACCTTATGTTTAGTAAAAAAGAAAGAAGAAAACAATATGGAAAAAATTAAACTTATCGCACTAGATTTGGATGGAACTTTATTTGATAACAAGGGAAAAGTTTCTCCATCAAATATAAACGAAATAAATAAAGCCATAGAAAATGGAACAAATGTTGTAATTTCAACAGGACGCCCCTTTATTGGTATTCCTTTCGAATCTCTCAAAAACACCGGAATACGCTACGCTATTACCACAAACGGAAGTGCCATTTATGAAATTCCCACCGGCAAATGCCTATACGAAACCCCATTAGACGACGACATTGTAATTCCAATTATCGATTTTCTGATGCCACGACGGGTTCACATGGATGCATTCATAAGTGGAAAAGCATACTCACCAAAAAAATGTCTTGAAGACGCAAAAATTCTTGATATACCTGACTCTTTAAAGCATTACATTATAAACACCAGAGAGAGAGTTGAGAGCATTCCTGATTTTATTAAGGAAAATGGTTTACATATTCAAAAAATGACTCTCAATTTTCCAAAGGATGAAAATGGACACTATATCTCCAAAGACGAAGTGTCTGATTTTCTTTTTAGCAACCCATCTCTTAAAGTTGTAAGCGGAGGTTATGGAAATCTTGAATTTACAATGGCGGGTGTTGATAAAGGTGTTGGATTAATGAAGCTAGCCCAAATGCTTAACATTCCAATTGAGCAAACAATGGCAATAGGCGATACAGAAAATGATCTTGCAATTATAAAGGCAGCCGGAATAGGTGTTGCCATGGGAAATGCAACGGATGATGTAAAAAAAGCTGCCAATTTTATAACCGATACAAACGAAAATGATGGTGTTGCTAAAGCAATTTTTCATTTTCTATATGAATAAAACTATCCTCTAGGCATATATTTATAAAAAATACCTGGAGGATTTTATATTATTATTTGTAATACTTTTTGTAATATACGCCCCTCTAAAATTGTGAAAAGCCCTATAATAAAAGGTACATTTTTTCTTACTTTAGCAAGTGCCAGCAGCAGATTTATGGGTTTTTTTTACAGAATATTTCTAAACAGAATTCTTGGTGCAGCAGGAATAGGTCTCTATCAGCTGGTTATGCCCCTATTTTCTGTTTGCTATTCGCTTTGCTGTTTTGGTTTTCAAAGTGCCGTATCCAAACGTATTGCAGAAAATACCTCCCGAAAAAACTACATACTTCTTTCAGGAGTTGTTCTTTCTTTTTCGTTTGCACTTATTCTTTGTTTTACCATTAATTCCAATGCAGACCAGATTTCAAATTATATACTGAAGGACATAAGATGCGTTCCCCTGATAAAAATGCTTTCATATGCAATTTTGCCTGCTTCAATACATAGTTGTATAAATGGTTATTTTTATGGACTTCAAAAAACCATATTTCCCGCCATATCTCAGATTATTGAACAACTTGGAAGAATTGGTTCGTGCATGATAATATATAGAATCGTTAGTAGCAAAGGCCTGTCGTTTCTGCCCCTTTACTCCATTACTGGAATTGTTGCAGGCGAACTCTTTGCTTTATTATTCTTGACCACATCAGTATGCTTAAAAAACAGAATAAAATTTATTTCACCTAAATTACTTATAGCTGATTGCAAAGAAACATTTTATCTTTTCATCCCACTTTCTCTTAATTACATACTAATCAGCTTCAGCTCATCCATAGAAAATATACTACTCCCTCAAAAACTAGTAGAATTCGGATATTCAAAATCAAATGCTTTAGAAATCTTTGGAACACTCACGGGACTTTCTTTGCCAATACTGCTATTTCCATGTATAGTCTGCGGTTGTGCAAGTCTCGTCCTCCTTCCATCCATATCCAAAGATTGCGCTTTAAAAAATAATAATGCAATCCACGCAAAAATTTCGCTTGCAATTTTCTTCGGGCTTACAATTGGACTAACGTTTTCTCTTGTTTTTTACATTTTTTCTAAGCAAATTGGATTGATGATTTTTGATTCCTATAGCTGTGGTTATTTCATAAAAAAACTTTGCTGGATCTGCCCTCTACTGCAGATAAATGCACTTTTAGGCAGCATACTACAGGGAATGGGAAAGGCTAAGACAATTCTTGGAATTAATATTTTTTCAAGTATTTTCAGAATTGCTGTAATAATTTTTTTAATTCCAGTCTTTGGTATAAAGGCATACATATATGGATTACTGCTTTCCTATGGTTTTTCCTGCTTACTGTTAATTAAGTATTCAAATTAAAAAAGCTCTGCTTGCGCAGAGCTTTTCATGTAATACATATCAGAACGACCAATACGTACTATTATATTTTCATAGAGTACCACTTGAAATTATACTCTTGATAAGTACTCTCCTGTACGTGTATCAATCTTGATAACATCACCTGTGTTAACGAAAAGTGGTACATAAACAGTAGCACCAGTCTCAACTGTAGCTGGCTTTGTAGCACCTGTAGCTGTATCTCCTTTTACACCTGGCTCTGTCTCAGAAATCTCAAGTTCAACGAAAAGTGGTGGCTCAACTGCGAATACGCTTCCTTTGTGTGAGCAAACCTTACACATCTCGTTCTCTTTTACAAACTTAAGGGCATCTCCTACATCATCGATTGGTAAATCGATCTGGTCGTATGTCTCAACGTCCATGAAATGATAGAAATCATCATCTGCATAAAGATACTGCATATCTTTACGATCGATATGTGCTGTTGGGCACTTCTCTGTTGGACGGAATGTCTTCTCAACAACTCCTCCACTGATGATATTTTTTAACTTTGTACGAACAAATGCTGCGCCTTTTCCTGGTTTAACATGCTGGAATTCGATAATCTGATAGATGTTTCCTTCATATTCGATAGTAACACCGTTTCTAAAATCTCCTGCTGAAATCATTAGATCTTCCTCCTTAAATCACGTGAGCGTATGCTCTCTCATTCGTCCATTTTACATTATATGACAACACATTTCAAGTATTATTTACTTCCAATATTATATTTAAAAGTAAGTATAATACCTTCTTATTCACAAAATTAATTTCTCGACTCAATATCTGAAATCATATTGATTCTTGCCTCGTGACGACCGCCCTCAAACTCAGCTTCTAAATAAGCCTTAACAATATCCTTCGCCAGCTCAACTCCCACAATACGCTCTCCAAATGCAATAATATTAGCATTGTTATGCTGCTTTACAAGACGGGCTGTGGCACAGTCTGAGCATACTGCTGCCCTGATACCATTTACCTTATTAGCCGCAATGGAGATTCCAACTCCCGTTCCACAAATCAAGATTCCACAATCAAATTCTCCCTTTGCAACTGCATTTGCAACTTTTTCTCCATATTCAGGGTAGTTACAGCTTTCCTTTGTATCAGTTCCAAAGTTTGTAATCTCATGTCCTAAGCTCTTAACATATTCCATGATAATGTTCTTTAACTCTACTGCTGCATGATCGTTTCCAATTGCAATTTTCATTTTTTTACCTCTTTCTACTCGTTCCTAATTATTTAACAACCTTATTCAAGTAAAAAACCGCCAACTGAGTTCTATCTCTAAGGGACAACTTCTCCAATATGGAACTGATATAATTTCTAACAGTTCCTTCTGATAGGAATAAACACTGTGCAATCTCTCTGTTACTCTTTCCAAGAGCCACCTGCGCCATTACTTCCTGTTCCTTCGGACCAATATCGTATGCAGCGAAATCAAACTCTGTTTTTACTGAAGATAACACCGGAATCTTGCTTACGATTTCTCCTCCGAAAACACTTTGCCCACGATAAACTGCCTTTACCGCTGGAACAATGCCATCAAAATCCTGTTTTAGTATATACCCTTTTACTCCAATATCCAAGGCTTTTAGTATATATTCATCATCTGAAAATGTCGTTAGCAATAAAATCTTAGCATCCGGGTGGGATTTCATAATCTCTTCAGCTGCCATAAGTCCTGATTTATTTTTCATCTGAATATCCATAAGTAATATATCAGGATTTTCCCTTTCATACAAGACTATTGCATCTTCCCCATCATTTCCACAGGCAGCAACCTCAATTTCTTCATCAGCCTCTAATATTGTTTTTAAAGAAATTGCTACTATCTGGTCATCATCAACTACTACTATCCTCATTATATGTTCTCCTACAATTATTATTTATTCTCATCACTTTTTGGAATGGAAATCATAATTTTAAATCCATGATCATTAGAAAAAATAATGTTTCCATTTAAAGCTTCAACTCGATCCGTCATATTGGTAAGTCCTATTCCTGCATGCGAAATATCTATATCACTCTTACCATTGTCCTCTATTGCCAATTGGAAAAACCCCGGGTGTTCTCTCATGAGAATGTAAATCTTCGATGCATTACTATGCTTTACGATGTTTGCCGTCGCTTCCTTTATTATGGCAATAAATGAATACTTTATATTTCTTGACACGAGATCCGACATATCATAATCAAAATCTATTACATATCTGTCTTTTATTGACTTTATAATCTCCACAACAGACAATTTCAAATCCACCGACTCATCATGAAGATCATGGACACTCTCCCTGATATTATTCATCGCTTCATTTAATGAATCATTAATACTTTGAATCTGTCCATGCAATGGTTCTTCTTTGTAGATGGTCATTAGAGCACCTGTCTGTAGAATCGTTCTAGATAGCATATGTCCTACATTATCATGTATCTCTCTGGCAATCCTGTTTCTCTCCTTCAATGTTGCATTAGAAATACTATCATCCTGACTTTCAATTAGTTCCTTATTCCTTCGTTTTAGCATATACTCAAGTTCGGTAGAAGAATCTCTCGTCTCTAGGTATTTTTTTCTATATCTCTTCGACTGACAATTCTCATAGGAAAGTAGAATTGCAAAAGAACAAAGCAACAACTCCGCAAAAATCATCTCATAGGATTCCGTAATGGTATACAACTTTACAAATAAAAGCAGGCATAAAAAACCATAGTAAAATCTTTCTTCTATAATAAAGAAAAATATCACCGGCAAAAAGAAAATAAATTTCCACTGAACTATGCAAATCGCAACAAACATTAGCCCAATTGCAAGCTTCCCCCTCTTGTTTTCCACATAAATCCCTAACTCAGTCAATATTACCGATATAAGAAATAAACAAACTGCCACATCCATCGCAACATAATTCTTACCATATGAAATTATCATCACCAAAAGCGATGCCAATAAAATAATATTCTTTTCTAACACACCTAACATAATTAAAAATTTATCACAATTTTATAAATATGACAAATGTCATATCACAATCTGACAGGCGACACTAACACGTGACATTTATTTTAGCTATTATCAATGTATAACATAAATAGCTCATTGAAAGAGCATGCAAAAAAGAGAGGTATAAAAATGAGTGATTCAGCAGTAAAAGTAACAAATCTCGTAAAAAGATATAAAGAATTAGTAGCCGTTGACCACCTTAATCTTGATATAAAGGAAGGGGAAATATTCGGATTATTAGGACCTAACGGTTCAGGAAAAACAACTACAATAAACTGTATTCTTTCACTTCTTGCATATGACAAAGGTGATATTGAGATTTTTGGGGAAAAAATGACTCCAGACAACTACAAAATCAAATCACAAATTGGAGTTGTAATGCAAAATGTAGCAGTTTTTGAAGAGCTGACAGTTTATGAGAACATTAACTACTTCTGTGGATTATACATTTCTGATAAGGAACTTAGAAAAAAATACGTGAATGATGCAATTAAGTTTACAGGATTAAGCGACTTTACAAAATTCTATCCCAAAAAACTATCTGGTGGATTACTAAGACGTTTAAACATAGCCTGTGGAATAGCTCACAAACCTAAACTGATTATCCTTGATGAGCCAACAGTTGCCGTTGACCCTCAAAGCAGAAATAAAATTCTTGAAGGAATCCTTGAATTAAACAAGGCAGGTGCAACAATTATCTACACCTCACACTATATGGAGGAGGTTGAACAAATTTGCTCTAGAATCGCCATTGTCGATAAAGGAAAAAATCTGGCGCTTGGAACAAAAGATGAACTTAAAAAGCTTATAAAAAAACGTGAAATTATTACAATCGATATTCTCGATATTTCAGAGTCAGACATATTAGAAATCAAAAAACTTCCTCACGTATATGAGGTTAATTTTGATGAACATCAGCTTTCAATTCTTTGCGATGGTGGCAAACATAATCTCATTCGAGTTCTTGACTTCCTTCAGCAAAGGGAATACTCATTCGGCCATGTTCATTCTGAACTTCCAACTTTAAATGACGTATTTCTTGAGATTACCGGTAAAGAATTAAGAGATTAGGAGGAAACCATGGGAAATATAATTATCACTGCCTGGAAAAGACTATTTCGAAATAGAGCAAATACATTTTGGATACTTGGTTTTCCGATTATACTTGGAACACTTTTTAATGTTGCCTTTTCGAATTTATCAGCATCAGATGAGATGTCAGCAATTAATGTTGCAGTCATCTGCGAAGACGATACATACGGAGAAATATTAAAAGAATCAGTAAAAACACTTTCATCTGGTGACGATGCAATGCTTGATGCCACCTTCTGTGATGAGAAAGAAGCTAAAAAACTACTAAAAGATAAGAAAATTACAGGAATAATATATTCTGGAAAAACAACAAAATTATCTATTTCTGCAAATATGTCAAACGCATCCATTAACCAGAGTATTCTTCAGGCTTTTGTTAATGAATACAATATGCGTCAGGATTCAATCACAAAAATTGCACAAGCACATCCGAAGCAGCTTGAAAACGTAATCAGTAACTTCGAATCAGTTTCAGATTTTAACGATGAAGTGACTATCAGCAGAAAACCTGATGCCGATCCATTTTCTCAGTATTTCTATAATCTTCTTGCAATGGCATGCCTTTATACAGCAGTTGGAGGCGTATTAGTTGCAACAGAAAACCAGGGAAATTTATCTGAACTTGGTATGAGAAAATGTCTGTCACCTACTCACAAATTAAAATCAACTGTTTGCGAATTATTTGCAACTACAACTTACGAATTTGTGCTTAACTTTATCGGATTTTTATATGTTGCATATGTTCTAAAAGTAGATATTACATCAAGACTTCCTCTTGCAATATTAACAACATTTATCGGTTGTCTGACAGGAGTTTCACTTGGATTTTTCATCGGAAGCATCGGAACCAAAAGCCGTGATTTCAAACAAGGTGTATCGTTTGCAATTATAATGCCTCTTTGTTTCCTAAGCGGACTTATGATTAGCAATATGAAAATAATAATTCAAAATAATTGCCCTATAATAAACAAAATTAATCCTGCAACAATTATTACTGATAGTTTTTATAGTTTATCAATATATGAATCCTACGATAGATTTATTTTCGATATGGTCTCACTACTTATCTTTATAGGATTATTTATCATTGGAGGATTTCTAATGACAAGGAGAAGAAAATATGCAAGTTTATAAGACTTTTTTCAAAATAGCAAAAAAATATACTGGTGGATGCTTAATATATCTTACCGTTTTTCTAATTATTATGGTATCCATGAGTTTCCTTAGTTCATCTGACAGCACTAATAAATTTTCAGCTTCAACTGTAAAATTTACTGTAATTGACGAGGATAAATCAGATGCAAGTCAGGCACTTATCGACTATTTATCTGACAAACATGAGTATGTAAAGATGGATTCATACGACAAAGAAACTCTACAGGACAATCTGTATTATGAACAAATACAATATATTCTTAATATCCCTTCCGGATATGAAGATAACCTGAAAAATCAAAAATTTGATAATCTGCTCTCTCATACAATGAGATCAGACTCTGCTTCAGGATACTTTTTTAATCAGGACATTAGTTCCTATATTAATACACTTAAGTTAAATCTTGACGGCGGATATTCATTTAATGAAGCATTAACAGAAACATCAAAAACAATTGAAAGTTGTAAATCTGATGTAGAAGTAATTGAATTTGAAAAGACAACAAAGAGTGATGATACTGGTATTTTCTACTTCTTTCAGTACTTTGCATATATTGCAATCTCAATACTTGTTGTAGGAATAACACCAATACTAATCTCTTTCCACAAAAAGGATCTTGATTCAAGAGTAACATGTTCTTCATACTCTAAAATAAGACAGACCATTGAAATCGGACTTGGATGTGTAACTTATTCAATCGGATTATGGCTAATCCTGATGACTTGTGCAACACTTATTTATGGTCCTTCACAAACATTATCCTCAAATGGATTAATGTGCATGCTAAACAGCTTTGTTTATGTAATAGTAATTATTTCACTCACTTTACTAATTGGATCGTTTAGATTAGGAGCTGATTCATTAAACCTTGTATCGAATGTTCTATCATTAGGAACAAGTTTCCTTTGTGGTGTATTCGTTCCACTGTGGATGTTATCAGATAGTGTTGTGGCATTTTCAAAATTCCTGCCAGCTTATTGGTACATTAAAACCAACAATATGATTTCTGGCTTTACACATGAAGCAATATCAATGAGCACATATTGGACTAACCTAGGTATTCAGCTTCTATTTGCAGTTGCAATCTTTAGTGTATACCTGGTAGTGAATATGAATAAAAAAAGAAAGAGCAATTAGCGCTCTTTCTTTTTTTTATTTTTAAATAATTTTCTATGCAATAAATAGCATCCAATAATCGGTTTTTCTAAAAATCTTTTTAGGACAATCTGAATTTCCTCGTGCTTATCTATAGGTTTTACCAGAATAGATCTGATTCCAGCAAGGTTTGCACCTATAATGTCAGTAAAAATCTGATCACCTACAAAAACCGTATTGCTCTTATCTGTTCCAAGTCTCTCCATAGCGTTGCGATATCCCGATGGTTTTGGCTTGCCAGCTTTGTATGTATAGAATGCATTCACCTGCTCACTAAAAGATTTTACACGTGGTTCTTTGTTATTGGATAATAACATGCACTTAAAACCAAGTTCATGCAAATGCTTAAACAAAACTATCGCCCGCTCATCAGCTGGTGAACCATGAGTGACAAGTGTATTATCTATATCAAAAATAACACCTCGGTATCCTTCATTGTACAATTTACCAAAATCAATTACATATGTGGATTCTAAATATTCTCCAGGATATAAAAAACTCATTCTCTTTCCTTACCTTTGTGATTTAAAGTGTAAAATTCTCCCCTGATCTAAGATTTTCTTTTACATTATCATTTGCCACAATAGATATTGAAGCATCTTTACTACCCACAAAAAAATGATACTGCTCTAGCACCTTATCCTTATCCAAATCAGACACAACCTTCTTTACATCAAGCAAGGAAATATCACTGTCATTCCCTTTCAATTCATAAACATCATTTGCATTATATGTTTTTGCATAATCCATTGATGAAAATGTCTGGGCTGCTTTGGCATCGAGTATTTCTTCTGCACTCGGACCCACTGCCTCCTCTTTGACCAATCTGGACTGATGTGCAGACATAATCTGCTGATTTCTCAGTTCATTAATCTTTATTGAATTGTAAGAATAAAAGCCCTCGCTTGGTCTGATACCTGAAATATTCATAGATTCCCTTTCTATTTAGCCTTCTATACAAGCATTTTCTTCAATTCATTCATAAACGTGTTTACATCCTTAAACTCCCTGTATACAGAAGCAAATCTAACATAAGCAACTGCATCCAAATCCTTAAGTTTGTCCATAATTAACTCCCCTATAAGATTTGTTGGAATTTCTTTTTCCTCACGGCTAAAGATTTCAACCTCAATATCGTCTACCAGCTTTGAAATCTGATTTGCCGAAATAGGTCGCTTATGACAAGCAAGTAAAACTCCTGCTTCAATTTTTGTTCTGTCATACTGCTCCCTATTGTTGTCCTTTTTAATAACAATAAGAGGAATAGTCTCTACTTTTTCATAAGTAGTAAATCTCTTATTACAATCATCACACAATCTTCTTCGTCTGATTGAATTATTGTCATCAGCTGGTCTTGAATCAATTACTCTTGTGTTGTCACTACTGCAAAATGGACACTTCATATTGTACCCTCCATACACTTTTTCTAGTAAAAATACATATATCTAGAGTATAACTTTCCTCAAAGCCAATGTCAAACAAAACACTATATTTTGTGTTTCATATCACATTCATCTACATTTACTAATACAATATCAGGTCCTATCTTTAATATTTTCTTCCACGGAATACAGTATTCATAATCTCTGCATAAAAATCCCATATATTTTCCCGGACCAGGTACAATTATCGCACAGATATTTCCACAAACAGGATCAAACTCCAAATCCCTTACATGACCAATAAATCTGCATTCTTCTGCACTGACAACTTCCTTATCACACAAATCTAAAAAACGCATAAGATAAAACCTCCTCTGATTCATCCTATGCGTTCTTCATAATTTATATGCATTTTACATACATTCTTATACGTTAAATCTAAAGAGGATAACATCTCCGTCTTTTACAACATATTCTTTTCCTTCCATTCCAACAAGACCTTTATCTCTTGCTGCAGAAAGACTTCCCAACTCAAGAAGATCTTTGTAGTTTACAACCTCTGCCTTAATGAATCCTCTCTCAAAATCTGTATGTATCTTTCCAGCCGCCTGTGGAGCCTTTGTTCCCTTTGTGATTGTCCATGCACGGCACTCATCTTCTCCTGCTGTAAGATATGAAATAAGTCCAAGCAATCTGTAGCTTGCTGCTACTAATTTATCAAGGCCAGAAGACTCTACTCCTAAATCAGCCAAAAACTCTGCTTTTTCCTCATCATCAAGCTCTGAAAGCTCTTGCTCAATCTGCGCACAGATAACAAATACTTCTGAGCCTTCTGCTGCTGCAACTTCTCTTACCTTTGCGACATTTGGATTTGACGCGCCGTCATCTGCAAGCTCATCCTCTTTTACATTTGCAGCATAAATTGTCGGCTTTGCTGTAAGAAGATTATATCCCTTGTACCAGATTGCCGCATCCTCATCATCTGGAAGTTCAAAAGTTCTCGCCATTTTTCCTTCCTCAAGATGAGCCTTGATTGCCTCTACAAGCTCAAGCTCTTTTGCAAGTGTCTTGTCCATTCTTGCCTGTTTTGAAATCTTTGCAATTCTTCTATCAAGAATCTCTACATCTGAGAAAATAAGCTCTAAATTGATTGTCTCTATATCACGTGCCGGATCAATACTTCCATCTACATGCACAATATTTCCATCTTCAAAACAACGTACAACATGCACGATTGCATCTACCTCACGGATATTTGCAAGGAACTGGTTTCCAAGTCCTTCCCCCTTTGAAGCGCCCTTTACAAGTCCAGCGATGTCAACGAATTCAATCACAGCATGTGTTACCTTTTTTGTATTGTATAACTCGCCTAATTTTTCAATTCTCTCATCTGGAACTGGTACAATTCCCACGTTTGGGTCAATTGTTGCAAATGGATAGTTTGCAGCAAGTGCTCCAGCCTTTGTAAGTGAATTAAATAAAGTTGATTTTCCTACATTTGGAAGTCCAACGATTCCTAATTTCATTTTTCTATCTCCTTTGCTTGAAAACCTTGATTTTACTGGCTTTTTGCGATTTC